>JAYWFM010000204.1:0-11132 GCA_043778825.1 Planctomycetota bacterium | reverse complement strand
CCCCCCGAAACCAACAAATACCAAGCCCTCCTCGAAACCCTGCTCACCCTCTGCACCTGAAGAGCACGGGGCGACGACGAGATCAGCTAAAGTGCAGTCTAAATGAAAGATGCACATTTGACGAGCGTGTAAATCGATTCGTTCACATGGATGTTTAGCACCCTTGAGACTTCAATGCCGATCTGGAAGCGAATAGAGGATACTGATTCAGGATTTGCCTACAGCCTGAGTGACGCAATGTCACTGCTTGACTGGAGATTTCCTGGTTTTCTACAACCAGTGACCAATGGTCGGATGATTGTTGCAAGCGACTACTCGGGCCAGCATCGCCGAGCATCACACGAGGCATACACATTCCTGATCACCACCGAATCCGAACTGGAGCGTTGGATTGTCGAACGAGATCGTTTTCGTAAGCAATGGCTGCCAGACGGTAGGCGATTGTCATTCAAAGAGTTACGAGACGGAATGAAGTGGCGAGCGATCTTCCCATTTCTTGAGGTCGCTTTTGGACTCCGTGGAAATCTGGTGACTGTATTGATTGATCGGAAGGTTGGATCTTTTTTCGGTGGCAGCACAAAGGAAATGGTCGAGATCTATTCTGACTGCTTTCCAAATGAGACTCCCAATGGAACTGTCGAAAAGATGGTCCGACTAGCCACCATCAAAGCGATGCTTTTGGTTGGTTTTAGAAGAGAGACTCAACCTTCTTGGTGGATCAGCGACAACGATGAGACCCTTGACACATATGACAAACGAGAGGGCCTGGCGAGATTAGCTGCCTATTTCACATATGGATTTTCCAAATGGAAACAACCAGCGGAGGTGTCCTTCGGCACCACAGGATTTGAATCAGCGCCGACCTGGGCGGAGGATCTCGTCGCAATCCCGGATCTGCTGTCTGGAACGCTTAGTGCTCTGAGCAATGTCCTTCCGAAATCGTTTGGTGGACAAGAAGCATCAACACGAGTGGTGTCATCCAATAGTGCCGAAAACGATCGAGCCCGACAGATTCTAACTTGGGTCGGGGAGAAGGAGCGACCGTTGCGAAACATCCTCTTGCGTATGGAACGGAATGACAGCGACGAAGTGCGGGCATCATACCAGTTTATTGTGAGAAACATCCGCTCACAGTAACGGTAAAGCGTCGCCACTCAATGAAAAATCCCAAGTGTCGGCAGGTCCGACTCCTGGGCGAATTTCATTTGAGGCGGGGTGGCCCAGACGCCGCTCGGAGCGTCTGGGTGACGTAGGAACAAGAGGATCGCCAGGGTGAGCTAGTCCTCTGTCACCTCGTGTTGCTCTGCAACCCAGACCCTCAAAGCAGTGTCTGGACCACCCTGCCCTCGGTGGGTGAATTTGCTGTGGAGGAATACCTCTTCGGCGAAGGACCGACCTTGTTACACAGGGGCAACTTCACGAGCCATCGGAAAGTTCTGGCATGCTCGCCCATCCAAAACCCCGTCCTCTCGCGGAATTCCCGAGTCGTCTTGGTAGTACTGTTTGAAGAAGTGGGCAACGCCCGCTGATTCGCATTGAGAATCGATGTCTCGCACCCAGTCCAAGTCCATGATTCGGCGAGTTCCTTTCTTCGCACGTTCACAACCTGAAATCACCCAATCAATGCCACACAGGTATGGACTCAGATCGACACGCTCTAGGAGTGGCTCAGCGGAAATGAACCGAATTGCGGCAGGGATCATCAATAGTGACTCCACACGGTGGAGTGAATCATTGCAACCCGCTGTGACACCCAACCAGACATTGGGGTAGCCGTCGCTCCAATCGGATGGCAAACAGTCGGCAATTCGATCAGCTCGCTTCGTGAGAATCAGCCAATCCAGGTGAGGACACTCCGCAATTACAGCCCAGGCCTCGTCCCGCCATTTGTCGGCACCTGGATGAAAGAAGTCGGACATCGAGCAAGTGAACACCCGCGCCCTTCGTCCTTCCTCCTCCGCCCGACGATTCCATCGGATCGGGTTCGCCCAGTTCTTGGTACGCATCGGCCCCTTGAACGGCTCGTATCCACCACGCCGCATGATTGTGTCGATGTAGCAGAACCGACATTCCTCACTGACTTTATGGCAACCCCACCAGAAGTTTTGAGTATGATCGGTCCAACCGATTCCCGTGTTTTCAGCCATGATGGTCCCTCCACTGCTCTCGACATCCCCAGCGTTCAATCGGCAGAGAAGTCTAGGATTGCGACACGATTGACTCCATCCGAATTGGCGATTGACATTCACTGTGTACGCCAGTATAGATAACCGTCGCATTCCGGCAAACAGCACTTCCCATTTCCACCATTCAGCAAAATCAGGGGCCACTGATGTCAGACAAGTATCACATCTGGAGAAATGGTGCCCCTCTTCCGTTGATTCGACCGCATAGTCTTGCCAAGCATCGAGTGATCGAACAGTACCTATTGAGTTACGTCGAGACCCTCACAAGCAACCCTCGGATGGACAAGTTACGTCTCACTCTTGTGGACGGTTTCGCCGGTGGTGGAATGTACTGCGACGAGATTACGAGGGAGGATCGGTTTGGATCGCCGTTGCTCATGCTTAAAGCCATGCGAGACGCAGAAGAGCTGGCTGTCAAAGGGCGAAAGAAGGAGTTCAGACTCGATGTCGAGTACTTCTTCATTGAGAAGGATCACGATGCATTCGAACACCTGAAGGAAACCCTCAATGATTCTGTCTATCAGTCCGTCGTTGCAGAAAATGTGAAACTCCTCAATGACACTTTCACGAATCAAGTCGAACGGATCGTCAAGCATGTGAGGGAGCAGAGCGACAAGAAGAGAGCGATTTTCGTCCTCGATCAATTTGGATACAAAGATGTCCCGATGCCTCAGATACGCCAAATCCTCAGTGAGCTTGAAAACGCAGAGATAATATTGACTTTCGCCACCGATTCGCTGATCGACTTTCTAAGCAATAACGAGACCACTCAGAAGATACTAGAGAACCTCGGCCTGCCGATCTTGCCTGAGGAAATCATGACCCTCAAGCAGAAAAATGATTGGCGGTGGGCCATACAAGCAATCTTACACCGCGAAATTCACCTACAATCTGGTGCGAAGTTCTACACGCCGTTCTTCATTCGCTCTCCTGAGGCTCATCGCGATTTCTGGCTGATTCACTTATCCGGCCACGCAAAAGCAAGAGACGTGATGGTCGGACTGCATTGGACCGAGAACACGAGTTTTGCGCACTATGGGCGATCTGGTCTTCAAATGCTTGGTTACGATCCCAGGGAGGACATCCGACTGACACGGCAAGTTGCACTTCCGGGGTTCTATTTCGATGACACCGCCAGATCATCAACCCATGATTCGCTTATGAACGAACTTCCAGAGCAGCTTCACGAGTACCAGAGCCAAGGCGGCATTCCCTTCTTCGACTTCTTCGCATCGCTCACAAACGAGTCTCCCGCCACAAGTGACATTTTCCGAGCGGTGATCTCCGACCTTGCGAAAGAAGGAGTTGTTGAGATCGTCGACCAGTCATCGAAGAAACTCAGGAGAGGAATTCCCGAAAACTCAGACATCATCAGGCCATCAAAGCAACGACGGCTTTTCCTTCCTGGCAATCAAGGCAAAGACAAGTGAGGGCAGAAAGGCTCACGTGGAGCCCGATCGCCCTCGCCTGCTCCCTCGGCGGGGTGGCACTGTCAACTCGGCCTCAGACACGAGTGAGGAGTGATTGGCGGGTGCCACTGGCGGTCGCTTGGGGCCGCCAGTGTTTACGACCGGGGAGCTTCGTTCCCGGCTTTGAGCGTCTGGGTGACGCAGGCACAAGTGGATTGCCAAGGCGAGCCAGTCCGCCGCCCCGGTAGGGGCCAAAGCGACCCAACCGGGGCCACCCCGCGGGAGACCATCCCCAGAAAATGGCTTGCGTCACAGACAATGATTCCGGGGAGTTCCAGCCGTGATTCCAATCAGGATCGCACGACACTCATCGGCATATCCGGACTGACGTGGCACTCCTCAGCCAGCAATTCAATGAGGGTCATGTCCGATCGATACGGATCGAGATTGGACAGAATCACGAGGGGCCTCCCGCTGCGAAACCAGACTTCACAGTGGCCATTGGCGAGTGGATGCCTCGGCTTCGATCACCTGCGTCGTGATGAAAGACGGGCTGAATCAGTCTCACAGGAGTCATCCCAGGATATGGACTCGTCAAAGACAATCAGGGGTTGCCATTAAGAACGTGTTATTCTTCCAGCAGGAAACTTGGCTCTGACACGGCCCGCTTGATCAGCGTCTGAGTGCGACCGTCGTCGGACAGCAGTGTCTCATCCATGATCGACCGCATCAGGATCCAGCCTCGAATCAGGTGAGATGAGGCGCAGGTCACATCGTGGGACAGGGGCAGTTGAGTGCCGTCGAGGCCGGGGCCTTCGTGGAGGATGCGGAACTCGGCGACCTCGGGTGACAGACGGGCATCGACGATGAGCCGTCTTTGGGCATACTGCGGGTCAATGCTGTGCTCTTGGACAAGACTGACCGCTTCCGTGGAGAACAGATCCTCGGTGTCCGCGGGCAGTTCGAGGTTTCCCAGATAATGCCCATTCAGGAGGGCATGTTTCACGGCGATCCCGACACGGAGCCGTTCCGACTCATCGGCCAGCGGCAGGCAACGCAGCATCTCCTGGAGACGGTTGACCAGCGGCTCAATCAGCCCCGGATCATTCTGGAGCGAAAATCGGCAATGGCATTCCGAGAGGGCGTTCATCAGCCGCGTCTGGCTGCGATCGACCGAAGCGGAGGACACGATGCGTGACACCACATCGCCCAGATGCTTCGCCAGCGACGCCTTGGGAACATAGCTGGCGGCTCCGACACGGAGGGCCTCAGCGGCGATCTCTTCGCTGCCTTGGGCGGTCATCAGAATGACGGGGAGCAGCGGGAAACTCAGCTTGATGGCCGAGACGAGTTCCAGGCCGTTCATCTCCGGCATCTGCAGGTCGCTGACCACGGCATCGGGGAGCTGTTGCCGGATCTGGCGGAGGGCATCCGCGCCATCCACGGCATAGGACACGGTCATGTCCCGCTCTTTCAGCAGCACCCGGCCCGCCAGCACACGATCGACCGGCGAGTCATCGACAACGAGGATGTGCGGCAAGAGGTCTCTCCGAGAGGATGCATCAGTGAGTCTACGAACTTGAGATTCCAGAACTGTGACAGCCCGGAGGAGATGCTGCCAGTCGATTCAGTTGCCCAAGGAGTAGCGCGGTCGAGTTTCCTCGTCCTCGGGCTTGGACCGCAGCAACTTGTCCAGCCGCTGGTCGGTGCAGCCCGACAACTTCATTAACGAACGTGTCGGAAGAACCGCCTCATCATCATCCACCAGGGATGGCCGTTCTCCCTGCGGCTGGTAGTCAACCTGAAACCGCTTCCCCATCAAGCCGAGAATGCTGCCCGGCAGCACCCACTTTTGGTGATAGGCCATCCCGTCCACGGTCGTCCCGTTCTTGCTGTCGAGATCGGTCATCTGCCAGTGCCCCCGACTCCATTCCAGCGAGCAGTGTCGCGACGAGACAAACGGAAACGGCAACACCACATCACAGCCGGAACTGCGACCAATGACGATGTTCGGCTTGCGCAATACGATGGCCGGGCCGCCTCCACAGGGGACAAGCAACCCGAGTTCAAGGTCACGGGCCGGTTTCGCGGGCGGCGGGCTGGGCTTCACAGCTGGGGTCGCGGCCACGACGGGTGCCGCGACGACCGGCGTTTCGGGATCGCTCGCGGGGGCCTCGAAGGTGATGCGGTAAAACTTGCCCGAGATATTCAGTACATCATTCGGGTTGAGTCGACAGGCGGCACTGGCATTCCCGTTGACTTCGAGGAGGCAGCCCGAATCGATCTGCCGGACGTGCCACCAGCCTTCCAGGAATCGCAACTCCACATCAGGAGCTGCCGGATAGGCCCCCGCCTGACGCTTCATCCGCAGTACCAGCCGTGGCTTACTGAGAGCGACCGCTTGACCGCCTCCACAGGGAACGAGATGCCCAAACATCATCCACCTCGCCGAACAATCACTTCGAACGACTCGTGGTTTAATCTACCGCGACCGAGACAAGTTACAAGCATACTCATGTTCAAATACCAAGAAGTGGTGAATTTCTCGCATCCGCTGGGAAGCCTCCGAGGACGCCATCAGGATGAAGGCCGAGGAAGTCTTTCGACCTGTTCCGCTCCCACAGCCCCAATGAATCCTCCTCCTCGGCTGCCTGCCACCCGGCTTTGCTTTTCCCTATCCTCTCTGTGTCTCCGTGGTGAATCCCCCTTCTCTCTCGACCGAGCACCCCGTGATTGCACCTGCCTCTCCTCGCCGACCCGTGAATCCGGATGATCTCAACGTCATCTTGGCCACCGACTGCGGCAGCACGACGACCAAGGCGATCCTCATTGAGAAGGTCGATGGCGTCTATCGCCAGACCTATCGTGGCGAGGCTCCGACCACCGTCGAGCAGCCGGTGGCCGATGTCACCGCCGGGGTCGTGAACGCCGCCATCGAGGTCGGCGAGCTCGCGGGGCGGCGGCTCGTCGATGACAACGGGTTGCTCATCCGCCCCGCGCAGGGGCCGGATGGGTGCGACATTTATATCTCGACATCGAGTGCGGGTGGGGGCTTGCAGATCCTCGTCACCGGGGTCGTGCGCGAGATGTCGGCGGCCAGTGCCGAGCGGGCCTCGTTGGGGGCCGGGGCGATTGTGCTGGATGTGATTGCCTCGAATGATCGGCGGCGTCCGCATGAACAAATCGCCCGCATCCGCGAGTTGCGGCCCGACATGGTGGTCATGGCCGGTGGCACCGATGGGGGGACGCAGAAGCACGTCCTGCAGATCGCCGAACTCATCGCCCCGGCCAAGCCCCGCCCGCGTTTCGGCGGCCACTACAAACTCCCCGTGATCTTCGCCGGAAACAAAGACGCAGCTGCACTGGTCGCGAAGACGTTCGATGACTCGATCACGCTCTCCATCGTCGACAACGTGCGGCCCGTCCTGGAGCGAGAGAACCTCGCCCCCGCGCGGGACATGATCCATGACCTGTTCCTGGAACACGTCATGGCCCATGCACCGGGTTATGACAAGCTGATCGAGTGGGCCGATGCTCCGATCATGCCCACGCCCGGAGCGGTCGGCGACATCTTGCAGCAGATTGCCAAAACGCGGGGGATCAACTGCGTCGGCGTCGACATCGGCGGGGCCACGACCGATGTGTTCAGCGTCTTTACCGGGGCCGATGGGTTGCCGGTCTTCAATCGCACGGTGAGTGCGAACCTCGGGATGAGTTACTCCATCTCGAACGTCTGTGCCGAGACCGGAATGGCGAATGTCCTCCGCTGGGTGCATGTCGATATGGACGAGCGGGAGCTGCGGAACCGGGTCAAGAACAAGATGATCCGCCCCACGACGATCCCGCAGACGATGGAGGCCCTGATCTTCGAACAAGCTGTCTCGCGCGAGGCACTGCGGCTGGCCTACATCCAGCACAAGGCGTTCGCCACCACGCTCAAGGGGGTGCAGCAGCAGCGCACGATCGCCGACACGTTCTCGCAATCGGCGGGCGGCGGGTCGATCATCGACAACATGAAACTCGACTTGCTCGTCGCCTCGGGCGGGGTCTTGTCGCATGCCCCGCGGATGGAGCAGACAGCCCTGATGATGATCGACGCCTTCGAGCCGGAGGGGTTCACCGAGATCGCCAAAGACAGCATCTTCATGATGCCGCACCTGGGCGTGCTGGCCAGCGTGCATCCGCGCGCCGCGTTGGAGGTGTTCGAGCGCGACTGCCTGATCGCCCTCGGCACCGTCATCGCCCCGCGCGGGACCGGCAAGCCCGGCCAGCCGTGCCTCGAGTACGAGATCACCGCCCCCGGCCTCACCGAGAAGGGGATCATGGTCTGCGGCGAACTCCGTCGCTACCCGCTCGCTCTCGGCCAAACCGCCCGCGTCGTGGCCAAACCAGCGCGAGGCTTCGATCTCGGCAACGGCCCCGGTCAACCCGTCGAGCGAGAAGTCCGAGGCGGCCTCGTCGGCCTGATCCTCGACACCCGAGGCCGCCCCCTGGCCCTCCCGGTGAATCGCGCCGACTGCCGCCGCGTGATGACCGACTGGGTGGGGGCGATGGGGTTGTACTAACGGCGAGCGTCCGGCGTAGCCGGATGGTTATCGTACATTTGACATGCTCCGATCCACTGTCACGCCGCGAGTGGGTCGCGATATTCCGATCGCTTGCTCCACAGGACGGGATGAATGTCATAACTGAGCAGCGCATCCTGAACTACTGTCGAGACAGGATGATCGGCATCGTTCAAAATGGCATACGCCTGAGAATTTGGTGGCCTGACATCCTTCGTATCCACCCACTTAAAGGCGAGAGTCTCGGCAGTGTCCCGGCTTGGTCGATTGATCGCCTGCAGGAGACGCTCCGGTTGTGTTTTTGATTTCGGGATCACGAATTCAAACAGGTGGTCAAACCCACTCTTCCCACTCAGTTTCACTTTTGGTGTATATCGGATGTCCTCGGCATCGAGCCAAGCCTGAACATCTTCCAGAAAAAGTGATGAGACGATTGGAAGCGACAGGAAGAACAGATCATTCACTGCCAGCATCGCTTGAATCAACGAATGCTTCCGAAGCGGGAAGTTCTCTGTCGAGGTCCGGATTTCGATTGCGTTGTCATGGAGTTCGACTCCAAAGCCCGCCAGTGTCTGCCGGAGGAGGCTCTGGCGTTTTGGGGAGTCGAGCTTGCATCCAGATATCTCCAAATCCTGCAGCGTGTACCCGTCATCCGTCAACACTACCCCGTGATCGTCACGATGTGCGTAGATCTGTAGCATGTCGTTGTGGCGGTCGAGATAGGGGGTCGTGATCTCGACGACTCCGCCGTCGAGACTGCGGATCGCGGTTTTGTCTCGCAGCCATTTCCAATGCGAATCCATCAAGTCGCCAATTTCCTGAATCATGGCAGCAACCCCCTCTGGAACTTCGGTGGTTCGATTATACGGCAGTAGGTCATGAAGTCATGGAGAGTTTGCCACGGGTCGACCAGGTTCTGAAAGTGTGTTGTGGGAACGGGAGAGGCCCACTTGTCGCCGAATCCCTCACGGTACTCATGCAGGTGTGGACAAGGAATCACTTGGCCGTCGGGATTGCGATGGGGAGGCCCGCCCAAGTCCAGTCGAACCAGGATGACAATCTGCCTCGCACGGTTCTGAAGTGTCGCCTTCACCAGATTAAGCCGCCCCGAGTGAAGGTCAAGAAAAAAGCTCTCCCGACCGTCTTCAGATTGGAGGGGTACGACGAGTGTCCGGTCTTTGATCGGATAAATATGCGAATCCTCGTCGCTCCGCACCTTCGGCATCTGGATCAAGGCATTTGCCAGTTCCTGTGATAATTCGTGCCCCGCCACGGAATTCCTCCCATCGGATGTCATCGCCATCATCGCCATCGGCCTATCTTAAAGCAAACTTGAATGCTGTCCGCATTGCAGCAGTTCAATCGTACGAAAAACCCACACAAATTGAAAAAGACACTGGCGGGGTGCCCAGACGCTGCTTTGTGCGTCTGGGTTGCAGAGCCACCAGAGTCCCAGCAGAATGGACTCAGTTCAGATGACCTCTTGTGTCTTCGTCACCAGGACATCCCAAGCGATCTCTGGGCCACAGCGGCGTGCCTGCCTGCCGCCGCTTTCGCGGCTGGGGGGACGAATTCAATCGAGTCCGTGGGCTGTCGCCCACGGCTATCTGCTGCCGCCGCTTTCGCGGCGAAGAGTTGGCCAGATTGCCAATTCAAGCAAGCCCCATTGGGCATGGCACGGTTCCTCTGATAGACTGAATCAGCAAAGACAGATTACCATCGTCCAGGAGAAGTGACCATGATCGCGCCACGCGAGACGATCGTTCGAGATGCTCTCAAGCTGTCCGAAGGGGAGCGGGCGAAAGTCGTTCAGGAATTGCTCGACAGCCTCAGTCCCGAAGTGGGCGAGGTGCTGGATGACAGTTGGGCCGAGGAGTTGGACCGTCGTTTCGCCGACTGGGAAGCGAACCCGTCGACGGGCGTGTCGTGGTCGGAACTGAAGTCGCAGCGGTAGCTTCCTCATGCCCGCCGGGGGCCACTGGCGAGGGCTTTGGCTCGCCAGTGTTGGCGTCGTCCCCAGTCCGTCAACGACAACGCCACTGTCACTCCGCAACCGCAGACACCGTGCGTGGCATGCAGTGCGACAGCGAGCGTTGGATGTCAGTCCAACGTGTTGTGCAACGTTTCACATTGTGGCGATCTGGGTTGGTGGGTCGCGTCGCACGGGCACGGGGGACTGACGTCCGCCCGCTCGCTGTCGATCTGGGGGGGCGGACGTGGATTGGCACGCGGCCCTCACCCCCAGCCTGGCCTGGTGAAACGGGGTTTTGGCGGCTGTCGAGTTTGTGAATGCGAGGGCTCAATCTGGTGTTGTGGCAGGAGGCGCAAAGCGGCTTTTCGCGGTGCTGCGCGAGAGCCTCGCGGAAGCTCAGCTCGTGCCCGGCGGCATCCTTGCCGGATTCGTCGAGCGCGGCCACGTCGGGCGGCGGTGGCGGGGTGGGGGTGCCGAGGATGTTGTCGAGGATGAAAAGGCCGCGCTTCACCGGTGAGGTGCGCGTGGGATTCGAGGTCACGGCGAGCGTGGAGCCCATGGTGAGCACGCCGCCGCGCGGGCTGGCGGGCGGCAGTTTCACGAGGCGCATCTCGCGGCCCTGCACGCCGGGGATGCCGTAGTGCTGGGCGAGCGGTTCGTTGAGGAAAGTATAGTCGGCCTCGAGCAGTTCGAGCGCGCTGCGATCCTCGCGCAGGAGATGGCTGAAGAACATCTCGGCCTCGCCGCGCATGGCGGTGCGCAGCTCGGCGCTGAACTCGACGCGCTTCCCGCCGAAAAATTTCACGCGCATTTCTGCCAGCTCTTTTTTCAATTCCGCGACGCGGGTCTCGTCGCCCGCGCGAGTGGCGACATCGATGTCCTCATTGATTTGGTGAAACTGCTCGCGACGCTGCTTTCCCTCGGCCTCCGTGCCGGCGTCGCGCGCCTGCACCACGCGGGCGTCGATGCTCACGCTTTCCACGTCGCGCGTTTGCAGCCA
>JAYWFM010000203.1:0-27249 GCA_043778825.1 Planctomycetota bacterium | reverse complement strand
GAGGTGCTGTCTCACAACACACAGCATCGCCGAGAGCCAAGGTTTTCCAAATCCCAATCGGACGAACTCAACCTGTCAGAGTTCGCCTAAAGTGCAGTCTTTGATGGACTTAGGGAATATCCGCTGGGGTCGAACAGCCGCCCCTGCCGTGGCCCAGGCCAGCGGCCCGTCCGCAGCCATGACCGGACGACAGCCAGAGGCAGGCCCACGTTGACCGATATCAGTTCAGCCGGTTGCCCCAGGTCACGGAGCAGCTCAGCATCCTGACGCTGTGCCGGGGTCATTATTCGCCCGCCGGAGACATGAAGGCGGACCGCAGGGACGCCCAGGTGATGCGTCTGCTTTTGCCAAATCGTCGGGACTCCAACTGCTCGCGACTCACCATGTCGTAGATCTTCGAGCGGCTCAGGCCGCTGATGGCGATGGCCTCGCTGATCGTCGCCAATCCGGTAGTCGGCCAGCCGTCCGCCGCGATGACACGGCCCTTTTCGTCCCGATGAATCTCAGTCGTGAGCATGCTATTACTCCGCAGTGTGTGAGGTGTTCAGGGACGGGCTTTAACGTCCACGGCTCAAGTATGCGCATACAGAAATCCCCCCCACAATGTTTCATTGCGAAGAATTGTGGTTCACTTTGTCAATGTGAACTATTTATTATGGTTCACATTGGCCATGTGAACTATTTCAAGTGCCCGATGAGTCGTTTCAGTTTTGAAAGTGATCCCCACTTAGACGGTCGTTTTCCAGACTTGAGGACCTTCCCGTTGGGGTCGATGTCATCGGCCATAGTCAAGAAGATGGCATTCTGCACCCGTGAAGCATTACCCTTCGCTCTCTTCCGTCGATTGTATTCATTCGTCAGCCGCTCGACTTCGGGAGCCTTTTTCTCCTGCACAACCTTCCGCCCAGTGGCCAGCGAATCAGCATTGGCAACACCAAGTGCCGCGTTCTTGCCATGATCTAACTGGTCGTGGTACAGCTGAATCGACTGCCCCAGGTCGATGGCGATGCACAAAGCGAATTTCAACAGGGGGGGGTATTTCCCGAAACTCGTTCAGCGATTCATTCAGGCAGCCAATCGCATGAAGTCCCATCAGAGCGTACCTGACTTCCCCAGGCACATCGTGATGTACCTTTCCATACAGGATGAAGTCCTCATCACTTTGTGCCTCTGAAAACCACTCCGGCAAAACACCGAAATGGGACTTGATGGTCCCCATCAGAGATGCCCCGTAACCTCTCAGCCTGTCCGTCAAGTCCGTCCGTAGACGCTCATGCAACTCAATCAGCGCCTGCAAGTTGGAAGTGGTTGCCCCCTTCGTGAAGTATGTCCCCGTGGTTGGGTCGAAGCAGTCTGCACTTTGCGGCAGATGATGGGTTATCTCCGGCTTCGGGGACAAGTGCGGAACGGGTTTCTTCTTCGGGGTGGATTTCTTCTTTCCCATCGCCGTCGACTCCTGAAGTCGATCCTGAGAGAAAAGAGCAGCACGCCAGGCCGATCAGGAATCGGCTTTTCCCCCGCTAAAGGTAGGCGTGCTGTTGTGAGGTTTCCGAAAAATGTACCCACGAAATGTACCCACCAGCCCCGGAAATGGCAATTCCAGTGGACATGGCGTACACGCGAACCCAGTAAATCACCTAGTGGCGGAGATAGCGAACAATGCCTCTTAGAACTTCGGAACCGAAGGTTGTAGGTTCGGGCCCTACCGGGAGCAATTCTTTATTGGGCATTGCCCGTCTAGTCATCGGCGAGGGATGTGGTTGGGATTTGTGATTGAGTCAGACGCAGGCGGGCTTTGATCCGGTGGATGTGGCGGCGGAGTGGCTCTTACTGCTCGCTGCGGGTACTGGGGTGGGACGTCGGGCTGGGGGCAATGCGGTGTTGCTCGATCGGATTTTTGAGGAAGGCCCGTTCCTCGCATCGACATGGGGAAATGCGTTAGCCTGCGGGACTGCTCGCTCTTCGTCGCCGACATTCGGAGGAGACGGGGGCAGCTGCTCCTCCAGGATGCGATCTTGATGGAACAACACCCACCCGCCAACTGCCTTCCCGCGTGGGAGATCGCGGAACTGCCGGAGCCGAATCCGTTGGAGTGGAAGCACTGGACGCGGTTCATTGGTCCGGGCATCGTGATGATGGGAATTCAGATCGGCGGCGGCGAGTGGCTATTGGGGCCGGACATCACAGCCAAGTATGGTGGCGGGCTAATGTGGATCGCGACAATCGCGATCATTTGCCAGGTGTTCTACAACCTCGAATGCGGTCGGTATGCGCTGTATTGCGGGGAGCCGATCTTCACCGGGTTCATGCGGACGAAGCCGGGGCCACGGTTCTGGATGGGGTTCTTGTTGTTCCTAAATATCAGTGCCCTGATCCCCGGGCTGTCGACGCATGGGGCGGCGATGGCCGCGTCGTTGTACCTCGATCGACCACCGGGTGTGGAGGACAAAGGACTGGTGACGGGGCTGGCGTACCTGTTCATCTTTCTCGTGGCGCTGCCGGTGTTGGTCGGCGGCAAGGTCTACAACATGTTGCAGGCGGTGATGACGGCCAAGGTGGTGGTCGTGCTCGGGTTCTGCTTTGTGATCGGGTTGTGCTTCGTGAGTGCGGAGAACTGGCTGAATGTGTTCAGCGGGTTCCTGAAGTTCGGCACGGTGCCGACGACGGTCGATGGGAAGGACGCGACGGTCAACCTGTTTCAGAGTCTGTGGAGGGGCGATGGCTGGCCGCTGATCGCGATGGGAAACATCGCCACGTTGGGGGCCTTCGCGGGGTATGCGGGCGGCGGCGGGATGTCCAACTCCACCTACAGCAACTTCGTCCGCGACAAGGGTTGGGGCATGGGGAGTGTCGTCGGGGCGATCCCCAGCGCGGTCGGGGGCAAGCAGGTCACGCTCAGCCATCTGGGCAAAGCATTCCTCATCAATGCCGACAACCTTCGCAAGTGGAAGGCGTGGTGGAAATATATTCTGGTGGACCAACTTTTCGTCTGGGGGCCGGGCTGCTTCATGGGGATGGCGCTGCCAGCGTTGCTGTCGCTGGAGTTCTCCCAGCATTCGCTGTTGCGCGGCTCGAAGCTCGACTGGGCGCAGTCGCTGATCTCCGCTGATGGAATCCGCCACGATCCGAGGTTCGGGGCAGCACTGGCCAACGTGCTGTGGATCGTCACGGTCCTGGTCGGAATGCTGGTGATGCTCCCCAGCCAGATGTCGATCGTGGATGACTTCAGTCGCCGCTGGACCGATATTCTTTGGTCGGGGAGTCGCCGCATGCGGAGCAACCCCGATGGCAACGCGGTGAAGCATGTGTACTACTGCATCTTGGCCTTCTTTGTGGTCTGGACCCTGGTCTTTACGTACATCTTCAGCACCTACGCGAACCCGAAAACCATGACACTGGTGATCGCGAACGCGAACAACCTGGCCTTGGGAGCGACTTCGTTCCACCTGCTGTGGATCAATTGCACGCTGCTTCCGAGGGAACTCCAGCCGCGCTGGTATCATCGGTCCGGTGTGATCGCGTGCGGGGTGTTCTATCTCGGCATGGCGGGGCTGGTGTTCATGACCAAACAGTGGCCGATGCTGGTGGAGTACCTGGGCGGGTGAGGGCGATTGTCGCCTTTCGCTCCGCGAAAGGACGTTCTTTTGCGGAGCAAAAGACGACAAACAGTGAGCGAGGTTCGCCCACGTTCTGGCGAACGTGGCTACAAGGAATGAACATGCCGGATCGATTGTTTGACCTGACGGGCCGCGTGGCTCTGGTGTCTGGAGCGGCCAGCGGGATGGGGCGCGCTTCGGCGCTGGCACTGGCCGAACATGGGGCCGATCTGTTGATCGCCGACCTCAACGAACACGGGTTGCAGCAGACCGTCCGCGACATTGAGGCCCTCGGCCGACGGGCGGTGCCGTTCACGGGCAGCGTCTCCGACCTCGGACACATTGCTGCCTTGTACGGAGTTCTCGATCGCGAGTTCGGCGGGCGGGTTGACTTTCTGGCCAACATCGCGGGGGAGGGATTCCTCGCCTCGCCGGAGGAGATCACCCTCGAACAGGTCCAGATGGTGTTCCAAAACCTCGTCTTCGGTCGCTTCAAAATGTGCCAAGAGGCCGGTCGTCGCATGCTCAAAGCCGGACGCGGCAGCATCGTCAACATCGGCTCGCTGGCCAGTATGACCGCCCTCGGACGCGGACACATCGCCTACAGCATGGCGATGGGGGCCGTCGTCCAGATGACTCGCGAACTCAGCACCGAATGGGCCAGCCGGGGCGTCCGCGTCAACGCCATCCTCCCCGCCCAGGTCATGAACCCCAGCCTCGAAAAACGCATCGCAGCTGACCCCGCCATTGAGCAGCGCTGGCTGAGCGGCATCCCGCGCGGGCGGCTGGGGCAGCCGACCGACATCCAGGGATTGGCGGTCCTGCTGGCCTCCGATGCGTCATCGTGGATCACCGGGGCCTTGATCCCGATGGACGGCGGGAACATGGCGATGAACGCGGGCGGGACGATTGGACGGTAGCGAGGCGGGGTAAGACAGCCTTTGCAGGCAGTCTCGCCGCGCGAGTTGCCCGAAGACGGCCCGGAAAGGCCATCTTACCCGGTCGGCTTTTTGCGTCCGCTCGCCTTGGCCGTCTTTTGGGCCTGCGTCTCGACCTTTTTCAACTCATCCAACGCTTGCGAGAAATGCTCGTCGACCGGCTGGGGCAGGGCGAGTTGTTGTTGCCGGAAAGCGGTGAATTCGGTCTCGGCCTGGCCCTGAGCTGCTTCATGTGTGATCCGGCCCGCGTGCGTCAGGATTTCGCGATCCGAGAGCCGCAGGAAGTCGTCGAGTTTGGAAATCCAATCCGCCATGTGCATCGGCTTGCGATTCAGAGCCTGCAACTCCGCGAATTCGAGGTATGCCGTGACGATGCGATTCAGAGCCTCAATCTCGTCGGCCTGGAGGTAGTTCTTGGCGATCGAAACATCGGCCTTGCGCGGACGCGGGCCTTCCCAACTCGTCAGCCCCATATTCGGCTGAGAGGCATCGGCCCGCGCATGGACGATCTCGGCAGCTGTGTGCCCGTGGGCGGCCCAGTGCATCTTGTTCTGGACAATCTTGAAGAACAGTTGAGACGCTTCGACTCGCGCGTCATAGTCGATGCTGGTGGCGTAGATATCCAGGACCTTGCGCCAGAAGACCCGCTCGCTACTGCGGATGTCCCGGATGCGGGCGAGCAGCTCATCGAAGTAGTTCCCGCCACCCGCTCGCTTGAGCCGGTCGTCGTCCATCGCGAACCCCTTGACGAGGTACTCGCGGAGCCGCTCGGTGGCCCAGATGCGGAACTGCGTTCCACGTTGTGATCGGACGCGGTATCCGACGGAGAGGATCGCGTCGAGGTTGTAGTGGTCGACCTCGCGGGAGACTTCTCGGGTGCCTTCAGTTTGAACTGTCAAGTATTTCTTGACAGTTGCCTCTGGCTGAAGTTCTCCCTCTTCGAATGCGTTCTGCAGGTGCAGGCTCACATTTTGTTTCGTCGTCAGAAACAACTCCGCCATGGCCTTCTGCGAGAGCCACAGGCTCTCCGAAGCCACCCGCACATCAATCCGCGTCCGTCCATCCTCGCTCTGGTAGAGCAGGAATTCGCCAGAGCCATCAGGACTCGGAACAGGCCGCGGGGCTGTCATCGATTCCGCCTCTCGACCGAGGGAGATAGATTGTCCGGAACTGGGGCGATGATCCCCATGGATGTCGGGAACATCCCCATGAACGCAGTCGGGACGACCAGGAGGCAGATGCACATCCCACAAGGAGTCTACGGGAGTGGCTCAACACGATCAATCGGCTGCATCTGTCGTGCCTGATCCCAGGCATGCTGCAATTCACCTTGATGTTGGGCCATCCACTCCATCACGAGCCCCATCGCACGCGGCGGCAACATTCCGGCAATCACACGGAGAGAGTCGATGCCAACCACCATTTTCGCATTCCCATACTCCGCGTGCAGATGAGGCGGTGCATGATCATTATGGAACATCTTGATGACAATGCCATAAAAGCGGCTGATCTCAGGCATTGACCGCCGCCCGCGCCAGCTTCGGGAAGACCTCTTCCGGAGACTTTCCCGTCAGATCCAGATACAGCGAATCGGGACAAAGTTCGACCTCATCGCTCCATCGGATCTCGCCAGCGGGGCCAATACTCACGGACTGAAAGACGTTCTGATCATTCCAGAGGGAGAACACGCCCCTTCCCGCCAAATGCGAAAGATCCACATCGCCTTCGACTCCGTCGGAGAAAAGCAGATGGATCCGGAAACCCGGCAACGGCGTGACACTCAATGGCTGGAACATCTCCTCGGTCTCCTGCACTGGCCCACCGCCAGCTCCATGATGAGGAACTCACGCGGCCCCCTATCGCCGCGTCTGATACTGCTTAATGATATCCGCAGCGGCGGAAGGAATATGCACTGCCGGGGCCGCACCGGGCACCGCGGCCACGGGGGCGGCGGGCGGCGGAGGGGCCTTGGCTCCGGTGGATGCGGGATCGGGCAGCTTGACGTCCAGACCACTCCCAGAGGCGGCGGCGGGAGCCTCGGGGGCCGCTTCGGGCTGCATCTGCTGGGGCATCATCCCCTGTTGTGGCATGCCGTACCCCTGCGGCATGGGCATCTGCATCTGGGGGTACATCGGCTGGCCGTAGTAGCCCGGCATTTGCATTTGCGGCATTTGCATCTGCGGCGGATAGCCCGGATAGCCGTAGGGGTTCTGCTGCATGTAGGGTTGCTGTTGCGGATACCCGACTGGCATGCCATAGCCGGGGGGCATCATTCCGGGCTGGGATGGGACCAACTGGGTGTCGGCAGACGCCGGGACCAGGGCCGCCGCAGTCACGGGTTCCGGAAACGAAACCGTCTGCGAGGAGGGCGCGGCCGCAGTCAGGTCGAGCACCGGCATCGCGAATTGCGTGGAGGCCGAAGCGGCTTCTGGCGAGCCCGCGATCATGACGGTATCGATTTTCGAGGCACCGGGAACAACTGTGGAGGTCTCCTCGATCAAGACCTCGAAGTCGAGCTTGCCAATCAGCACGCGGTCACCCGGCTTGAGGTTCACCGCACCGACGAGCCGCTGTCCGTTGACGTACGTTCCATTCGTACTGCCCAGATCCCGCAACCGCAGGGAGAAATCGTCCACCGTAAAGACACAGTGATGACGACTCACCAGATCGCTGTTGGGGCGGAGGTGGCAGTCCTCTTCCCGTCCGACTAGGAACTTCCCTTGCGGAAGGGAAATCGAGTTCCCCTGCTTGTTTCCCGTTGCGATCCGGAGTTCTGCCTGAATCATCGAATCACCAATCCTCACCGTGGGTTACCAACGACACAACCGTCTCCGATTTCATCGGACAACGATCCGCCATTGCAGCCCACTCTACTGAAAGCATACGTCGCGAGACGACGCAGTTCAACAAATCCAGAGAAGTGATTGCGAATCGCAACCACCCGGAAATGCAAATGACCTTGGGGGGGGACACAGACGGAGAACGAGACAACAAACGAATGCGAGATGAGAAACTTACGGTATCATCGCTGTGTGAAGAAGTCAATAAGTCGTGATGAGAAAACGAGATGAGAGGGTGGTGAAAGACTGCCCTACGGACGTGGTCCCACGGGGGATATGATCCCATGCCCCAGACGCAACCACCCCCTCTTTAGAGCCCCTTGATGAAGAACGTGATCCACGTCATCGTCATCCCCAAGAGACCGACTGTTGGACAGAGCCAGACGGGGAAGAACAAGAAACAACCGCCGGTGTCAGGCGAAAACCAATTGCGCCACGTTCCCAATTCCGGCTGGCCGCACCGCCTCCAGAGATCAAACGCCGCAATCGCGACCATGACCAGCAACATCAGAGCCATTGGCAGCCCGACCAGAAGCGAGTCACTCGACATGCCCCACGGGATCCCCAGCCACGCAAAGAACTCCAACAGCCCCAGAATATTGAAGCCGAAGGGGAAAGCCACGATTCGAGTCAGGTGGGGCCAACGACGCATGGGATGCCTCGCGAGAACTGGCCGCAGGACCTGGAAATAATCTGCCGGGAGTCATCGCAAGTCACCCGAGACGGCCGACTCGATGGGTTGACGACCTCGACGAATCCGATCCGCTGTGGCCTGGAACAGGCGTTGTCTGTCCGCGGTGTGGAGTCGGTAGACCCAGATCGATTCGCCTGACTTCCAGTCGGGGGGGATGTCGCGCCACTCCCGAAACGGATCGTGGCCCCGGACATACATCCCCTGGAGATGGGTGACCGAGACGGCCAGAACGTCGTAATCGCCGGACGCCTCACCCTGGTCGAGTCGGTCCGCTCGAATCCCGTAGCCCGCCACCACGGCGGTGCCGAAATAACTGAATGCCGTGCGGGGAGTCCCCTCCTGGGAGAGTCCTTCCGCCAGACCCGGGAGATCCTGCCCCCAGTCAATGTTGGAATCGGAGAGCAACCGCCACCCATTCCCGGACCCTCCCGCGAACCGGTTGAAATACGCCAGATGGTTCGGCGTGGCACTCTGATTGCTGGCGAACTGGATGGCGAGTAACAGCACGCTCAAGAGGGACAAGACGTTGCGGCGGTTCTGGAGCCTCTCGGCCAATTGATCGCTGCCCGCGATGAACAGCAGCGGATACAGCAGAATCAAATACCGCTGACCGATGTTAATGTTCGCGGCCAGTACCAGCGTGATGAAGGTCGCAGCCCCCACGAGCATCGCCCGAGATGCTCCATCCAAGCCTTTCCATGATGCGAGCGGGGCTCGGAATGCGATGAGCATCTGCCCCAGAATGAAGACCGTCAGTAGCAGTTCCACGGGCGTACTCTTAAACAGGAACGCACAAGGGAAATAATCCCACCGCCCCCCGGGCGACAGTTGTCCTGACAAGAATGTCGCCCCATGCCCCCCCTGGTTATGCAGAAACTGAAACACGACCCCCGCGACCGGGGCGGGGCGTTTGAGCTTTTCATGGGCCACGTCCATGAACCACTCGGCTGCGGAACTTCGTCCCAGGATCTTCACCCACGGAGAAGAATCGGGGGTGACATCCAGGGGCACGTTCTTGAGGGGACCGGTGAATGTGAATCCGTGCAACCCCCACCAGAGAGGCAGTATCAAACACAACAGCCATCCATAGGTTTTCAACGCCCCAGTCAACTTGTGAATCAGCCCACGCCACCCGAATATCGCGGAGGGAGCTTGGAAGAATAACAGCAACCCGGCCATCGGGAGCAGAAAGATGCCCGAATACTTGGCCGTCATCGCCGCCGAGATCGACAGCGCCCACAGGCAGAATCGGTGTCGGCTGGGCCTCTGAAAGTACCATCCCGTGGTCGCAATCGCGAGCGTGGAAAAGAATGCGATCGCGGCATCCATAGTGGCCAAAGAGGCATGCGCCATGAATGTGGGAGATAGTGCCAGCAGGCCACTCCCCAGGCAGGCCGTGGCCAGGTCGCGTCTGCGAAGTAGCCACACGAAGACCAGAACAATGAGTGGCAATCCCATCACGATGGTATTGAAGAGCCTCGGACCGCTGATGAAGTCGCGATCATGCAGCTGACCTTTCCACGGCTCCGGTCGAGCTTCCACGGGACCGCCAGCCAGTGCCGGGACGTAGGTGAGCATGATTGGCAGTGGGGCTATGCCTTCCGCAGCGATCCGCGGATCGATCCAGCGATCATGGACTGTCTGTAACCCGCAACTGAGATAATACGTCTCGTCGAACGTGATGCTCTTCGACTGCCGCACCGACCACGCTTCCCCCAGCACGAGAGCAGACAGAAGTCCGATCCAGAGAATCGAAAGTCGATGTCGGAAGAACAATGAGCACAGGTTTGGCACCGACACGACTCCCGACAACTCCAGTCACTCGCCCATGTGACGTGACCCTCCAGCTCTTGGCGAGATTCTGGGTAATCGATATGCAGGCGTCCAGTTTGACCGGATCTGGGGACTGGCCACGGAGGTTCGCGGATTCGTCGAAGTCGACGCACGAGCGGAGTTCATACAATCTCCAGCACCACCGCCGTCGTATTATCTCGCCCCGACTCATCGACCGCCGCCCGCACCAACCGCTGGGCCGGGTTGAGCGACGCCAGCGACTCCGGGGGTTCGTTGAGCAACTCCGCGATTCCCCGGTCCCACAGTCCCTCGTTCACGCCGTCACTGCAAATCAACAACCGGTCCCCGCGCTCGCAGCTCAGCTCCCCGATCTGCGGCTGGATGAACTGGTTGCCGGAGCCGAGGGACTGGACGAGGACGTTCTTGCGGGGGTGGTTGCGGGCCTCGCGCTCGTTGAGTTTCCCCTGCCGCCGCAGCCAACCGACGTAGGTGTGGTCCTCGGTGATCTGGGTCATTCCGCCGCTCTTGGGCAGGTGGTAGATGCGGCTGTCCCCAATGTGGCCGAAGTAGAACCGGCCCTGGACGTACCACACCATGCTGAGCGTGGCCCCCATGTTTTTGGCAGCGTCGTAGCTCTCGCCCAGAGCGGTCAGTTGGCGGTGGATGCCCTGGAACAGTTCCTCGACGCAGTCATGAATGCCGGTACGCGTCTGAGCCATCGAGAGCGAGAATCGCCGGGAGAGGAGTCGCGTGATATTGTCGATGGCGAAGCGGCTGGCGAACTCACCCGACTTCTCGCCGCCCATGCCATCGCTGACCGCGAAAACATAGTCGAAGTCGCCGAAGTGGACTTCGCCCTGCCGGGGGAGGTAATTAAACTCCTCCGTATTAAAGGCCATCGTCACGAACTGGTCTTCGTTGTTCGGGCGGTATTTCCCGATGTCGGTGGCTGCGGACCACTTCAGTTGGAGCGTCGACGAGTCGGCCTGGAACGCCTCGGTGGCGTGGGCCACTGCCTCGAAATCGGGCGAGGCCGCTGAGAGAGCGTCAGGTTCAAGGATCGTCGCGAACTCGAAGTCGATCAGGCAGAACCGCCCGTCCGTCGCCCGGTAGGTCACGTTGCGGAGAAAGGCATCCTCATGCCGCACGCCGTACTGCTCCAACTCGGCGTACAGCTGCTTCATGCGTTCATCGCCCATGCGTTCGACGCGGGCTCCGCAATTGCTGGTCACCAGTTCGAGGTTCTCCCGATTAAACCCCAGCACCCGCGGCACAAACTCACACCCCCGCCGCTCCAGATACTGCAACACCCGCAACTCGTTCTCAAACCGCTCCGCCGCATGGGTCGCGCGGAAGAATTTGTGAACGCTCCCGTCGTAGCCGATCTTGACCAGGGCGCGGGCGGTGTTTTTGGCTTCCTGCATGGGGGGAGACCTGCGGTTCACTGGACCAGCGAGACGTGTGGATAAGCGAGAATCTTGGAATCCACTGTAAGAAGTGGGAGTCCCAGAATGCGAGATGTAGCCACGATCATCTGATCGGCTGGGTCAGTATGAAAGCCCACAGGCAACTGTGTCGAATCGACGATGATCTCAGGAGTGAGTGGGAGCAGGGTGACGTGTGGATAACTGAGGGCTGCTGAAATCCAGTCACCCACTGGACGATTCAGCGTGAGACGACCCTTCTCCACCAACTTGGCGACTTCCCAGCAGGAGATGATGCTGACCCCCAAGCCAGCCGCCTGATGCTTCTCGATCAACTGAATTAACTGAGGATTCAGAGGGGGAGACGCGCTGACCAGCCACACCCAAATGTGCGTATCGAGAAGAATCAACGGCTCGCCTCCCACTCATCAGCGAGAGCCGCCGGTTCTTGCGGGTCATCATAGCGGAGAACGGAGCCGACAAGCGATTCGGATGGGGGATCTCGCTCCACGGATTCCAAATCAACCGGGTCAGTCGACAGTACAATGATCTCCACCCGCTGCCCCATCAGCGGACGAAGCTGGGGCAGGTAGAGTGTCTCAGAGTCCAATATTTGGGTGACTCGAATCGCTTGCATGGTGAAATCCCCGCGTCTCTCCGTGATTGACAATTTCAGTCTAACACAACCCCCCAGATTGCAAAGCAGCAACCGAGCCTCCGCCGCGAACTGTGTGTGTATAACAAAACCAGACAGGAATTCACCACCGAGACACCCCGCCTCCACGCCGATATACTCACCCCATCACCTCGCGCGGAGTTTCAGGGGCCGATCATGTCGCAGCCGGTGTTTCTTTCTTTGGTGAGTTCGGACTTTCCGGGTTTTCGCCAGCTCATCGCGGGGGATCTTCGGCGGACCGATGCGGAGGTCCGGGACCAGGAGCATTTTCGCAATCGCGGCGGGCTGCTGCTGAAGTTGCTGGATGACTATATCCGGGAATGTCGCGTGGTGATTCATCTGGTCGGAGCCAAGGCGGGTCACATCGCCAAACCGGATGAGGTCGCAGACATCCTCGATAAGTACCCCGACTTCGTGACGCGGTTCCCGAACGTTGCCCCGTTCGTTCATGAACTCTCTGACACGCAGTGGGAGGCGTGGCTCGCGCTGTACCACGGGCGCGATCCGTTCGTGTGGGTCCATCAGCCGGAAGTCGCTCCGGGTCAGCCGCCATTCCAGCGCGAGCCGAGCCAGCAAACTCACTTCGAACTGCTTCAACTGCGCGGCCACCTCTGGCCCAGCTTCAGCGGTGTCGAGCAACTCCGCCGCGAAATCCTGATCAGCCTGCACGACATCCTGCCACCTCGGGGAAACCCTCGCCCATGCCATCTCCCGTACTCCACGCTGGGCGAGCTGTTCATCGGGCGCGAAACGTTCCTGGCCGAACTGCGCCAGAAGTTCGAGACCGCTCGCGACGCCGGGCGCTGGCCGAAACAGGCTGTGTGCGGCGTGGGCGGGTTGGGGAAGACGCAGGTTGCGGTCGAGTATGCACTCCAGTATCGCGACCAATACACGGCGATCTTGATGGTCAATGCGGACACGCCGGAGTCGTTGCGGAGTGGGCTCGCGGGGCTGGCGGGGGTGTTGTATTCGGGCCTCGATCCGGCCACGAACGACGATGTCAAGGAGCGGGCGACGCTGGATTGGTTGCAGAAGAATCCGGGGTGGCTGTTGATTGTCGACAACGCCGATGATGACACAGCCCGCAACGCGGTCGTCGAGCGGCTCTCGCAGTGGGCGAACGGGCATGTGCTGATCACCGCCCGGTTCAAGCAGTGGCCGCAGACCGTCGAGGCCCTCGACCTGCATGTGCTGAGCGTCGAGGACGCCGTCCGGTTCTTACTCCAAGCGACCCAGGACCGCCGCCGCGTGGCCGCCGATGATGGGGCGCAGGCTCGACTGCTGGCCGACCAGGATCTCGACGGCTTGTGCCTGGCCCTCGAACAGGCCGCAGCTTACATCGCCGAGCGGCAGATTACGTTTGAAGAGTATCGAAAGCGCTGGGCCGAGAATCTGAAGGAGGCGCGGACCTGGGCCAACAAGCATGTCACGCAGTTCCACCCGGATCGCGAAATCTCCGAATCGGTCGCGACGACCTGGCTGACCACGTTCCAGCAACTCCCCCCGGCGTCCAAGACGCTGCTGCAAATGCTGTCCTGGCTGGCCCCCGATCCGATTCCCCAGAGGTTGATCGATCACCCGGAGATGCAACGGCAGTTGCAAAACATTCTGGGTGAGCGGAGCGCGTCAGCCCTCCGAGGGAACCGCTCGAACTCGGGGGGCTGACGCCACCCCGCTCGCCATACTCTGCCTCCCCTCTCCCCCCGGGAGAGGGGCCGGGGGTGAGGGCCGAGCCACCAAACGACTCACTCCCCCCCCGTAGAACGGACGCCCACGTCCGTTCCGCCCGGACCTGGGGGTCCAGGCTACGTCGACTTACTCGACATCGAACAGGCCCTGATCCCGCTCCGCCGCTACTCCCTCCTCGCCCACCGCCCCGGCGACCCCGCCGACTCCGCCGGACGGGTCCACCGCGTGATCCAGCTGATCACCCGCGAACGGCTGCCGCCTGAGCAGCAGCGAGGGACGCTGCTGGCGATGTAGCATGCGGTGAATGAGTACACGCCGACAGAAGCGGATGACGTGCAGACGTGGCCCGTGCTGGAGCCGATGAGTCCGCATCTGATGGCGATCATCCACTTTGCCGACGGTTCAGGAATCGCGGAGCCGAATACCCGACTGTTGAGTGTGATGGGAGGATTGCTCCACGCGAAGGCCCAGTACCAAGAGGCCGAACCGCTGATGCGGCGGGCCCTGGCGATTGACGAGCAGTCGTTCGGGACCGACCACCCCAATGTCGCCCGCGACCTCAACAACCTGGCGTTGCTGCTGAAGGCCACGGATCGGCTGGGGGAGGCCGAACCGCTGATGCGGCGGGCTCTGGCGATCTTTGTGGCCAGCTTGGGGGCTGATCATCCGTCGAGTCAGATGGTGGCGGAGAACTTTCGGCGGTTGTTGGAGGAGATGCACTCCGCGAGTTAGGAGTCGTCTGACAATCACCGGCCGGGAGTGTCGTCTTTCGCTCCGCGAAAGAACTCCCTTTCGCGGAGCGAAAGGCGACACGGCTTCGCCCCGCATGCCAAACCGCCCGTTGGAGTTCAGGCTTTAGGCTGCGTTGTGCGTCCAAGCGCAGCCTAAAGGCTGGACTCCAACGTGCCCGAGTGACTCGCTCCGACCGAACGGCGGGTTGGCGAGCGATCGAGTACCGCCCGGCACGTTGGACTGATGTCCCACGCTCGCTGCCGAGATGGGACTCGGGGCGGTGACGCGAGAATGCTCCGCTTCGAAGACTTCGCGTCGCAGCGAAACGGGGAGAGCAGACGCTCCGGGCGCTGACGCTTCCGGCTCAGGCGTTGGTCTCGATCACCACCGGGTCGTGCAGGTAGTTGCCATCCACCGGGTAGTTGCGGAACTGCATCGAGTAGTTGGCTTCGAACCACTTCTGGATGTCGGGGACGCAGGCTTCATCGTAGGTGGGAGCGACGTGGTGCAGGCGGCCGTCGATGATCTTTTTGATCTCGCCGTCGTCGACGATCACCTCGCCCCGCACGAGGACGTAGCGGGGGAGTTCGAACATCTTTTGGAGGTCGCTCTGCGGTTGGTAGATCGTCACGTCGCCATCGGCTCCTGGCCCGAGGTGCCCCTTGTGCTTGAGGCCCAGGATGCGGGCGGGGGCAGCGCGGGTGATGATGGTGATCTCGCTGAGCGTGTACTCGCGGGTGATGTCCTTGAGGGTACACGACGCCAACACCTTGGCGGGCACACGGGCCAGCACTTCCTCGCGGCGGGTGCGGTCCATCAGCAGCGCAATGATCTCCGGGTAGGCCAGGAACGACCCGCCGTTGGGATGGTCGGTACTCATCGCGATCCGCCACGGGTCTTGCGCGAGCAGATACCACTCTAGCCCAATGGCCCATTGCAGGGCATGCACGAACGACTTGTCGCGGTACTCCACCGGGACGATCCCGCAGCCCGCTTCCATCTCGGTATCGGCACTGAACCACTTGCGACCGAACACCTTGTGCAGGTAATACCCCAGCGGCCCATCGCCCGTCATCGAGGTCGTCGGCCCGAACATCACCTGCCCCACATCAAGGGTCAGGTTCTCGTGGGTGTTGAAATAGTCGACCAGCTCCGGCACCTTCGAGCAGAACGTCGACTGCTCGTCCGGGCTGCCGCCATAGCTGTGGAACTGGATGTGGGTCAGGTGGCCGCGATGGCCTTCGAGCGACTGCATCGTGTCGAGCGTAGTCGTCCAGTTCCCCGGCATGCCGAGGTTGTTGCAGTGGATGTGGACCGGGTGCGGGAGTAACAACTCGTTGGCACAGCGGGCCACCTCGCGGATGATCTGGCGGGCGGTCACGTTGAACCGGTCGACATTGTCATCCAGGCCCGAGACGTTGTGGCCGCCTTGCTTCCAGACCTCGACCCCGCCGGGATTGACCAGCTTGCAGGCGAACCCCTTGGACGCATTCAGCAGCCACGCGATGTACGCTTTCACCCGCTGTGGCTCGTTGGCCGCGATCTGCTTCATGATGTAGTGATTGTTCCCCATCAATACATAAAAACCCTTGTCGATGATCGGGGTGTCTTCGAACTCCTCGTGGACGTGTCGGGCGGCGATCGGCGGGACAGCAGCATCGAACGCGGTCGTGTAGCCCAGACCCGCGTAGAGGTATCCCGTGGCGTAGGTGCTCGGCACGCTGCCGGTGGTGCCGGAGCGTTGGATGAGCGTCCGCTGGATTTTGGGGGCGTTGCGTTTTTCTTCAGGCCGCATCTTGCGGGCGGCGTTGACCTTCGGCCCGGCGATGTGGCAGTGCATGTCGACGCCGCCGGGCATGATGACCATCCCCATGGCGTCGAGGGTCAGGTCGCCCTTGGCTCCGGGGTCGAGCGGGGCGGCGATGACCGTGCCGTCTTGAATCCACAGGTCGCGGATCTCGCCGTTGATGCCATTGGTGGGGTCGTAGACCTTCCCGCCACTGATCTTCAGAAGTCCCATGTTCGGTTTCGCGTGTGCGGTCACTGTCGCCGGGGTTCGCCCCCAGCCGGGAGTTGCCTCCGGGAGGACGCGGATCATAAGGGGATCACGGGGAGTGAAGCCACAGCAAGAAGTCGTCGGGTGGCTGTCCGCTCAATGGCACTGACTTTGTCGCCTTTTTCTCCGAAAAAGGGCGTCCTTTTTCGGAGAAAGAGGCGACAATCGTCGACCTCAGCTCGTGAAGTCAGTGCCATTGGGCTGAACGCTCACCGACTCCCAAAATGCTCTTGCTGTCCAACGGCCACTCGTGCGAGACTCCCGGTCGGGCCAAGAACGCTTCGCTATCGCGGCGCGGCTAAACGGGCTTTCTCCCCCACTCCCCCACTCCCCACTCCCCCACTCCCCACTCCCCACTCCCCACTCCCCACTCCCTACTCCCTACTCCCTACTCCCTACTCGATGCACCGCCTGAAACTCATCGCTGGCCTGCTCTGCGCGTCGCTGCTCTGCGGCTGCGCCGGGATGACATCGTTGCGGACGGGGAAGGTCGTCGCTGTCCAGGCCTCCAATCCGCTGTTCGTCTCGACGACGAACGAGGATTTCCTATGGGAGCGGATGATCGAGACGCTGGAGGATTACCAGTTCCCGATCCGCAAAGAGAACCGCCAATCGCGGGTGATCGAGACCGAATACAAGGTCGGGGCCAGCCTGTTCGAGCCGTGGCATGGCGACTCCGTCGGCTTCACGAATCGGCTGGAAAGCACACTGCAATCGGTCCGCCGCCGCGTCGTCGTGACGATGATCCCCAGCGACCAACAGCCGGGCTACACCGTCAGCGTGGAAGCTTATAAAGAGTTCGAAGACCTGCCGGGCATCGCCGCCAATTCACCGGGCGGGGCGACGTTCCTGGAGAGCAAACCGCTCGACCGCGACTTGAATCTCGTCGTCGGGCAGTCCGCTCCCAGCGGGTGGATGTGGGCCGGGCGGGATTACAAGTTGGAACAATCGATCGTGGGGCAACTGCGGTATTTGCTGGGGCGATGAGGGATGAGGGACAGGGAAGGACACGCGGAGGCAGTTGTGGTCATGGCCCCTCCTCCGGAGACCATGATCTTCCCCTGCCTGTGCGTGGGGAGTATGATGAGGCCGTGAGAAAGACATGAGCCATGTTCTCGTCCCCGCTGAAACGTCCGACTTGCTCACGGTATTCCCCAGAATTGTGCCTCCCGACTCTTCCGGAGTGATTTCATGAGCCAGCAAACCATCGAATTGAATGATGAACTTGTGGCCGTGTTGCATTCGCTCAACCGACCGGTTCGAGAGTCCGTTCCAGAACTGGTGGTACTCGAACTGTTTCGACGGGGCATCATTTCGAGCGGCAAGGCGGCCGAGTGGTTTGGTTTGGGCCGCGAGGAATTCATCCGTCATGCCTCGCAACTGGGAATTCCATTCTTCGACATGACCGAGGCGGAGTGGGAGAGCGAACGCCACAGCGCGGAGACGCTGTGATGACCGCACGCGTGGTGAGCAATTCCAGCCCGATCATCGCCCTCGCGGACCTTCACCGGCTCGCATTCCTCTTGGAGTTGTTCGGCGAGATCGCCGTTCCGCCCGCTGTCATTGGTGAGACCATGTCCGCCGCGCCGCTGCCTCATTGGATTCATACAGTCGAACTCACACAGCCCCCCGGTCCATACACGGTGAGTTCCAGCCTTGGTCCCGGTGAAAGCGAAGCCATCCGTTTGGCCCTCGAAACCAATCCTCCGTGGTTGATTTTGGACGATCGTCCTGCGCGTCGGCTGGCGATCTCTTTGGGAATACGGGTAATCGGGACGCTCGGCATCTTGCTCGCCGCCCGGCGCAAAGGTCTGTTGACGGCTCTCCAGCCAGTTCTCAACGAGTTGATGCAGACGGGTTTCTTCGTGGCACCCGCACTGTACCGCCAAGTTCTGGCTGATGCCGGAGAGTCTGCCTCACTCGGGAGGTCGTGAGACATTTTCTCGTAGCCACGTTTCGTCAGAACGTGGGTGAATTGGCTCAAGTGACCGCTCTTGTCTGATTTCATTCCCCAGCGGGAGCTTGGGACCGAGAAGCAAACTCACTGTGGGCCCCACATCACCTCTCGTCCGTCAGTGGTGATTCCGTGGAGGGTGCCACCCCGCCGCTGAGCTGGGTCGTTCGGCGGCAGACAGGGGGTGTTCCGATGTCTCTACTCTCCAGACTAGCGGCCTTGCCGACTCTGCTTCTTGCCTGTGCTTGTTTCCTCGTTACGGTGGCAGACGTCCCCGCTGGTCCGAAGGAGACTCCACCCCAGGCGATTTACCACAAGGATCGGGAACATTTGTGGAACCGCGTCCACGCCGCTTTCTTTGTCCGCACCGGGCCTGACGACCGCAGTTACGGGGAAGACCGTCTGGAGCCGCTGTTGTGGAGCGAGTCCAAGTACCTGTTGGAAGGAAAGACAGCCGAGCGCGCTGTGGCCGTTCTTGAGGAATTCCTCCGCGATAAGGGCGAGGCGCTGATCGACGACCCGTTGAAGCGGGCGATGCTCCAGCGCGACCTCTGGCTCATCTCCAACTGGCTGTCGGGCAAACCCGACGACGACCGCAAGCGGCTCGATCCCCTCCTCGCCCAAGTCATCCGCCGGCTCGCCCTGACTTCGGAACAGATCGCCAAACTGGCGGACAACTACGCGGCGACCGTCGCCTCGAAAAAGCACGCCGAGGGGTTCGACGCGGAGAAGCCGGAGCGGTCGTATCTGCCAGCCGACCTGTTCAAGACCGACGGCCCGTGGGTGTGCGTCGGCCGGACAGACGGGCCGACCGCCCCCTTCCACCTCCGCGAAGACGGCGGCAGCCGATTCACGAACTCCGCGTTCCTGATCTTCCTGAAGTTGCCCGGAAGCCGCGACAAAACGCTCGAGTTCCTAAAGACGCTTGCGGCATTCGACAAACCTCTGGTGCTTCCCAACGCCGACGAGAAAACCAAACGGAGTTTATCGCATTTGCCGAACCCGGCGATGCCGCAGTGGCCCAAGGGAACCGAAGTCGCCTTGGTTCGGCGGGCCATGCTCATCGACTCGTCGCGGAAGGTCGTCGCCAGCCCGCTGACCGAAAGCGTGCAACTGCGCGCGATGAGCACGGACGCCCCGGCCCTCACCGCGGAGACGATCGACAAGATCACAGGTCGAAAGGGAACGGGCGGGCAAGTGTTTGCCGAATTCCAACTCCGACGCGCGGGGTTGCCCGGGGGGAAGACGGGTGAGCTGCGCGATGTGTCCGAGGATCGCGACTTTAAAACCGGGTTTAGCTCTCACACGTTTGACGAGTTCGAACAACCACTCGACAAAGACCGACCGTTCCCCCAGCGAGCTTTGCCCTTCGCGAACAACAGGACATCTTGCCTCGTCTGCCATTCCGCTCCCGGAGTATACGGCTTCAACAGTATCCAGGGTTTTGCGTTCGGGCTTCCGGGGATTGTGCGGGACGAGGACGGCGACGAACTCAAACGACACGTGCTCGCCGCGATGACGGTGGAGAAGGTCGAACAGGCGGCCGTCCAGTGGAAGGAAGGGCAGCCGGGCTGGGTGGCCTTACGAAAGCTGTTGCCAGAGTAACCGAGGTCCGTGCAGGTGTGTGAGTGGCCCGTGCAGCACGCGCCGAACCAGGCGCTGCAGCAGACGGCGGGGCATGATTCGCTTCTGGGACTTTAAGCTCTCCGGTGCCCCGCCGCTGCTGAACTGGGTCGTTCGGCAACCGCTCACATGTCATTTCCATGGACTGATTCGTGATGGCCTATTGGAAACCCATCTGGGACAGCTACGTCGAACACCGCAGTCTGGAATTGTTGCGGGAGGACATCCTTTCTGATCCGTGGTACGAAGCACCGAAGACAGCCGACGAAAGTCTTTTAAGGCGGGCCGTCGAACGAAATGATGTGGGAGCCGTGCGACTGCTGCTGTCGATGGGTGACAGCGCACTGCTACCCGCATCGGATGGATTTACGTTTCTCCACCAAGCCGTCGATGAGGTTTCAGTCGTGGGCTCTGGTCGCAAACCGGATCGTGCGGAAAGCCACTCCCATCGTGAGACTGCATTGGCTGTCCTGACGGCCTTGCTGGATGGTGGAGCGGACCCCAATGTTCAAGGAATGGATGGAACGCCCCTGCATCGGGCTGCTGGTGGGGGAGATGTCGTTGCCGCCCGAATCCTATTGGCGTATGGGGCGGACATCGAATCCAGGATGCTGGTCGACGGCGAATTGACCCCACTCTTGCATGCGGCCCTCATGGGCCAGCCGCATATGGCTCGATTCTTGATGGACTCTGGAGCAAATCGTTCTGTCATGAGTCGCTCTTCGCTGACCGATCCTCCCATGACGTTGTGGGAATTGCTGAAGAGATGGAAGGTGGCGCACGTCGACGAAATTCTTGCACTATTGGACCGCTGAGTGCCGAACGAGGCTGGCGAGCGAATTGAGGAACCGTTCTTGAGTGATTTGTCTGGCTGAGATAGACTCAGGTCATTATGAGCTTGCCAGAACTCCGATTGTTGATCTCGCAGTTGCCTCGCGCGGAACAAGCGGAGTTGCTGCGAGAGTTGGCCTACGAGCTTCACTCCGGGGCTTCGTCCACGGTTCACTCCACGCCAGCCCTCGACCGCGAAGCGTGGGTGAAAAAGTTGGAACAGCTTCAGTCACTCACTGCCTCGAAGACGCTCCGGCCCTCACTGGAAGTCCTCGACGAACTGCGAGCTGATCGGATTTGACGTATGAGCTATTGGGACTCGTCGGCGCTGGCGAAGCTGTATCTCAAGGAGCCGGATTCCGCCGACTTCTTGGCGCTGGCGAAACGGGCCGTCCCGTTGCGGACATCACCGCTGGGGCAGTTTGAAGTCACATTGACGTTTCGACGACAAGAGGCCGACGGAGTACTCGACCGTCCGACAACCAACACTCTGGCGGACGAATTGCTGATCGACATTGCTTCCGGGTTGGTGGAACTTGTCGCGTCCAAATTTGAGCTGCATGCCGAATTCCAGCATGTGCTGCAAACTTGCTTTGAGCGTGCCCAGCCGATTTCAATTCGCACGTTGGATGCACTGCATCTCGCGGCCGCATTGTCGGTCAGCGAAACAGAGTTCATTTCCAATGACATTCGCCAGCGAACCGCCGCACAAGCATTGGGAATGACGGTCCTGCCGTGATGCCTCTTGACGGAGTCCCCAAGAAAGTCACTCCCGCACATCCGGGGCGGGGACACACGACCTCGCATCAAGGTTGGCCTAAACCGTTGTCGAGCTTCACGACTCCAAAGCCGAACTCGTTCCACGTTCGCGGGATCGGGGCGAGGATCGGGAGGGGTTCGTAGCGGACGGGGTGCTGGATGATCAGGCGGGCGGCGTGGAGGGCGATGGGGGATTCGCGCTGGGTGTCGCGGCTGGTGCCGGGGAAGTTCACGGTCGAGCCGTATTGGTCGTCGCCGATGATCGGACAGCCTCGGCTGCCGAATTGGATGCGGATCTGGTGCATGCGACCGGTGCCCAGGTCGATCTCGACGAGGGCTCGGCCCTTGGCCCGCTTGAGGATTTTATAGTGCAGGATGGCCTGCTTGGCGTCCTCGTGATCGGGTCCGCAGACGATGACCTTCGGTTCGTTGGGGATGCGGTAGAGCCAGTCGGTGAGCGTGCCGGTCTCCTCGGTCGGAGGGCATTCGAGGACCGCCAGGTAGGTCTTGCGGACCTGTCGCAGGGCGAATTGCTCGGCAAGACGGGCCGCGCACTTCGAGTTGCGGGAGAACACGACCACTCCGGAGACGGGGCGGTCGATGCGGTGGGGGACGCCGAGATAGACTTCACCGGGCTTATTGTACTTATCCTTCAAGTAGTCTTTCACCAGTCCGATGAGGCTCGGAACACCCGCCGGTGCCCCCTGCGAGATCAGGCCCGGCGGCTTGTTGACCGCGATCACCGGCCCGTCTTCGCAGAGGATGTCGAGGTCACGAAACGTCATGGGGGTCACAGGCCGAGGCGGGGAGTTGAGCAACCGACCAAGATAGGTGTCGCCCGGTGAGGATTCAATGCCGCTTGGCGAAACCCCCGCCAACGTGTGTACCAGCCGTAGCTGCGTTCGCCAGAACGCGGGTGGCCCGCACTCTGGCGAGTGCAGCTACGAGGAGGGAACCCGCACTCCCCATGATCTTGTGCATTTCTGATTGCCGGGTGGAATAGGAAGAGATTCACAAGATCATGAAGAGTTCAGGTCGCGGGATGTGCCCCTCTTCGGCATCTATTGAAATACCGGCGGGGAGTGGCATACTGGCGGGGTATCCTCCCCGTCCCTTCTTCCGAATGCGAGCATCCCATGAGCGTCTCCCCGATTCCGACCGGGTATCACTCGGTCACTCCGTATCTCGTCGTCCGTGGGGCAGCCAAGGCGATTGAGTTCTACAAGGCGGCATTTGGAGCGGTTGAACTCTTCCGCTTGGAGATGGAGGGGGGAAAGATGGGGCATGCGGAGATCAAGATCGGCGACTCGTGTGTCATGCTGGCAGACGAGTTCCCCGACATGGGGGCGCTCGGCCCGGAGTCGATCGGCGGGACTCCCGTCAGCCTGTTGATCTACATGCCCGAGGTCGACAAGGTGTTCGCGCGAGCCCTGGCTGCGGGGGCCACGCTGAAGAAGCCGGTGCAGGACCAGTTCTATGGAGACCGGTCGGGGATGCTGACCGATCCGTTCGGTCACTCGTGGTCGATTGCAACGCACATCGAGGATGTTTCTCCGGAGGAGATGACCCGCCGGATGGCCGAGTTTTCCAAGTCGAAGCCAGCGGGGTGAGGCCGAACGCTCCGCTGCGCAAAGCCTTCGCGTCGCCGCTAAACGTGGGAATTGGATTCCGATCCGAGGCCGTGCGTTGCTGGACTGCGTGGACATGAATACACTCCGGCACAGGGCCGGGGTCGCGAAACCCCATCCCTCATTTGTCTGTCGTGTCTTGTCGAATTGAATCTCCTGTCTGGGCTCGCATGGGCGTCCTCCGTTTTCGCATCGAACCGCCCAGCCTGATCCCATCGGGGACGGTTCCCAGTGCGTACATCACGGGGGCCGATGGCCGCGTCCATGTCACTCGCCCGGAAGTGCGGGACGGGGTGCTGAATCTGTTTCGCCAGAGTTCCGAGAGTGCGACGGCACATATCGCCATCCAACTCCCGGAACGCGGCCAGATGGTCCTCTCCACGACCTCTCTCCCAGAACGGGAACGCCCGTATCACTTGGGCGTCGAATTGCTGCGGGGCAGCCTCGGGGAAGTCCGGGAGCAGGCGTTCGCCTGGGAAATGGCCCGGATGACCATCTCCGACCGTTACCGCACCATCCAGAGGCAGGCGTTCCAATTCCTGGCAACTGCCAGCGGTAGTCAGGACGAACCGGCCACGAGCAATCCACTCGTGCTGTCGGGACTGAAGCATTCGCTCCACGCCTCGGACATCTTGATGGAAAGCTATGTCCTGCAGCGCACATCGGGGAATCGGTCCAATGTCGCCGCGGCTCCATCGCTGTTGGGGTGTACCCTGGATGCGACGGCACTCAATGCCCGCAACGATTTTGTGGGGACATTCAGTTCCGCGCGAGTCCCGATTGAATGGCGGTGGATCGAGCCGGAAGAGGGGGAATACCAGTGGGACTTGCTCGACCATTTAATTGAGCGGTGCGTGGACCCCCGCATGGCGATCATTGGCGGTCCGCTGCTCGACTTTACACCCGGCGGTCTCCCGAAGTGGCTGGCTCCGTGGGCGGGAGACATCCTCAATCTGCCGAGTTTCGTGTGCGACTTTGTCGAGACGGCGATCAACCGTTACATCGGACGCATCCGCATCTGGGAAGTGGCTGCGTACGGCAACCTCGGCGGGGCGTTGTCGCTGTCCGAAGAACACCGGCTGGCGGTCATCGCCCGCGCAATGGAGACCGCGCTGCGGACCGACAGCGATGCCCAGTTCTTTGTCCGCGTCGGCCAGCCGTGGGGTGAGTACCTGGCCCAGGGCCAGCACCGGCTCTCGCCGTTTCAATTGGTGGATGCCTTGCTCCGCTCGCATCTGGGACTTTCGGGAGTGACACTCGAAATCGCGATGGGTTACGGGCCGCCGGGGTCGTTGACTCGCACGCGCATGGCGGTGTCACGACTCATCGATGTCTGGAGCATGCTCGGAATCCAGCTGCATGTCGTACTCGCCTGCCCGTCGGGGATCGGCCCCGATCCGGCGGCGTATGGCAACTGTGCGGTGCAGAATGGCACCTGGCGGATGAACTGGAGCGAGGAGGCCCAGGCGGCCTGGCTGGAGGAGTTCGTGCCGATGATCGCCGCCAAGCCGGCTGTGACGGGGGTGTTTCTTAATTCATTCGGCGACTCGCTGGCCCATCGCTACCCGCACTCCGGCGTGCTGCGGGCGGACGGGACGCCGAAGCCCGCGCTGCAGGTGTTCAACCGCCAGAGACGGGCGACATCCTGATGGGCCGTTGGAGTCCAGCCTTTAGGCTGCCTCTGTCCGAGGTGCGAGCGAACTCAGAGGCAGCCTAAAGGCTGGACTCCAACAACCGAACTCTGTGAAGGGGGACCGAATCGCCGTGGAGTTCGAGAAATTTCGTTCTCGCGGTGATCTCCCGGAGCGTCTCCGACGTTATGCTACGCGAAGGTTCGTCGCGGGGAGCGACCCAGCGTTCGCTCCCCAGACCACCCCGGCCCCCCTCCCTTGATCCTAGCTCAGAGTCCCCGCACCACGAGGTCGATATGTCCACAGCCGCCGCTGCCGAGAAGCCCATGCGTGGAGTCATCCTAGTTTCCTACCCCAAGGTGGTCTTCCTGTACCCCTCGCTGCTGATCGCCATGCTGGCGGGTCTGTATATGCACTTCGGGGGCAATACAGTGCTGGAAGAGTCGATTAAAGCCTCTGTGGTGGCGGCGGCTCCGGCAGTGGATGCCCAGGCAGAAGGGCAGGCCACGGCGAAGGCCCCGGCCCTCGCGGCGACACCGATCATCGACGGCCCGACGATCGCGGCGGCGGCCTTTCTGCTCACCCTGGCATTAAATCTGGTGATTATCTCGTTCGACTTCCCCCGCACCACCAGCCTGACCTTGGCCTTCTTCGCAGCCGCTCTGTTCCTCGGCGTGATGCTGCTGAGTACGTACAAGCCCGACCTGATCCCGTTCTTGACCAATCTCATCAAGAAGCTGCACCCCCAGGCCAATGCGATGTTTTATTACTGCTACACCGCAGCGATGCTGCTGATTTACACAGGCGTGAAGGTCAACTCCAAGTTCGATTATTGGGAAGTGCGGCAGAACGAACTGCTGCACCACCACGGCTTCCTCAGCGATCTGGAGCGGCTGCCAACCAGTTCACTCAAGATCGACAAAGAGATCAAGGACATCTTCGAGTACATGCTGCTCAAGTCAGGTCGCCTCATCCTGAATCCCGGTCCGCAGCACCGACCGATCATTCTCGAAAACGTGTTCTTCATCGACCAGAAGGAATCTCAAATCACTAAACTGCTGAGTTCGATGCAGGTGCAAATCGCCCCGCCGTCGGAACAGGTGTGAGGAGTGGGAAGCGGTCAGCGATCAGCTGTCAGCAGTCAGCCAGAGAGATCGACCGTGACCGCCAGTTTCCATTGGCACTTGATCCTTGTCCCTTGTCCCTTGTCCATTCACTCCATGCTGGCTCTAGGCCCTAGGCCCTAGGCTCTAGGCCCTAGGCCCTAGGCTTCTTCCCCATGCCCTACCGCATGCCCGCCGAATGGGAGCCGCACGAAGCCACGTGGCTCTCGTGGCCGCAGCGGCGCGACACGTGGCCGGGGGCGTTTGACGAGGTGCCGTACGTCTTTGTCGAAATCGCCAAGCATCTGGCCGAGTCGGAGTTGGTGCGGATCAATGTCTCGAACCCGGTGATGGCCAAGGGGGTCAAGTACCTGCTCGAAGCGGCCCAGGTGAACCTCGACGCAGTGCGGTTTCATTACAATCCGACGAACGATGCGTGGGTCCGCGACCACGGGCCGATTTACGTGGTGCGGGATGTTGACGGTGTTCGCGAACGGGCGGTACTCGATTGGGACTACAACGCCTGGGGCGTCAAGTATGAGGATTACCACCGCGACAATCTGATCCCGTCGCGGATCGCCGATGAGTTCCAGGAGACGTGCTTCAAGCCCGGCATGATTCTGGAAGGCGGCTCGATCGACGTGAACGGCTGCGGCACGCTGCTGACCACCGAGGCGTGCCTGCTGAACCCCAACCGCAACCCGACGCTCTCGAAGGAGCAGATCGAGCAGCGGCTCAAGCAATACCTCAATGTTTCAAAGTTCATCTGGCTGGGTGACGGGATCGAAGGCGACGACACCGACGGGCATGTCGACGACATGACGCGGTTTGTTTCGCCGAACACCATCGTGACGATCGTCGAGACGCACTCCGACGACGTGAACTACCGAGCCTTGCGAGAGAACCGCGAACGCCTCCAAGGCGTCACCGATCAGGACGGACAGCCGCTACGGATCATCGACCTGCCGATGCCGAACCCGCTGGTCGTGGAGGGCGTTCGCCTCCCGGCCAGCTATGCGAATTTCCTGATTGCCAATACGGTCGTGCTGGTCCCGACCTACCGCTCCCCGAAACAGGACGCGGAAGCGATGGAGATACTCCAAAGCCTGTTCCCCACCCGCCGCGTCGTCGGGATCGACTGCACCGCCCTCGTCTGGGGCCTGGGGTCGATTCATTGCGTCACCCAGCAGCAACCGCAGGTCGGGAAGATTGAGTGAGCGGCCCGGCGCTAGCCGCCGGTTCTTTTCAGCGTACGGTCTGGGGAACCGGCGGCTAGCGCCG
>JAYWFM010000202.1:0-11149 GCA_043778825.1 Planctomycetota bacterium | reverse complement strand
GGGGATCGAAGTCAACCCGCGTGCGGCGTCGATTACCGATCTGGTGTTGTGGATCGGGTATCTGCAATGGCACTCCCGCACACTGGGGAAGAACGCCCCGATCAAAGAGCCGATCATCAAGCGGTTCAAGAACATCGAATGCCGGGATGCGGTGCTGGCGTGGGATGCCATCGAACCCGTGACCGATGAGGCCGGGAACCCCGTCACCCGCTGGGATGGCCGGACGATGAAGACGCATCCCGTCACCGGCGAGGATGTCCCCGATGAGGCAGCCCGCGTGCAGGAACTGCGGTACATCAACCCGCGTAAGGCGGAGTGGCCGAAGGCGGATTACATCGTCGGGAACCCGCCGTTTGTGGGGAACAAGAAGATGAGAGAGGCTCTCGGGGACGGTTATGCTTCTACAATCCGTGGTGTCTATTCAGACTTGCCAGAAACCTGTGACTACGTGATGTACTGGTGGGATCGTTCATCGGAGTCAGTCGGCCTGGACAACGCAACGCTATTCGGGCTGATTACTACAAACAGCATCACACAGACTTTCAACCGTCGAGTCGTAGAGAAACATCTCAACAAAGGTGTCCAGTTACTGTATGCCATACCAGATCATCCTTGGGTCGACAGCGGTGATGGAGCTGCTGTGAGAATTGCTATGACCGTTGGTGGCTTCAACTCTGAACGAGTTGGAGTGATGCAATCCATTCGCACGGAACGTTCGACGGGCACGGATGGCCACGAAGTCACCTTTGCGACGTTTCGTGGCTGCATACACTCGGATTTACGGATTGGGGCCAATGTCAGTGGAACTGCACCACTGGTTGGAAACTCCGGACTCGTGTTCCAAGGTTGCAAGCTCGTCGGTTCAGGGTTTCAAGTCACGCCGGATGTTGCCTCTAACTGGTCTGCTCAGAATTCAACGGCAACGACAGTGCTGCGTTCCTATTGGTCTGGTAGCGATGTAACCAAAACAAGGAGCGACCGATATGTTGTTGACTTCTTTGGATTGTCCAAGGAACAAGCCTGTGAACGTTTTCCCGCGTTGTACCAACACGTTCACGACACCGTGCTACCAGAGCGTCTGAAGTGCCAACGGATAGCACATCGGGAGAACTGGTGGCTCTTTGGAGAAAAACGCCCGGCCATGCGAGCGGCGCTTTCATCTCTGTCTCGATACATCGCAACCAGTGAAGTAGCAAAGCACCGCGTGTTCGTGTTTCTCAAGTGGCCGGATTCGCTCGCCGATGGGTCGCTGGCAGTCATTGCTCATGCGGATGCTTTTATTCTTGGCACAATGTCATCGAGAATTCACGTCAAATGGGCTGCGTCAACGGGTGGCCGCATGGGGATTGGGAATGACTTGAGATACCAGAACGGACCTTGCTTTACACCCTTCCCATTCCCCGAAGCCACAGAACCGCAGAGGCAACGCATCCGCGAACTCGGGGAACAACTCGATTCCCATCGCAAGCGGCAACAGCTGTTGCATCCCGATCTGACGATGACGGGGATGTATAACGTCCTGGAGAAGCTGCGGGGGATTGAATCCGCACAGCGAGCCAAACGAGCCGGAAGCGTGAGCGCCCGGAGTTCTGCGGACGCGTTGACTGGGAATACTCCGGGCGCTGACGCTTCCGGCTCGGGGGAGCTTTCGCTGACCGTCAAGGAGCGGAAGATCCACGAGGACGGGCTGGTGTCGGTGCTGAAACAGATTCACGAGGGACTCGATGCCGCCGTGTTCGCGGCGTACGGCTGGCCGGGGACGCTGAGCGATGAAGAGATTCTCGAACGGCTGGTCGCTCTGAATCACGAGCGGGCCAACGAAGAAGCCGCCGGGAAAATCCGCTGGCTGCGTCCCGAGTTCCAGAACCCCACAACCGGCCCGCCCACGAAGACGCAGCAAACCCTCACCGAGGCCGATGAGGACGAAGACGACAGCGAAGACGAGCCACCCGCCAAGGGCAAAGGCAAAGGCAAACAGAAAGCCCCAGCGAAGCCCGCCAAGCCCACCAAAGCCGACTGGCCAGCCACCCTCCCCGAACGCATCCGCGCCGTCCGCCACGCCCTCATCACGCACGCCAAGCCCGCCACAGCTGCCACCATCGCGGGCCAGTTCATCAAGGCGAACAAAGCCACCGTCGCCGAACTCCTCGAAACGCTGGTGGCCGTCGGTCAGGCTCGCGTCACCGCTGGCGGGGAGTATGCGCCGTGATGGCTTTCAGGCGGGTGTCATTTCACCTGAAATCCATCTGCTGTTTTGGTCATTTTTAGTCGAAAAACGCTCGTTTTCGAACCTCTTTTAAGCCGTTCGTTTTGACACACGGCTGACCTGGAACGCGATTCACCAGTGAAACAAGCCAAATGAGAACACTTGACGACCACATCACCCCACGTTCTAGTTTCATACCCCCCCCTCCCCCCGTTTTTTGACAAAACGCGCCGATAGCTGCGATGGGATATCTGGGTACTGCGATTTCGTGTCCCTCCCCCCCTCCATGACCGATCGGCTTCATCGGGGGGCAAGCTGTGGCGTCCGGACTCTCCCGAGCGGTTCGAGGGTCAGCGCTGGCATCATGAACGTCTGCACGGAATAATCTGGAACCGGGTGCGGTCGGGGGTTGCAAACCTCAATCGCTGAAAACAGACCAGCGGGCGGAACGGAGCTACTTCCCGTCCCGCCCGCTGGTCGTCCCGCCAATGGAGTAGCTAGATTGAATGGAACGAACCCCGGCGGGGATGACCCGCTTGCGCTGACGGAATTGAATGAGCCTGGTTCAGGCGGTGAGTCGTTCGCAACGTTACCGGATACGTCGATCTCCGATGTGAGTCAACGCCATCCGGATGAGGACCGTGCCAAGCTCGGTCTCCTTTTGGAGAAGCTCGAACGAATTCCGATCCCTGAAGTCCCCGAACCATCACCCTTCATCGAGAACGATTGGTTGCCGCTTGGTTGGGAATGGCGTGAAGGGGAGAATGGAATCGTGTTGCCTGTCGGGCCACCGCGTGACCCGAATGAACCGCTGACTGAGATCATTCGATTCTTGGATCACGCCAATGGGACCATCAATGGTCGTCCCATTCGCCCCGGAACGATTGCAGAGATCGATTCCCAGACCGCGAATCGGCTGTTTGCGTATCGCCCGATGGGGCTGACTCTGGATCAGTGGCCAGCGAAGGTGGAATACGCTTCTCAAGACGACTTAGACCGGTATGAGGCTGTGATGAGAGAAGTCGATCAGAACGAAGAAGCGACTGCCAATGATCCGCTAAGCCAGAAACTCGGGATGGTTTCTGCGGAGACGCCGAAGCTGATCGTGCGGTTCATTCGCCATGGCATGGCCAGTGACAAGCGAGTTTGTGGCGTCGGTGAGGTCTGGCCGGTCGAGAAGGAACTGGCGGTCCGGCACTTGCTCGAAAAGGAACCCGTGGTTGAGCTGGCCACGCCGGAAGAACTGAGACGAGACCGAAACATGATTGGCCACATTGAAGAGCAATCAAAATCCCAAGTCGAAGCGACAAGGACGCATCGATTCAAAAATGGCCCCCCCCACTCCGTTCCGAAGGCGCTGGTTGTTCAATTCCTGACTCCGGGCCGCTTTGCGATCCACATGGCACAAGGCATTGTCTATGAAAAGCGAGCCGAAGGCTGTGAGACCCTCCCCTGCGCCGCCGGAGAGATCTGGGAAATCGAGCAGGATTACGCCTATCAGCTGTTGCGGGGGAAGTCGCCGATCGGCACGTTGGCCACGGACGCCGAATGGGATGCGTGCCGGGCTAAACTCACCGGAGAACCGACTGCGGTTGAACCGGTGGAACAAGGCCAAACGAACAAGGGCGGGAAGACTGTCAAGCCCAAGAAAAGTACCGCCAACGGTGACGCACGAGCCAAACTCATCGGGGCGCTGACAACACATCACCAGTATTCCAACGGTAGCTGCGGGGATTATCAGCCGATCGGTATCAACGCATTGGCGAGGCAAGCGGAAGTGGCTCCGTCAACAGCGTTGGCATTCTTCAGGAAGCAGTTCAAGAGCCACAAGAACTACCAGAGAGGCTGCAAAGTGAAGTCGACCCTCATCTCGGTTCTCAAGTTGCTCAATGACGAATTCACCCCTGACATGCTGATTCAACGTGCCGCCCCGGAATCCGACCGAAAACAGCCCGATACCGATGAAGATTGATCCACGATCCTTGTTTGATCGATGCTCAGAGGGCTGTCTCGCTTGAACCCACAGAACGCGGGTCTTTCCCATCAATATCACGGGTTTTCGTACATGGCAGGGGGGGTGAGGATTCGAAGCTGGTCGCTCGAACACCTCCGTATCCCTCGCACGCGAGCGCGCCTTGCAGAAATTTAGCCCCCCCCCCTTCCAAGCCACTCTTCCCGTCTGATTCGGACTTCAGCTATTCGATCATTCGACATCGGATGTCGAATGGTTGCCGAATTTCTGATACACGCTAAGTGAGGCGATTTACTGCGTCTCGGTGCGATTCGAACACCATTCGACATCTTTTTGTCGAATGCTGCGCCAACGGGTATGCAGACCGCAAGTCGCGGACTGCGATTCGTTGGAAGATCGAACGATGTCGAATGCACCCATCCTCCCTGCCCCCTTGGCCCTGCGCCCTCGCGAAGCGGCCAAGGTACTGGGCATCTCGGAACGGCTGTTGTGGCAGCTGACGCATGACGGACACATCCCGTGCGTCCGGCTTGGGACCGGGAAACGCCGGGCGGTTCTCTACCCGGTTTCGGACCTGCAAGCCTGGCTGACTCAGCAATCATCCGGTGCGATTGGCGGTGCTGCATGAGCAAGCCTACTTCTCCAGATGTGACGGCAGTCAGTCGGATGGAATCGCTGCTCCTGACTCGCCGAAACGCCGCCGAACTTCTTGACCTGTCCGTCGCCACTCTCGACCGGATGCAAGCTGCGGGGAAGCTCCCGCGAACGCTGGTCGTTAATGGGGGCGTGCGCTACCGGCGGGAAGATCTGGTTCGCTGGATTGCTCTCGGATGCCCGGACCGGAAGACGTTCGACGCTGCCGACGATGTCTGATTTTGTCCCCGCTGATGTTCAGCGAGTGGACCACTCATTTCAAACGACGACGGCGGAACGCCCGCTTCTCACCACTGGCGTTCCGCCGTCATTCACAAAGGCAACTGACGTGCATTGTAACCACCCTGCCCCCAAAGTCCTCGAACATCTTCGAGGGGTTCAACAGATCAAGCCCAACGAGTGGCAAGCACTCTGCCCCATCCATGAAGCCGACGGCCAGCCGCATAAGCCGAGTCTGTCGATCACGCTGGCCACGGACGGCAAGGCGTTGCTGTGCTGTCACGTCTGCAAGGATGCCGCCCCCGCGAAGCGGATTGTCGAAGCCTGCGGTCTGAAGCTGTCGGACCTGTATCCGACTCCGCTTCCCGACCGGAAGCCCGCGAAGTCGACTCGAACGAAAGGCGGGAAGATCGATGTCGTCTATGACTACCTCGACGAACGGGGCCAGCTGCTGTTCCAAGTGGTCCGGAGGGTCCCCAAGGACTTCCGGCAGAGACGACCCGACCCAGCAACGCCGGGGAAGTGGATCTGGAAACTCGATGGAGTCCGTCCGGTCCCGTACCGGTTGCCGCAACTGCTCGAAGCGGATGCCAATGAGATCGTCGTGATTTGCGAGGGCGAAAAGGACTGTGACCGGCTGGCCGCTATGGGCATCATCACGACGACCAACGCGGGCGGGGCTGGAAAGTGGTGTCCCGAGTTGTCTGAGTTTCTGCGCGGTCGTCGTGTGGTCGTCATTCTCGACCATGATGCCGCCGGAGAGAGTCACGGTCAGATTGTCGCCCGCTCTCTGTGGGGAGTGGCCCGCTCAGTGGCTCTGTTGCGGTTGCCGGGACTGCCCCCGACAGGCGATGTCAGCGATTGGCTCGACGCGGGTGGGACTGCGGAGCTGCTGAGAGAGCAACTCGACTTGGCGGAACTGTGGACGCCAGAGACTGAACAGCCTCTGGAACCCGATCCATCTGACCGAGTCACCATCGTCGTGACGACCAAGGAACATCTGGTCACGGATCAGGTCATCGCGGTTCTGGCGGACAAGGGGCCGTTCTATTGCCGAGCCGGTCAGCTGGTTCGCGTCCTCTCGGATGGAACCCCGGAACCCACGGCAGACGGCATCGTTCGCCCGGTGGAAGCTGCCCGCATCCGACCGGCCAAAGCGGTGCTGCGCGATGAACTCTCGCGACGGATACGGTTTGTCCGAGAGCGAGAGAGCAAGGAAGAGTCCCGGCAAGCGGACTGCCATCCCCCGCTGTGGTGTCTCGAAGCGGTCGCGAACCGCGAAGTCTGGCCGGGCATTCGACGGCTGGAAGGGATCGTCACCTGTCCGGTGATGCGTGCCGACGGAACGATTCTGACACAGCCTGGCTATGACCGGGCCAGCGAACTCTACCTCGACTATCGGGGCCAGCCCCTGGAATTGCCGGAACATCCCACGCCAGACGATGCTCGCAAGGCCGCTCGAAGCCTGATGGAATTGGTGTCCGAGTTTCCCTTCGGATCGGACTTGGCGAGAGCGGCCTGGCTGGCGTGTGTGCTGTCACCCTTGGCCCGGCATGCCTACACCGGACCGACTCCCTTGTTCCTGATTGATGCCAACACGCGGGGGAGCGGAAAGACGCTGCTCGCCGATGTCGCGGGGATGATCTTCACCGGTTCGACGACTCCCCGCATGAGTTCCCCGAACGATGACGATGAGTTCAGGAAACGCATCACAGCATTGGCTCGCAGTGGGGACGCGGTCGTGTTGATCGACAACATCTCGGGGACGCTGGGGTGTCCGTCATTCGATTCGGCGTTGACCTCGACCCGCTGGAAGGATCGGATTTTGGGAACCAGTGAGACGGCAGAGTTCCCGCTATCAATCGTCTGGATTGCCACGGGCAACAACGTGGCCGTCGTGGCCGATACCTCCCGACGGACCTGTCACATTCGACTGGAATCCCCCGATGAAAAGCCCGAGGAGCGGAGCGGGTTTCGGCATCCCCGGATCCTGGATCATGTCCGAAACAATCTGCACACATACCGGGCCGCCGCGCTGACGATCCTGGCTGCATATGTGCGGGCAGGTCGACCCCCGATGAGACTGAGACATTGGGGCAGTTTTGAGGGCTGGTCGGATCTGGTCCGGAATGCGGTTGCCTTTGCCGGACTCCCCGACCCCGGTGACACCCGACAGGCTCTCGCCGAACGCTGTGATACGCAGGCCAATGCACTCCGCGCCCTGTTCCATCTCTGGCCGAGTATTGACCCCGACGGCAAGGGGCTGACGGCAGCGGAGATTCTGAAGCTCGTTGGTGAGGCTGATCGTATGTCGATTCGTGAGTCGCTGGTTGAGCTATGCGACACGCCCGCCGATGAATTGCCGACGCCGAAGTCGCTCGGCAAGAGATTCGGGAAGCTGGCGGGAACTGTCGTTGCCGGTCATCACCTCACCTGCCGGGATGTTCACGGGACCAAGACTTGGCGAGTCGTCGAAGTCCGCTCCGGGGGTGGGTTTGGTGGGTTAAGTGGCTTTGCTGACCCCCAATCCGGAAACGGAATCGAGGGACAGGATACGACCAGAATGGCGATTGATGACGCTTGATTGCGATTGCGCGCCGATTGGCTTCCTGTTACCGTATTCTCATCTTCACTCAAACGGGGTTGTCTGATGTCCTCACTCTACCGCAGCAAGTACAAAGCCACTGATTCAGCGACTGGCAATGTCGTCACCAAAAATCGCGAGAAGTGGTACGGCAAATTCCGTGACTCCGACGGCATCACCCGCCGCGTCCCGCTCTCGACGAACAAGACCGCCGCGCAGCAGATGCTGAACAAGCTGGTCGAGCAAGCCGAGCGGGGCAAGTCGGGACTGGTCGACCCGTTTCAGGTACATTTGACGACTTCCCTGACGGAACACCTCAAGGGGTTTCGAGAGTTTCTGGAAGCCAAGGCCAACACGCCGGAGCATGTCACGCTGTCGCTGTCGCGTATTCGGGCGGTCATGGTCGGATGCGGATTCAAGCGACTGGCGGATCTGAACGCCGACAAGGTGGGCAACTGGCTCAAGACTCGACGTGAAGAGAGCGAGGGACGCTTCGGTGTTGCGACCAGTAATCACCATCTGGTTGCGGTCAAGGGATTCGGCAACTGGCTGGTGAAAGCCCAGCGTCTCCCACGAAACCCGTTTGTCCATCTCTCGCGACTGAATGCCAAGGTCGATGTCCGTATCGAGCGCCGGGCGTTGAACGCAATGGAACTGACCCGCTTGATCGAAGCGACTTTGGCCAGCCAAGAATCGTTTCGGGGATTGACCGGAGAAGATCGGGCCATGTTGTATCTCGTCGCATCGACGACGGGACTCCGCGCGAATGAACTCGCGAACCTGACGCCGGAATCGTTTGACCTGACTGCCGTGTCGCCGACGATCACCATCAAGGCCAAAACGGAAAAGTCTCGTCGGGGGGCTGTGCTGCCGATCCTTCCCAAGGTCGCGGAACGCCTAGATCAGTGGCTGTCGTCCCGTCCCGTCCGCCGGTCCGCACGACTCTGGCCCGGTACGTGGTCCGAGAAAGCCGCCGTGATGTTCCGGAAGGACTTACAAGCCACTCGCGACCACTGGGTCGGGGAAGCCGAAGAGAACTCGGCAGAGCATGCCCAGCGGTTGCAGAGCGAATTCCTCAAGCCAGAGACAGCCAACGGCGAGCGGGCGGACTTCCACGCACTCCGACATTCCTTTGTCTCGATGCTGGCATCGTCCGGAGTCCACCCGAAAACCGCCCAGATGCTGGCCCGACACTCGACGATCACCCTGACAATGGACCGCTATTCCCACGTCCGCCTAGCCGATTTGAGCCAAGCCGTTCAGGGGCTGCCCTCCCTGTTGACCGCTCCCGAATCCGGTGCGGTCATTCACTTTGCAGGGACTCAACCGCCGGTTCCATGCTGCCCCCCATGCTGCCCAGCGGATGATATTTCTTGCAACGCATTGACGACGCTTGATGATCTGTCGCTGCTGGCAGTCACTCATCCAAGAACGTCGGAGTCGCTTAAAACACAGGACTTGATGGCAGATGAGGACCAATGTGAACGTGTGAGTGAAGTGCGCCCGGGTGGACTCGAACCACCGACCGACGGATTAGAAATCCGTTGCTCTATCCGGCTGAGCTACGGGCGCCTCTTAGGTTTTCACCTCACATCTTGCATTTCCTTGATCCACGTTGTAGGCTGACGACAACCGTTACGACAACCGACATCTGTTCAGGGAGCTGCCAGACATGCCGAAGGACAAAGCCGCAAAACCGAAGAAACCCTATGCCGAGTTTTCCACTTACAGCACACGGCAATGGCCAGTGGTGCAAGAAGATTCAGGGAAAGGTGCATTTCTTCGGAGTCCACAGCGACACCGATACGGCACTCCAGAAGTATCTGGACGAACGCGACGATCTGCAAGCCGGAAGGATCCCCCAGCGGTTGTCGTCGGTTGTCGTCAACGTGGGATCCTTGGTGAACCTCTTCCTCGCACAGTGGGACGCCAAGGTTCAATCTGGCAGCCTCTCCCCCCGGACGTTCGTGGACTACCGCGACTGCGCCAAGATGCTGATTGAGCATCTCGGGAGATCGACAGCGGTCGAGACTCTGGCCCCGATCAACTTCGCGGGGATCCGGAACCAATGGGCGGGCAAGTACGCTTCCGGGAGGTTGAACAAGCTGGTGACGATGACACGCACAATCTTCAAATGGGGGTGGGAGTCTGATCTGCTCAAGGTGCCGGTGAAGCTGGGGCCAGACTTCAAGGGGGCCAGCAAGCGACAGATTCGCGAGCAACGCAACGCGGTGGGCAAGAAGCTGTTTGAGGCCAGCGAACTGCAAACGCTCCTCCATGCGGCGTCTATCTCCATGCGGGCCATGATCCTGTTGGCGGTGAACTGCGGCTACGGCAACACCGACATCGCCACACTGAGGGAATCCCACATCGCCAAGGGCTGGATTGACTACCCCAGACCGAAGACCGCTGTTCCCCGACTCGCTCCGCTGTGGCCGGAGACGGAAGCGGCCATCGCGGACGTGATTCAGCACAGACCCAAGGCCGCGAATGAGGCAGACGCGGGGCTGGTGTTCCTGACGAGGAATGGGGCATCATGGGTGCGACCGGGGATTGAGTCCAATGACGAGATCAGCAAGGCCATGCGGAAGCTACTTTGCAGCACAGGGCTGTACCGCGTGGGGCGGACGTTCTACGGGCTGCGTCACACGTTCGCGACCATCGGAGACGATGCCCGTGATTCTGTGGCCGTGGCTTCAATCATGGGCCATGCCGACGCGAGCATGACCGCGAACTACCGCCAGCGCATCGAGGACGCCCGACTGAAGGCCGTGACTGACCACGTTCACGAGTGGCTGTTCGGTGAGTAGAATCGAGACAAAGCTGACCTGGGACCGGCGGTTGTTCTCCGAATGAACAATGAAGCCTGAATCCGTCTGGTCAGCTGGATTGTTCTTTCAGGTTGGCGACTTTCAGGAGTCGAGATCTTGGACACATGGGGCATTCTCGAAAGCCGATTTCATGATATCGGCAATCGTGACCACAACGTGGTGCTAACTTTTGTCGAGAGGGATGCCGAACGATACTGGTCCACTTTGGGTGGTCCAGTGGCAATAGGCACCCACAGAACGGTTCTCGTACTACGCGCGAAGAACGGAATTCCGACCGAACCAGACTTCTCATCAGACCATTATTCTTTTTTGAAATGGAAGGCTTGATGCTAAGAGCTGGTCGGCTAATGAACTTGCCAGAAAGCTGCGGAGATTCCAGGCGGTACGCATCAAAAACAGTGAGTCTATTCAGCACTTCCAGAATGTAGTTGGGGTTGAGGGCGGCTTGGAAGCGTTTGTTTTTCGCTCCGAGCTTGGAGGTCGTGTCTCGCCGCAGGATCGACACGGCCAGGCGACGGATGGCCGACAGGTTGCACACGCCGTTGCGGCCCTGCAGGCGGTGGTGGTCTTCGCGGAAGGTCACGTCCATGCCCCAGTGCAGCGTGTTTTCGATGGCCCAGTGCGAGCGGATCGCCTTCGCCAGCAGCGCGGCCTCGGGTGGCAGGCTGCTGAGGTACAGCCGG
>JAYWFM010000201.1:0-4741 GCA_043778825.1 Planctomycetota bacterium | reverse complement strand
CCCAGAAGCAAACCCCCCATTTCAAAATATTCGCCCCCAAAACACCGGCCCGGGCGCGATCCCCCGAAAAATTCACAACCTCTCCGCGACTCGCATTCCGCAGGCCGGAGGACACATCCTCGGGGGTTGACTCAGAGGCCGAAATGCGTGCTGGCAGGAGGAGTCTCAGTCGCGGAGCGACGTGAGCTACGGTGTGCCGGTCAGTCGTCCTCCACGGTCAAGCTCTGCTATCCTGATCGCTCGCCGGACTGGACACCTCTCCTCATTCTCATCGGACATCACCCATGATCGTTGCGTCGCGCCTCTTCGTCCCCTGTCTGGTCGTCACCGGTCTGTGGGCCTCACTGAACACCGATCTGCGGGCCGAGGAGACGACCAAGATTCACGCCGATGTCGTGTACGGTCACAAGGACGGCATGGCCCTGACCATGGACATCATTCAGCCCGCGAAGCAGAACGGGGCGGCGGTGTTGTGGATCCAGAGCGGCGGCTGGTATTCCGGCTGGACAGAGCCGGAGAACTTCCTGCGCGTGGGCAAGCAGTACCTGGATCAGGAGTACACCCTCATCATTGTGAGGCACGGCAGCGCTCCCCGGTTTCAGGTGCCCGATGCGGTCGCCGATGTCCAGCGGGCGGTGCGGTTTGTCCACTGGAAGGCCAAGGACTACGGCATCGATCCCGACCGGTTGGGAGTCTTCGGCGGCAGTGCCGGAGGTCATCTGACCCTCATGCTGGCCATGACCGGGAACGATGGTGATCCCAAGGCCAAAGACGAAGTCCTGCGACACAGCAGCCGCATCGCCGCCGGAGTGGCTCTGTACCCGCCGACTGATCTGCGCGGCTGGACCACGAACCCTCCGGATGCGATTCGCGCGAATCCCGGTCTCAAGCCGCCGCTGAGTTTTGACGCTGACAAGGAGGACAGCGTCTCGCCCCTCCTGCATGTCAGCGACACTTCGGCCCCGGTCCTGATGATCCACGGCGACAAGGACGATCTGGTCCCGCTCTCCCACAGCACGAACATGGAAGCGGCGATCAAGAAGACCAAGGCCACCTGCAAACTGGTGGTTGTCGAGGGAGCCCCGCACGGGTTCAACGCCGAACAGTACACCAAGATTGTGGGACCAGAGACGTTTGCGTGGTTCGCGGCACACCTGAAGAAGCAGTAATTCGCTGGTCACAGAGCCACCGCCGGCTATGGGCTGGAATCCCTTCGGGATCATGAGGCAGGCTGAAGCCTGGACTTCAACGGGTTGTCCCATGTGGCGATCTACGCGAAGAGTCCGGGGATCACCGTCCCGCCGTCGACGATCTTCATGGGCCTTCCGAGTGGGCTGATGTTCTCGTGCTTCGGGTCGATGTTCAGGCTTTTGCAGATCGAGGTGTACAGGTCGGGCACGCTGACGGGGCTGTCGACGGGGGCGGACCCGTCGGGGCCGGAGCTGCCGATGACTTGGCCGCCCTGGACGCCGCCGCCGGCGAGGGCCACGTTGAAGCAGCGGGGGTAGTGGTCGCGGCCGCCTCGGGCGTTGATCTTGGGGGTGCGACCGAACTCGCCCATCCAGACGACGATCGTGTCCTGGAGGCGACCACGGGCCTTGAGGTCCGCAATGAGGGCGGCCATGCCTTGGTCGACGGGTTCCGAGAGCGTCTTGATCCGGCTCTCCGCGTCGAAGTGGGTGTCCCAATTGCCCGCGCGGACCTCGACGAACGTCACGCCCTTTTCGATGAGACGCCGGGCCAGCAGGCACCCTCGCCCGAACTGCGACGACCCGTATGAGTCGCGCACAGCTTGCGGCTCATCGGCGAAGTCGAACGCCTTCGTGTGCGGGCTTTGGACGAGTTTGGTGGCCTTCTCGTAGATTCGCTGGTGGTTGTCGACGACGACTTGCCCCCCTTTGGCGGAGAACTCGACTTCGAGCTTCTTCATGTGCTCCAGGCGACGAGCGAGTCGGTCCTGGCCCACCGGCGTCCCGACATTGGTTGGCAGCGTGCCGGGGTTGTCGACGACGAACGGCTCATAGTCGACGCCGAGGAACCCACCGCCCGCTTCCGGGCGACCGATCGACACGACCGTCGGCAGGTCCTGTTTCGGATCAGAAATCTGCTGAGCCACAGCTGCTCCGAAGCTGGGGTGCTTGACACTGCCAGCGGGGACGTAGCCGGTGTGGAGCTGGTAGCTGGCCCGCTGGTGGTTGCCCTCCTTGTTGGTCATGGAGCGGATGAGAGTGATGTCGCCCATGGCCTTGGCGACGTGGGTCCAGTTCTCGGCGATCTGGATGCCGGGGACGCTGGTGTCGATGGCCTGGGTCGGGCCACCGTTCTCGTGGCCGGGCTTGGGGTCGAAGGTCTCGAACTGCGAGGGGCCGCCCTGCATCCAAAGGAGGATCATCGACTTCCCCTGCTTGCGGAGGTCTTCGGCCCGCAGGCTCACGAGGTCCGTGAAGCCAAAGGCCCCGGCGGCGATCGCCGAGGCGGAGACCGTGTGCAGGAACCGCCGCCGGGAGACGGCGTCGCGGGTGAGTTGGATCTGCTCGTGGATGGTGTGCATGATGGTGCCTCGTGGGACGGGCACATTTGCCCGTCCGTGTGGTGGTTGGTCGGTGGTATGGAGAGGGGAGTTCGTCTTTCGCTTCGCGATCGACGAACTCGGACGGGCAAATGTGCCCGTCCCACGAATGGGCCCGTCCTACTTCATCGCTTCGTGATGAACTCGCTGCTGTTGAGCAGGCTCCAGAGCATGTCTTCAAACGCCTCGTTGCGGTTGCCGACCGAGGTGAGGTAGGCCAGGTTGACCTCGACCTCACTCTTCGACGGCTCCCGGCTCAGCACCAGCAGGTACAGCTCCGACAGGGCATCGTGGTCGTCCGGATTCTGGCTGAGCAGCGTCGCCAGTCGAGTGCGACCCGAGGCTCGCATGGCACTATTGACTCCGCCTTGGTTCATCAGGAATAGAGCCTGCGGCACGGTGCCGATGATGTCGGCTTGCGGGGTACTGGGGTCGAAGCCGAACAGGTTGCCGAACCCTTTGCGGCCTCCCTGGTTGGCGAACCGCTGCGCTGCGCCGCCCCCCATGCCACCGCGAGCCTGCTGCGGGACGAGGCTTTCTCCGAGGATCGAGGTCAACGAGTTGTAGATCTGATCCGAGCGAAGGCGGGTCGGGCTGGCGGCTGCGAAGACACCGTCACCGGTGGTGGAGGTGCGGAGTTGCCGCTGGTAGACGCGAGTATTGGCGATCGTGCGGTAGAGCCACTGGATGTCGTAGCCGCTGCTGGCGAAGTTGTCGGCGAGGAGGTCGATGACCTTCTCGGCCTTGGCGTCGTGCCCCGGCCCCATGTCGTCGATGACATCGGTGAACCCCTCGCCGATCATCTCCGCCCAGATGCGGTTGACGAACGCGCGGGCAAAGGCCGGGTTGTTGCGGGCGGTGATGTACTTCGCCAGGGTCTCGCGGCGGTCCAGGTCGTCGGTGCCGGTCTTGATCTTCGCGTGGTTCACGAAGAAGACTGGCTGCATGAGTTTGCCTTCGGCGGTGGGGTTGTCGAGGTCGGGCATGTAGTGTTCGGCGGACCCGCGACCGGGCTGGTTGTTATCCGGGCGGGGGAGTTTCTCGAACTCCTCCTTGGACATGGCTCCGTCTTTATTGGTATCGCCGAGGGCCAGGATTTGATCGAACCTTTGGGCGAGGAACTGGACCCGTGTGACTTCGTCCTTCGTGACCTTTCCATCGCGGTTTTGGTCCATGCGGACGAAGGCCTGGGCCGGGTCGAAGTTGGCCCGCATCGCCTGGCGACCGGCGAGGTTGTCGACCGACTTCACGAGGAAGGTGCCCTGGTTGTCCGGCTCTGGTCGCACCTGAATTCGAGGGAAGAAGGCGGCGAACTGGTGGAAGTCCTCGCGGGTCCACTTCTCGTACGGATGGTTGTGGCAGTTGGCACACTGGATCTGGATCCCCAGGAAGATGCGGGACGCCTCCGCAGCCAGTTCTTCGGGATCGCCGGTGTGGCAGTAGATCAAGGCGATGTCGCCGTCCTCTTTCGTGCTTCCCGTGGCAGTCAGGAGTTCGGTGGCGATCTTGTCCCAACCGACGTTCTGGGTGAGTTGGCCCTTCATCCAGGTCTCAAACAGATCCTGCATGATCCGGGCCCGGGCCTCAGTGGCGCGGGAGAAGATGACCTCGCGCCAGTAGCTGGCCCAGATGTCGGCGTATTCGTCCGATTTGAGCAGGCGGTCGACCAGCTTGCCCCGCTTATTCGGGTCGGGGTCGAGGACGAAGTCCGTGACTTGGTTTGGCGTCGGGATCGTCCCTGCCAGATCGAGCGATGCCCGGCGGAGGAACGTGTCATCGTTCACCAGCGGGGCCGGGGTGACGTGGGCCTTGGCCAGTTCCCCTTCGATCAGGGCGTCGACCTGTTTGGCGGTGGCAAGGGGGCTGGGCTTCTCGGCTTGGGCCGGGATGGCCAGCAGTCCCCAGAGTCCCAGGCCGATGAGAAAGCGAATGGAGCGTGGCATGGTGGTCTCGCGGGCGGGCGATCCGAATCGGGACGGAATGCGTGTTCCCTCTACAGTACCTTGAACACCGCCGGTTGGGGAAGGTGTCGAGCGATTTTGGGAGGCATTCGTGTGTGCATCACAAAAGTAGGCAGCGGTCGGAAATTCACCACGGAGGCACGAAGAACTCCAGACGTTCGAGATCGCTATCTGCCGCAACGATCGGAAGATTTGACAGGATGGACAGGAT
>JAYWFM010000200.1:0-11193 GCA_043778825.1 Planctomycetota bacterium | reverse complement strand
TCTGCCCCCTCTCCCCACTGGCGGCATGGCTTGAGGAGTAGGCGTGGCTGTGGGGAGAGGGCCGGGGTGAGGGGCCTAGAGCGTGCCGTGTGGCCCCCACACCCCAGCCCACTCCCCCGCAACACCCACAGGGCGAAAGCCACATCGATCGCGGGGGAGAGGGAGCAGAATCCCACGTCTGCCTACTATTGTGATGCACCCCGCAGCCCCATTGTCTGTCCCTCCGAGGTGACGGTGGAATTCCAGTTGCCGAACTGATCCAATAGTCAAATGCGATGTGTTCCCAATTCCTCGACGAGGTCTCCCATGTCCCGCCCCGTGCGTTCTTCCCGTCGTGCCTTCCTCGCTCAGACCGCGGCCCTCGCCGCCGGGTGGCATGTGGTTTCGTCTCGTCCGGTGTGGGCAGCTCCCTCGCCGAACGAGAAACTCAACGTCGGCGTGATCGGTCCGGGGGGTCGCGGGTTTGACAACCTGCAAGGAGTCGGCGGCGAGAACGTCGTCGCTCTGTGCGATGCGGATGATCGCTCGGCCAAACGGGCCTTTGAGCAGTTCCCCAAGGCCACCCGCTATCGCGACTTCCGCCAGATGATCGAGAAGGAAAAGCTCGACGCGGTGGTCGTCAGCACGCCCGACCACATGCACGCCCCAGCTGCACTGTGGGCCATGCGGCGGGGGCTGCATTGTTATTGTGAGAAGCCGCTGGCGCACTCGGTGTGGGAGACGCGGATCATGGCCCAGACGGCGAAGGAGCATCACCTCGCCACGCAGATGGGGACGCAGATTCACGCCACCGACAACTACCGTCGCGTGGTCGAAGTGGTCCAGTCGGCAGCGATTGGACCCGTGACTGAAGTCCAAGTGTGGGTCAACAAGGACTGGGGCGGCGGCGAACTGCCGACCGACAAGCCCGAGGTGCCGAAGGAGCTCGACTGGGAGCAGTGGCTCGGCCCATCTCCTTCTCGCTCATATCACTCGACATATCTCCCCGCGAACTGGCGGCGGTGGTGGGCGTTCGGCAATGGGACACTCGGCGACATGGGATGTCACTACATCGACCTCGTCTTCTGGGCATTAGCATTGCGGCATCCGACCACGATCGAAGCCAGCGGACCGGCTGTGCATGCGGAGACTTGTCCGCGCGGGATGAAGGTCACATGGGAGTTCCCGCAGCGTGGCGAGCAGGTACCGGTGAAGGTCACCTGGACCGATGGGAACATGACCGAGAACAAGCACGACGGCCACGAGTTCCCCGGCTCGGGGATCTATTTCAAGGGGACCAAGGGTTCGATGTTCGCCGACTACGGTGGGTATCGGCTCTTCCCCGAGGAGCAGTACAAGGAGTTCAAGGCCCCGGAGAAGACCATCGCGGCCTCGGTCGGCCATCACCAGGAGTGGATCAACGCCTGTAAGACCGGTTCGCCAACGCTGTGCAACTTTGATTACTCCGGGGCACTGAGCGAGTCAGTGCTGCTGGGGATGGTAGCCTTCCGGACGGGGCAGAAGCTGGAGTGGGACGGGGCGACGATGACGGTCAAGAACAGTGACAAGGCGCAGGGGTTGCTCAAGCGGGAGTACCGTCCGGGATGGGAGATGTGAACCGGGGATTCTTCATCACGGGCACCGATACGGGGGTCGGCAAGACCGTTTTCACCTGCCTGCTGGCGCGGAGTGTCGCCTTTTTCTCCGAAAAAGGACGCTCTTTTGCGGAGCAAAAGACGACACTCGCCCGCGTCGCGGCGTACAAGCCGGCCTGCTCCGGGGCCGAGTACCGGGAGGGCGAGGCTCCTGCCGAGCCGCGAGCGACTGACGACGCACACGATGGGAACCGGCTCGGCGGGAGCCTCGCCCTCCCGATGCCGACCTGGCCCGATGTCGAGTCGCTCCACGCCGCCACAAACGCCGCCTTCCCGTGCGAACGGATCTGCCCACAAACATTCCTGGCCCCACTCAGCCCCCCGGCGGCGGCAGCTCTCGAAGGTCGCGAGGTCGACGAGGCACTGCTCCTGAGTGGCTACTACTGGCTGGCCGAGCGGGCCGAGATGGTGCTGGTCGAGGGGGCGGGCGGGTTCTACTCGCCGATCTCGAAGCACTGGCTGAATGCCGATCTGGCCGAACGCATCGGACTGCCGGTCATCATTGTGGCTCCGAATCGGCTGGGGACGATCAACCAGACCCTGCTCACGATTGAGGCGGTTCGGCAACGCGGGCTGACGGTGGCGGGCGTGGTTCTCAATCGCTTGAGCGAGTCCGATGACCCCTCGACCGCGACCAATGCTGCCGAAATTCAACAGCGGGGCCGAGTCCGAGTCTGGGGCGAAATCCCGTTCTCCCCACGTCCAGAGTTGCAGCCGAGCCGTCTGCCGGAGAGTATGGCTTGTGAACTGCGGCGCTTCGGCACCAAGGTTGACGGCTGACATTGGTCCCCCAGCTGACCCGCGCACTCATTAGACAGACACTCCATGACCGCCAACGGTGACGGCCTGAACTTCGAATTCCTGAACGACCCCGCACCGGCCAAGAAGCCCGAGCCGCCGCAAGAAACGGTTGCGGCCGCCGGGGAATCGGACGGGGTCTTGGACGACATCGATCTGGATGTTGTCGACGACGCATCATCGAGTTCGATCTTTGACGAAGGTCCGGATACCCCCGTGAAATCGGTGGATGAGATCCCCGAGGCGCTCCCCAACGACTCGGGGGAAGACACCGAGATTCTGGTGCGCGGGCGGGCGGAGATTCAAGACTTCACCGAAGACTTCGGAGCTGGTCCGGCGCTGGAAGCAGCGGCAGCCGACACCGCCCAAGTCCCCGCCGAGGAGGTTGTCGATCTCCGTTCCGGGCTCCCGGAATCGACCGGCACTCCGAGCGCCCCCGTCCCGTCGCCCGCCTTGCAAAATCCGCTCGGCGGGCTGTTCTTCAGCGATGAAAGCCGCGCGGACTCTCCCGCCATGCCGCCCGCCGTCAAGTCCCTCTCGGATACCGTCATCACTGAGTTCTCGTTTCAAGGTCGGGAGTCCCCGCCGGTCCAGCAACCCGCGAAACCCGTCCCCGCCCCCGAGATGGATGACACCCACGTCACCGCCGAGCCTCCGGAGGTCTCGCTGGACGGCCTGCACGACTCCGGGATGTCGCTGTCGTCGGTGACCTCGGCGGTGGCGACGACCACGCCTTCCAAGACTGTGACGAAGGCAGTTCCGGCATCGGGGGGCAACCGCCTGCTGCTGATTGTGATGGGCGGGTACGCCCTCGCCGTGACGGCGTTGTGCGTCATGCTGCTGAGCATGCTGGCCAAGGCGCGCGAGGCGAGCCAACTCGAGAGCTTGCCCGACTTGAAACCAATTCCCGCGGGAAAGGTGGCCGTCTACAAGATCAATACCGAACTGCCCGCGGGGCATACCTTGAAACTCGGAGAACACCAGCGGTATGGCCATCTGCGGGTGGAGCCGACCAAGGTCACACGCAGCCCGATTCAGTTCCAGCACTTTTCGAAGAGTGAAGACTTCAAGGACTACGAGACATCCCCGGTCCTCAAGCTGTGGGTCAAGTTCACCAATGAGTCGAAAGAGCAGGCGTTTATCCCGCTGGATGCGGATCTGATGTTCCGTCGGCATCGCGATGCCCAGGATGTCGTGCGGGCCAACAACTTCCTGGTGCAGAAGCAGGACAAGCCTCGCATCTCCCCGTCCCTGGTGTTTGTTTACGATCACCCATTGTCGAGCGATTGGGACATGGCCGGTCAGCAACTCGGCAAAGTCCTCCAGCCGGGCGAGTCGCTGGTGACCTACATCCCGACCACGGAAGAGGGAATCGACCGCCTCAAGGGGGCGCTGCTGTGGCGGGTCCAGTTGAGGAAGGGGCATTCCTCCCAGGGGAATGGGGTGACCACGCTGGTCGAAGTGGCGTTCACGGCGGACCAGATTCAGTCCGACGGGACGTAGCAGTCCATCAAGGTAGTCCATCACGTTGAAGATGAGGGGTAGCTGCGTTCGCCAGAACGCGGGCAGCCCGCACTCTGGCGAGTGCAGCTACCTCACATATTGAAATCGGTCGACCGTTCGTCACGAATCTCCGCCGATCACAGCCACACGAAACAGGAGTCCCCCATGTCACTCAATCTCGATCGTCGTCAGTTCCTCGGCACCAGTGCCGCTGTCGCTCTGGGAGCCTGTTCCATGTCGCTGTCCGCAGCCGATGTACCGAAGCGACCCAAGCTGAAGATCGCGGTCAAGTATTCGATGATCGGCATCGACGGGGACGAGCGGGCCAAGATCGACCTCGTGAAGAAGCTGGGGTTCCAGGGGGTCGAGATCGACAGCCCGAGCGGGATCAACCTGCCCGCGCTCAAGGCGGCCTGCGCGGCGACCGGGATCGTGATGCACGGCACGATCGACTCGATTCATTGGAACGACACGCTGTCGCATCCCGATGCCGCTGTGCGGGCCAAGGGTGTCGAGGGACTCAAGTCCGCCATCAAGGACGCCCACTTCTTCGGAGCCGACACCGCGCTGCTCGTCCCCGGCGTGGTTAAGGAGGGGGTCGCGACCTACCAGGAGTGCTTCGACCGCTCGCAAGCCGAGGTCAAGAAGCTGCTGCCGCTGGCCGAAGAACTGAAGGTCAAGATCAGCATCGAGACCGTGTGGAACAACTTCATCACCACGCCGGAGCAATTGATCGAATACGTCGATTCGTTCCAGAGTCCGTGGGTCGCGGCCTACTTCGATTGCAGCAACATGCTGAAGTACGGCGTCCCGGCGGCCACGTGGATTCGGAAGCTCGGGAAGCGGCTGGTGAAGTTCGACTTCAAGGGATATCACATGAAGAATAGCTGGTGCAAAATCGGCGAGGGGAGCGAAGACTGGCCCGAGGTGCTGACGGCCCTGGCGGAAATCGGGTATGATGGGTGGGCGACCTCGGAAGTCGGCGGCGGCGGGGAAGCGGTCTTGAAGGATGTCGCCGAGCGGATGAAGCGGGTGCTGGAGTTGGCGTAGAGCTGCCTCTGGCCCCCAAGTGTCCCCGATTTCTTCCACACTGAAGTTCCATGCCACACGACTCCGATCAAGAAACGCCCCGCAAGCTGACGCTCGACCAGTTCCTGAAGATCGTGGGCTGGGTCGATTCGGGGGGGCAGGCCAAGGTGGCGATCCAGACCGGCCTGGTCCAGGTGAATGGACAAACAGACACTCGTCGCCGACGGCAAATGGCCATCGGCGATCGCGTGGAGTATCAGGGGCAGTTGGCGGTGGTCGCCTCCCTCGAATGACGTGTTCGGTGGACTGGGGTCGTGTGTGTGCTTCGGAAAAGTAAGCAGAGATTCACCACGGAGACACGGAGGCACGGAGGAGAACGTCGCTCGGTACCCGCACACAAGCTGCGGACGAAGAGGTGGAGACAGGATCAGCAGGATTCACAGGATGATTCGCAAAAAGTTCACCTGGATGTGATGAGATTCATCCTGTCAATCCTGTACATCCTGTCCAAAACGACCATGTGGAAACGTCTGGATTTCTCCGTGCCTCCGTGCCTCCGTGCCTCCGTGCCTCCGTGGTGAATTTCTGCTGCTGCCGACTGATGTGATGCACACACGGGGATCGTCTTTCGGATCAGATTGTTTGCATGAATCGATCGACCCCCGGTATGATTGGCCGTGAGATCAATCTGCCTGTGTGTCAGCGTCGGTGGGCGCTGGGGCGAGTGAGGGTCGAGGACTTCCTCAAGGTGTCGTTATGCAATCTCGTCGCGTTCCGCGTCCAACGTCTGCCATGGCCCCTCGGGGATTCACGCTCATCGAACTGCTGGTGGTGATCGCCATCATCGCTCTGCTGGCCTCCATGCTGCTGCCCGCCGTGCAGCGGGCTCGTGAAGCGGCCCGCCGCAGCAGTTGCATCAACAATATGAAGAACCTGGGACTGGCCGCCCACAACTACCATGACACCCACCTCTGCTTCCCGTCCGGATGGATTCAGGATCCCAACATGCCGGTGGCGGACTTTCCGTTCCAGATGCAGCCCCCGCTGGTTCTTCCGCTGAACAAGACTCAGACGTTGCAAATCACGGACTGGGCCTTGGGCGGCTATTTCGGATGGCACGCGTTGATGTTGTCCCAAATGGATGCGGGGACGATCGTGATCGATTACACCCTGCCGAAGAACGACCCCAACAACTGGAGAATGATCCAGACTCCGGTGAATTCCTATGTCTGTCCGAGCGCGAGTTATCCGAGTGCCCGGCTGCAGAACCTCGGCTATACGAGCTATCGTGGAAACATGGGTTGGTGGCCCACCATCGATCCGGTGACACAGATGCCGAGTGCACCGATGAACAATGGGGTCTTCTACCAGAACAGTTCCACGAACTTCCGCGACTGCACCGATGGGACTACGCAGACGTTGCTGTTCGGAGAGACCTTGTTCGGCGGTTACTGGGGTGACAATTACGCTTGCTGTGCCCGCGCACGAGATGACCAGCCGAGTACTGCCGCCCCCCTCAACTTCGACACCCACTGGACCGCGCCTAGTTCTGCGGGCGGCAACATCCATTTCTTCAGCTTTGGAAGCTTCCACGGGGATGTCACCAACTTCTCCTTGCTGGATGGATCGTCCAGGGGCGTTGCCAAGAACATCGACACCAAGGTGTTCCGAGCGCTCTGCACTCGCAATGGTCGTGAAACCATCGAGTTTTAAGCGACCGGCGACGTTTCAGTGACCGCCACCGGGAGGTCGCTCCCCATGTGGAATGTTGTGACAGCCCAGGTCGCCTTTGGTCGGCCTGGGCTGTTGTGTTGAGGTCTCCCGCGTTTCGTCGGTTTGGCAAACGCGACAGCGAGAGAACGTTTCCCACCTGCCCCGTTCCGAGAGTCCGCCGATGCGTCCCCTGTTTCCCCTGTTCATCGCGGTGATGATCCTCCTCTGCGGCCTGACGGGAGTCTCGACCCGCGCCGACGACGAGTGGCACCAGTTCCGGGGGCCAGACGGGCAGGGACACTCGGTAGCCACTGGCCTGCCGATCCACTGGAGCGAGACGGAGAACATCGCCTGGAAGACCGCAATCCCCGGCGAGGGGCACTCGTCACCGGTGATCTCCGGCGACCAGGTGTGGATCACAACCGCCATCACGCACGCACTCACCCCCGATGAAGAGAAGGAGCGGCTGGCCAAGCTGGCGAACCCACAGGGACTCAAGCTCGCGGGGGAACTGACGCTCCAGGCGATCCAGCTCGACCGCGAGTCCGGGAAGATCGTCCGCACGGTCGATCTGTTCCAGGTCTCGCATCCCGAGCCGAAGCATGGCCTCAACAGCTATGCCTCGCCCACGCCGGTCATCGCGGGAAACAAGATTTATTGCCACTTCGGGTCGTACGGGACCGCGTGTGTCGACCGCACCTCGGGCGAGGTCTTGTGGCGGAACGATTCGGTGCGCGTCGACCACCAGAACGGGCCGGGGTCATCGCCGGTCTTCTCGAACGACCGACTGATCATCCACTTCGACGGCACCGACCGGCAGTTCATCGCCGCCCTGAATCCCCAGGACGGACAGATTCTGTGGGAGACGAAACGGTCGGGTGAGATGGACGAACGCCCCGACCTCAAGAAGGCGTACGGCACCCCGCTGGTGATCGCGACCGACGCCGGACCGCAGGTCATCTCCCCCGCCGCCAACTGGGTCTACGGCTACGATGCCCGCGATGGCCGCGAGCTGTGGAAGGTCGGTTATGGGCAACTCGGCTTCAGCACGGTCCCGCGCCCGGTGGTGATGGACAACACCGTGTTCATCGCCACCAGCTACATGCAGTCGCGGCTGATCGCCGTGAAGCTCGGCGGCACCGGTGACGTGACCGCGACGCACACCGCCTGGAAGTCGGATCGCCAGATTCCGAACAAACCATCGCTGATCGCCCTCAATGGTCGCCTCTACTTCGTCAGCGACAAGGGGATCGTTCGCTGCGTGAATGCTCAGACCGGCGAGGATGTGTGGTTCGAACGCCTCGGCGGGGACTACTCCGCGTCCCCCATCGCAGCCGAAGGGCACCTCTACTTCTGCAACCACGAGGGGATCTGCACCGTGATCGCCACGGGTGATACCTTCCAGGAACTCGCCAAGAACACGCTCGACGCGGGCTTCATGGCCTCACCAGCTGTGGCCGGGAAGGCGTTGTATCTGCGCACGGCGACACACCTGTACCGGGTGGAAGAGAAGTAGTCGGATCGTGGACACCATCACTGAATTCCGCTTCGGCTTCGAACATTGAGGAACCCGCACACATGGCCATTCACCAACTCGTCGCAGGCGTTCACAACTTTCAGGGGAACGTGTTTCAGTCCCAGCAGGAGTTGTTCACCCGGCTGGCACGCGGGCAGAATCCGGAGACGCTGTTCATCACCTGTTCCGACTCGAGGATCGATCCCAATCTGATCACGCAGACGGAACCGGGCGACCTGTTCGTACTGCGAAATGCCGGGAACATCGTGCCCGCGTATTCGGGCACAGCCGGGGGCGAGATCGCCACGATCGAGTTCGCCATCACCGGGCTGGGGGTCAAGCAGATCGTCGTTTGCGGGCACTCCCACTGCGGGGCGATCAAGGGGTTGCTCAACCCCGATCAGTTGGAGGAGATGCCCGCCGTTCGCGATTGGCTGCGGCATGCCGAGGCCACCCGCCGCATCGTGAAGTCGAAGTACAAACACCTCCCCAAAGAGGAGTTGGCCGAAGTGGCTGCCGAGGAGAACGTCCTGACTCAGCTGGAGAACCTGCAAACGCACCCGGCGGTGGCGGTGGCATTGTCACAGGGGGAGTTGAGCCTGCACGCCTGGATGTATGAGATCGAAACGGGTGAGGTCTATGGCTACGACTCGAGCGTGGGTCAGTTTGTCCCCTTGGGCGATTTCCGGTCGAGCAGCAAGCCGACACCGGCGCGGGCGCTGGATGTACGATCCGGGGATGCTCTGTTTCGAGGATCGGGGGCGACGGAGTGATTGTGGCACGACGCTCCGCGTCGTGAGTCACGACGCGGAGCGTCGTGCCACAATGGGGCGTGAATCTGCCGACGGCACGGGTTATCCCGAGTTCAGTGACTCTCCGGACCATGCCGACGACCGGTTGGACTTTCGGACGAGAACGATGACATCACCCGATCCGGTGACGATTTCACCAAAGCCGCCGATTCCAGCGTCGACAGGCTTAGAAACAGTTGTAGGCTAGTCTGTGGTATTCCAGACTCATGGCATGTGGCCATGCGTCAACAGCCTCTTCAGAAAGGACGAACCAGTCGTGAGACCTGGTTCAGCCTGATCGGTGTCCAGTTCCAACCATCAACGCGTGACCGTCGCGCTCGAGGCTCTCACCGAGGGACTGATCCCCTTTGTCGAGGGGAAGCTGCGCGCGATCTACAAGGATCGCTGGGTCCGCACCGCGATGGGCAGCTTTCGCGATGAGCATACGCGGACGGGCGACGATGGGTCCACGATTGTCTGGGACGCCCACGCGCTGCTCACCGTGATGTGGGACCAGTGGAACTCCATTTTCCGCAATGACTTGTCGCACTCGGAGCGCAGCCTGGTCAGCGAACTGCGCGAGTATCGCAACAAGTGGGCGCATCAGCAGCAGTTCGATTTCGACGACACCTTTCGCATTCTCGACAGCACGCGCCGGCTGCTCGAAGCCGTCAAGGCCCCCAACGTCGAACTGGTCCGCCAGGAGAAGAATGATCTGATCGAGAGCTACGTGGCCGAACAGGTCAACACCCAGCTGCAGCGGGCCGCCTTCCAGCGGAACAAGTGGTGGGTGGTCATCGTCTACAGCTTCTGCTGCATGATGCTGATCGCCTTCATGTTCATGTACTGGAACAATGCGATGCCAATCGTGATCGCCGCGATCACACTGTTGTTTATCTATCTGATCTACCAGCAGTTCAAGCTCGATCCCCCGTTGCTCTATGGTCCGCGCGAATGCAAAAGCTGCCACCGGGTCATCTACCGCCTGAACTGTCCGTACTGCCAGCCCTCGAAATGACGCCGCGTCTGGTGGCGATCGTGCCTGCGGCGGGACTGAGCCGCCGCATGGGACAGCCGAAGCTGCTGCTCGATCTGGCGGGGCGGACGGTGATTGCGCGGGTCATCGAGGCGCTGCGAGGTGCGGGAATCACGAGGTGTCTGGTCGTGGTCCGACCGGATGACTCGGACCTCATTCGAGAGGTCGCGAATGCCGGTGGCGAGGTGGTACTCCCCGCGACCGCTCCGGAGGATATGCGGGCGAGTGTGGAGTGGGCGTTGCGGAATGTCGGGAGAATCCATGACGAGACCGACAGTAACCGAAGTAGCGTGGGCTTTAGCCCACGCATCCGGGAAGATCACACTCCCGCGTGGGCTGAAGCCCACGCTACGGGGACTCTGGTCGAGCGTGCCAATCATTCCCCGCAGATACTCACGACTCCCTGCGACGGCTGGTTACTGGTCCCGGCGGATCACCCGACACTCAACCCTCAACTGGTCCAAGATCTGATCGCCGCGTGGAGTACGAAACCCTCGCAAATCGCCGTGCCCGTGTACGAGGGCCAGCGCGGGCATCCGACGATCTTCCCGTGGAGCCTCGCGGAAGAGGTCTTTCGCCTCCCCCCGGAGCAGGGACTCAATGCCGTCTTGCGTTCCGATCCGGAGCGTGTCCACGAGGTGGCCGTATCCGACCCGCGCGTCCTGGACGACCTCGACACGCCGGAGGATCTGCTGCGTCTGCGCGCGGAACTGGCGCAGCGCCCCGTGGGATAGGCTTCCATGTGATCGTTTTCTGCCGAAATACCCTGGCTTTTGTCCCGTCAGGGACATCCGATACTAGCCCACCGTTTCAACGGTGGGACCAAGCCCACTGCGAACCAACCAGTCCCGATAGGGACGACAGAGGCTCTCGCGACACGTTCAGACAGTTGCCGATCAGGTCGGTTCAGCGATGGTTTCTGTCGCCCCTGACGGGGCTGCGGACGCCAGACGCAGCCTGACCCACCGATGAATCGGTGGGCTATTTCCGGCTGTCCCTGACGGGACAAAGAGCGGCGGACGTTCCGACTCGATCTGGGGAGGCGTACAGATTTCCTGTGTTTCGCACATGGGATGCCCTAGGAGTTTGTCCAAGATTGATCTGTCCACCGAGGCGATAATCCAGGATTCTTGGGCCTGCTGGCTGAGAGCGGCCAGGATTGTGGCGTTTCGA
>JAYWFM010000199.1:0-11206 GCA_043778825.1 Planctomycetota bacterium | reverse complement strand
AGTGCATCGACCGAATGACACACAAGTCATCGACGATCTGCGCGGTGTGAGGCAGCAACTCCGAAACCTCAGTGCCGCAATCACCATGCTTCGCGAATCGCCAGGGCGAGCCGAACAGTTTCTTGCTGGCTCGATTGACGAAGCTGTAGATGACCTCGCCGGAGTAATCGGTGCCGCTGTACTTGGTCAGCTCCGGTTTTGGATCCAGCAGGTCCATGTGCGCCGGACCTCCGTGCATAAAAAGCGAGATCATGGCACGCGCCTGAGCCTGACCCGCCGGCCGTTTCGGCAGCAAATCAAACGACTGTGGCTTGAGCTTCACCGTCGGCGGAACCGCCAAGAGTTTTTCTTGGTTCAACAGCCACGCCAGCGCGACCGAGCCGATCCCCAGCGTGCTGTTCACGAGAAGTTCGCGGCGAGTCGGTCGAAGACTCAGGGAATTATCGGACATTGTTGATTCCTCAATCCACGTACAAGAACTCGTTGGAACTCAGGATCGCTTGGCAGAGGTCGGTCAGAGCCTGCAATTCAGGATCGGCATTGGCGGGCAATGCTGACAAGGTGGCGAACTGCTGGCGGAAGAATCCGCACACGGCGGCGAATTCGGTGGGCGTGATCGGCCGGTGATAAGCGATTTGCCAAGCGATCGCGATTTGATTGACCAGCGGCGGAGGCGTTGGACCGGGGAAGCTTTTATCGGCGGACCACGAGACGTCTTTGCCGTCCGCCGCTTTGAGTTTGATCGTGATCGACCAGGCGAACGAATCGGACGTGACTGACTCGCGGCAATCGGTGATGAAGTCGAGCGTGTCGCCAGATTGCACTTCGATCGCGGCGATATTGGCGTCGACGGTTTTGTGCTCGGCGATCCATTCGGCGGCGAGGCCGCTGCGGCTGGAGACGACTCGGCTGCGGACTCCGTCACCGTTCTCGCTGGGATGATGCAGGCTGCCGGTGACTGAAACCGTGCCGGCCAGCGGCGCGGTCCAGCGGCGGGTGGGAGCGTGCTGTTGATCGTTGCCGGTGTGACCTCCGGCCGCATTCAGAAATGAAAAGCCGATGGTTGGATCGGGGACGATCAGCCCCCCTTGCCATTGTGAGCCGGTCCAGTGCGCGAATTTGGTGAACGACTTCGTCCGTTTCGTCGAGTCGTCGAATTCGGCATAGCCGATCTGCCAGAGGTCGCTCGGCCGCAGCGGCAGCAAGTGAGAGTCAAACTCAAACGAGAGCGGCGGCGCGGATGCGGATTCGCGGCGAACTCGTTCGGCGAGCAGCGCGGCTTGCTTCAGCACGAACTCGTTGTTCATGAGCATCAGCGATTGCGTCGCGACCGTCGAAGCCGAGCGTTTGTCGCAGTTGCATTCCATGACCGGTGCGTCGAAGGCTCGCATCAGCGTTTCCGGTTTACTCCGCTTCTGCTGGACGTAGACGCTGCGGCGCGACGTGTCGTTGACGATGACCTGTCCCACGAAATCCTCGGCGACGGAAACCGGCTTGCCGAACATCGCCTGTTGGAGCGACCCGCTGCTGGCAAGCACTCGATCGCGCAACACTTCGGCATCCAATCGCCGCACGCTCATCCGGCCGAACAGTTGGTTGCTCGGATCGACCGCTTCGAGTTCCGGTCGTCGCGCCGCGGACTGGCGGTACGTCGTCGAGGTCATTAGCAAGCGGTGCTGATGCTTGAACGAGAGAGGGGGGGAGGGGGCGAGGGGGGGAGGGGGCGACGAAGCATCCGCAGTGCTCCCTCTCTCCCCCTCTCCCCCTCTCCCCCTCAGGCACCCCTTGAACTGGCCCGCCGATCTCGATGACCAAATTGCCCGGACGATGCGCTGGGATCAGTTCCGGCTGACGCGCGCTTGGCGGGCGGTGCAGCAACTGGGCGCGCAGGGGAAGCCGTTCGATTCGCAGTTGCAAAAGCTGATGGCGGATGTCGAGAAGTCGACCCGTGCGCGCGAGCAGCGAGTCGCCGACCTGCCGAAGATTACGTACGACGCGGAGCTGCCGATCACGGCCCGGCGCGAGGAGATTCTCGCAGCGATCCGCGACCACCAGGTGATCGTCGTGTGCGGCGAGACCGGGTCGGGGAAGTCGACCCAACTCCCGAAGATGTGCCTGGAGGCCGGTCGCGGGATCAGCGGGCTGATTGGCCACACTCAACCTCGCCGCATCGCCGCGCGGTCGGTCGGAGCCAGGCTGGCGGAGGAACTCGGCGTCAAGCTCGGGCAGCAGGTCGGGTACAAGATCCGGTTCAACGATGTCTCCAGCCCGCGCTCGCTGATCAAGCTGATGACCGACGGGATATTACTGGCCGAATCGCAGAACGACCGGTTTCTCGACCGGTACGACACGATCATCATCGACGAGGCCCACGAGCGGTCGCTGAACATCGATTTCCTGATGGGGTACATCAAAAAGATCCTGCCGAGGCGACCCGACCTGCGGGTGATTATTACCTCGGCCACGATTGACGCGGAACGGTTCGCGGAATTCTTTGGGAGGCCTAGGGCAGAGAGCCTAGAGCCTAGGGCCAGAGGGGATGCACAGGAGGCCACCGACGAGGCTGGCTCAACAGGCGTCATTCACTCCCAAGAATCTCTGGCCCTAGGCCCTAGGCTCTCAGCCCTAGGCTCTCCTATCATCTCCGTCTCCGGTCGCACCTTCCCGGTCGAGGTCCGCTACCGACCGCCCGAGGTGGACCACGACAACGATGACATCGACTGGTCGCAAGCGGTCGGCGATGCGGTGGACGAGCTGTGCCGCGAGGGGTCGGGGGACATTCTGGTGTTCCTGCCGACTGAGATGGAGATTCGTGAGTTGACGAAGTCACTCGGCGGGCGGGGCCGGGCGGGGGAGACGCTCGATCTACTCCCGCTGTATGGTCGGCTCTCCGAGGCCGAACAGAACCGCATCTTCTCGCCCTCACGCAGTCGCAAGGTGGTGTTGGCGACCAACGTCGCCGAGTCGAGCCTCACCGTCCCCGGCATCCATTACGTCATCGACACCGGCACGGCCCGCATTAGCCGCTACGCCCCGCAGTCCAAGGTCCAGCGGCTCCCCATCGAGCCGATCTCGCGAGCCAGTGCCGACCAGCGCAAGGGCCGCTGTGGCCGCATCGCCCCCGGCATCTGCATCCGCCTCTATGAGCAAAGCGACTTCAACGAACGCGAGGCGTACACCCCGCCGGAGATCCTGCGGACCAACCTCGCCTCGGTGATCCTCCAGACGAAGGCCCTCCAACTGGGGCATCTCGCCGACTTTCCGCTCCTCGACCCGCCGCCAGCGGCTGCCATTCGATCCGGCGAGCGCACGCTGTTCGAACTCGGCGCGATCGACGAGAGCGACAAGCTGACCCCCATCGGCAAGACCCTCAGCCAGTGGCCCGTCGATCCCGGCATTGCCCGCATGATCCTGGCGGCCGATGAGGAGCAGTGCCTCGAAGAGATCCTCATCATCGCCGCTGCACTGGAGATTCGCGACCCGCGTGAACGACCCGCCGACAAGCAATTCGCAGCCGACTCCGCCCACCAGAAGTTCGCCGATGAGCGGTCGGACTTCATGTCGTATCTGAAGCTGTGGGACTTCGCCCAGGAGCAAACCGAGAAGCTGTCGCGCGGGCAGTTTCAGCGGGCCTGCCACCAAAACTTCCTGTCGTCGCTGCGGCTGCGCGAGTGGTCGGACCTCGCCCGGAATCTGCGGCAGATCGCGGAGGAACATGGCCTGAAGTCGCGGCCCCGCAAGAACAACCCCGAGGCGATCCACCGCGCGGTCCTCACCGGCTTGCTGTCGAACATCGCCCTCAAAGGCGAGAAGAACGACTACACCGGGGCAGGCAATCAACAGCTCAATCTCTGGCCAGGGTCGGTGGCCTTCAAGACCAAGCCGCGCTGGATCGTCGCCGCCGAACTCGTCGAGACGAGTAAACGCTACGCCCGCGTGATTGCCCCCGTCGACCCGATGTGGATCGAACGGCTGGCGACGCACCTCGTCAAGAAGACCTACAGCGACGCCGCCTGGGACAGCCGTTCCGGCGCGGTAATGGCGACCGAGCGCGTGCTGCTGTTCGGTCTGCCGATCGTCACCGGGCGGCGGGTGCGGTACTCCCTCGTCGAGCCGGAGCTGTGTCGCAAGCTGCTGATCGAACACGTCCTCATGCAAGGCGATTACCAGGGCTCGGAGCCGTTCCACCGTCACAACACCGCACTCCGCGAGGAACTCGCCGACTGGCAGGCCAAGCTGCGGCAGTCGCAACTCTTCGCCAGCGAGGAGGCCCAGTTCGACTTTTTTGATTCGCAAGTCCCGCCCCACATTGCCGATGTCCACACCCTCCGCAGCTGGCTCAAGTCGGTCGAGAAGATGCTGCCGAATGCGCTGTGCCTGACCCGCGAGGTGCTGCTGGCCAACCCCGATGTGGCCCTGCCGGAGAATGCGTTCCCGGATGAGCTGTCGGTCGGGAAGCTGAACCTGCCGGTCGAGTACGCCCTCGAACCGGGACAGGTCTCGGACGGCCTCACCATTACCGTGCCGCGCGCCGGGATCGGGCAACTCTCGGCGGAGCAACTCAATTGGCTCGTGCCAGGGCTGTTGGAGGAGAAGGTCACCGCCCTCATTAAATCATTGCCGAAGGAACTGCGGCGACTATTCGTGCCGGTGAACGATGTCCTGCCGCAGATCCTCACTCAACTCAAATACGGCGAGGGGAGTCTCAACGACCAACTCGCAGTCGCGCTCCGCCGCGTCTCGGGCGAGCATGTCCCGGTGACAGCGTTTGAGGAGACCCGGCTACCCGATCATCTGCGAATCAACATCCGCATGGTCGACGACAACGGGGCGGTGCTTCAGGAGAGCCGCGACCTCGCCGAACTCCAGCGCGGCGTCCGCTCGCAAATCGCCGCAGCTCCGACCACGATCACCGAGAAGCAGTGGAACCGGACCGGGATCACCGACTGGACCGATTTCGAGTTACCCGCCGAGATCACGATCAACCGAGGCGGAATCGATGTGCGGGCCTACCCCATGCTGGTCGATCGCGGCGAGTCGGTCTCGCTGACGCTGTCGACCGATGCCGGGCAGGCGGAGCGGCAGACGAAGCGGGCACTGGTGCGACTGCTGTTGATCGCCGAGGCCAAGCGAGTCAAGGAGCAGGTCGAGTGGCTTCCTCGGTTTCAGCAGATCTGCGTCTACGCGACCACACTGCCGGACCACCCGGAGTTTCGCTCGAATGTCCAGTGGCGGCTGGCCGAACGGGCACTCGCCTTTGACGGGCCGCCGCCCCGCAACGCCGTCCAGTGGCGCGAGACCCTCAAGCGGGCGCGCAGCCAGATGACCGTGGCGGTCCAGGACTTATCGAGGCTGCTCGAACCGCTGATGGTGGCCTACCACCAGACGAGAAAGCTGATCGGCCAGCAGAGCGGGTCGACCTTGCAATACGCCATCGACGACACGCGGTCGCAGCTCGAAGGGCTGTTCGCCCCCGGCTTCCTGACCCACGTCCCCTGGCCGTGGCTGGCTCAGTACCCGCGCTACCTGCAAGCGGTTCAGATGCGATGGCAGAAGATCACCAGCGGGGGGTACACCAAAGACCGCGCCGCCTTCGCGACGATTTCGGCCCACATGGAACGCTGGCGGCAACACGTCCAGCGCCACTCCACCCGCCCCGACTTCGACCCGTTTGTCCCGCAGTACCGCTGGCTGATCGAGGAGTCCCGCGTGGCCTCGTTTGCCCAGTCACTGGGCTTGGGCGTAGCGGTGTCGGAGAAGAAACTACTGGACGCCTGGGAGGCCGGGAAGGGGTAGCGTGGGCTTTAGCCCACGCGGATGCGTCACACACTCAAGAACGTGGGCTAAAGCCCACGCTACCGCACTACTCCCGGCACGTCGACGATGTGCGACGACGCCAGCCCGTTGCCGAAGACCTCGAAGTTCTTCATCTGCCACACGACTTTCTTGTCGCGAGTGACTTCGATCAACTGGGGATTCTCCTCACCGGCGTGGCAGTTGCCGATGATGATGTTCCCGTTGGGCAGGGCCTGCACCATCGTGACCCAGGCCAGCGTGATCCCCGGCAATTCCTTCTGCTCAACGGACCAGACGACCTTGCCTTCCGGGTTCACTTCGATCACGCGATTGCCGTTTCCTGCTCCGATCAGGGTGTTGCCGCTGGCGAGTCGGATGGCTCCGAAGACTTCGGTGCCGTGCCCCTCGGGGCCGTGGCCCCCACTGCGGGGGCGACCGGCGAGGTCGAGCTTGTAGCTCCACACGACCTTGCCCGTGCCGTCATATTCGCGGACAGCTCCGTCCCCCTCGTGACACACCAGATAGTTCCCGCTGGCGATCTTGCGAACCATGCGGGTGTCGCGGTGGGCACTGGGGTGTTCGAGGGTCAGGGGGATCTCCTTCTGAATCTTCCCGTCTGCGTCGACCTCAATGATGCGCCCGTTGCCGCTCTCGGCGATCATCGTGTGGCCGTTCTCCAGCCGCTGAAAGGCATGCACCTCGACATGATCCTTGTTCCCCTCTTTGGGCTTCGAGGTATACCGCCAGACGACCTCCTTGGCCGGAGTCATCTCGACGATCTCGGTACTCGTCAGCGGGAACAGGATGTTGCCGTTGGGGAGCAGGCTCAGGTCGTGGACATCGACCATCACCTTGGCCTCCCACTCGACCTTGCCGTCCGCACTCATGAGACACACATGCCCCTTATCCGCTGCCAGAAACCGGTGCGAGACCGGATCAGCAGCGTGGGCCAGATTGGAGGCGATGAGACCGAGACCAGCCAGAGCGATGAACGAGCGACGATTCATGGGGGAGTTCCTCGTGAGGGGCGACCGAGAGTTCGGTCAGTGCGTCGAGGATAAACAGTCGCGGCGAGGAAGTCACCCGGACGGCGACCGTGGGCCGGGCCCATTGGCCCGGCCTTCCAGTCCACGGGCAAGCGTCTCGGTAGGAGAGATCGGACGGGCCCATGGGCCCGTCCTACTTCTGAGATTGCCCGCTCAATCGGCAGACTCCTCCCGTTCGCACCCGAGAATCTCCGGTTCCGGCTGAGGGTCTCGCTCGCAGGTGGCCGATTGCCTATGATATAGATGTGGATTGATCGGTCGCCTGGCCGTACTCATTCACAGTCCCGCCTGATTCCCATCGGGAATCACCAGAGTCCGCCCGGACGCCCCGCCTTCCTCCCGCACGAGGCCCTCACATGCAACCACTTTCCCGCCGGACTTTGCTCAAAGGCTTGGGTGTCTCGCTGGCCTTGCCGCTGCTCGAATCGATGGGCACCGGGCGACTTTTCGCAGCGGAGGCGACCACAGCTCCGCCGGTACGCATGGCGTTTATGTACGTCCCGAACGGGATTCACATGCAGACCTGGACACCCGCTGCCGAGGGGACTGCGTACGAGTTGCCGTGGACTCTCGAACCACTGCAAGGGCTCAAGAGCGAACTCAATGTGTTGACCGGCCTGACTCAGCAAAAGGCCGCAGCCAACGGGGACGGCGGCGGCGACCACGCGCGAGCCTTGGCGACGTTCCTCACCGGAACGCAGGCTCGCAAGACCGATGGGGCCGACATTCGGGCCGGGGTCTCGGTCGACCAATTGGCAGCCCAGGAACTGGCCAAGTACACGCGGTTCCCGTCCCTCGAAATCGGCTGCGATCCGGCGGCGATGGTCGGCAACTGCGACTCGGGGTATAGCTGCGCGTACTCGTCGAATATTTCGTGGAAGTCGGAATCGCAGCCGGTGCCGAAAGAGACCGACCCGAAGCTGATCTTCGAGCGGCTGTTCTCGAATGGCCGAGTGGGAGAGAGCGATGCGGCTCGCGGCCGACGCGAGAAGTACAGCCAGAGCGTGCTCGACTTCGTGACCGACGATGCGAAACGACTCAGCGACAAGGTCAGCGGCGCGGACCGCCGCAAGCTCGACGAGTACATGACCGCCGTGCGTGAGATTGAACTACGCATCGCCAAGTCGCGAGAGAAGGTCGACCTGTCGGACATCCAGGCGAAGAAGCCAGCCGGCATTCCCAAAGACAATGCCGAGCATATCCGGCTGCTGGGCGATCTGATGGTCCTGGCCTTCCAGACCGACACGACCCGCGTCTCGACATTCGTCTTCGCCAACGAAGGGAGCAACCGCAGCTACCCCGAGATCGGCGTCTCCGAAGGACACCACGAACTCTCGCACCACCAGAAAAATGCCGACAAGAACGAAAAGCTGCGAAAGATCAACCGCTTCCACGTGGAGCAGGTGGCCTACATCCTCAACCGGATGAAGGAAACGAAAGAAGGGGAGGGGACGCTGCTGGACAATTCGATGGTGATCTACGGCAGCGGCATCGGCGATGGCGACGCCCATAATCACGACGACCTGCCGATCGTGATGGCCGGCCGGGCGGGTGGAGCAATCGATACGGGCCGACATATTAAAATCGAGAACGGCACCCCGCTGACGAACCTGTACCTCTCGATGCTCGACATGGTCGGGGCCAAGGTGGAGTCGCTGGGGGACAGCAACGGGCGATTGAAGGGCTTGAAGGGATAGGGCGCGTGGAACGGGCATATGTGGTGGAACGGGCCCATTGGCCCGTTCCTCTCCGTCCCGAAGGGATCTCAGCCCATAGCCGGTGGTCGAGCGCAGCGACACCACCGGAAAACGTCCCCGACCGAACCCGCCTCCCGGAGGGAGGCCAGCCGGGTCAATCCAGGTATCGATCTTCATACTCGATCCCCGCGAGTTCCAGCAGGATCACAAGCTCCTCCCGAAAACTCTTCTGGCGGTGATGAGCCTCCTGTCTTTTGATGTAGGCCCTGACGCTATCGCATGACGGATATCCGACTGTAAACGCGGCATACCCCTCTTGCCAAACAAAGCGGCGATTGCCAATCTCCTCGTGGACCCAGACTGATGCCGACCGCTTGAGTTCGCGCATCACATCGGCCAGGCAGTGTGTTGCCTTCAGTCCGAAAAGCAGATGCACATGATCCGCCACTCCACCGACTCCCATCGAAGATCCTCCCAAGCCATTGATTGTCCCGCCGAGGTATTCGTGTAGGCGTGGAGCCCATTCCGGCGTGATCGAGGGGGCTCGATCTTTGGTGCTAAAGACGACGTGATAGTTCAGGCTCAGGAAGGTCGAGGGCATGATATGAGTCCGATTGGGTGTTGAGCAGTGAGAAACACGGGGAGAAGATGTTCAGCGTCATATCAACATCGTAAGGCGGCTGGCCTCCCTCCGGGAGGCAATCTTTGCGTGAGCTTTGACCGGTGGTGTTCGCTGCGCTCGACCACCGGCCATGGGCTGGGATCCCTTCGGGATGGGGAGAAAGCGTGAGTCAACCAACTCCCCACTCCTGCTTTCACAGCTCGCTCCGCTTCGAAGACTTCGCGTCGCGGCTAAACGTGCGACTCCCTACTCCCCCCACGGCAGCCCCGGTAGAGTGTCCCTCTCACCGTCCCCCTGCCCTCCGTGCGACGCGCCATGTTCACGCGACTGACATTCTGGCTCTCCACGCTGCGGCATTTCGCCCGGTCGAGCTTCGCGGTCATCCTCGGTGTGGCCCTCGCCACGGCGGTCATCAGCGGAGCGTTGATTGTGGGCGACTCGGTGCGGGGGAGCTTGGAGACGCTGTCGCTGGAACGACTCGGTGGGGTGGACCATGTGGTGCGGGGGCCGAGGTTCTTTCGGCAAGAGTTAGCCGCCGAACTGGCTGAGGTGTGGCAGGCCGACATCGCGACCGTGGCCCCGGCGATCCTGGTCACCGGGAGTGTTCAGACCGGGCAGAGTACTTCGGCGACCTCGCGGCGGGCGGGGCATGTCGAGGTGTACGGGGTCGACGCGGCATTCTGGAAACTCGCCGGCGTCGAGCCGCCGGGGGAGGGGCTGGCCATCAGCCGCCGACTCGCGGAGCAGTTAGAACTCAAGGTCGGCGACAAAGCATCCGTCGTCGTCGAAATCCCCGCCACGATCCCGCGCGATGCCCTCCTCGGCGAGCGAGAAGAGACAGTGGTCGAACTGCCGACGCAGGTCTCGCGCATCTTTGAAGACCGAGAAATGCCGGGGCGGTTCGGCCTCAACCCCAGTCAGCAGTTGCCGCTGAATGCCTTCGTCGATCTGGAGGAGTTGCAGACGCAACTCAACCTGCAACACGTCCCGGCCTCAGCTCGCAAGAAGGAGCCGGAGAAGCCCGCGCGAATCAATGCGCTGTTGCTGGGGGAATCGAGAGTCGCCTTTCGCTCCGCGAAAGGCCGGTCTTTCGCGGAGCGAAAGACGACTCTCCCCGCCCGCGAGGAGGCGGTTCCGTTCAGTGCGGAGTTGGCGAGAAACAGTCACCCGATGGGGGGCCTCACCTATCCCGGAGGGATGACAGATATTAGCCGGTGGTTGAGCGCAGCGACACCACCGGTCACGTATCCTCTGTCACGAGCCTTGCATCCCGGAGGGATGCCAGAAGACTTCGCGGACTCCGAGCGTGAAAGACTTCCGAAGTCTCAGAAGACTTCGGAAGTGTGGCGTCACACGGCGGCTGCCATCCCTCCGGGATGGGATGTTCCCTGGAGTCCGTCATCCGGTGGTGTCGCTGCGCTCAACCACCGGCTAATGGCTGTGACCCCTCCGGGGTCGGGTGCGTGGAGGCTACTGGCTGTCGAGAGGCAAAGCCTCGACCAACAATTGGCGAATGACCCAGCCCTCGCTTCGAGACTCACATCCGATTTACACAGGCATCTGACGATGCAGGATCTCTCTCTGCGTCTCGTCTCGAACGAAGCCCACGGCTACCTGTCGCTCGAAAGCGAGCGGATGCTGATCGACGAGGGGACGATCACCGCAGCTGAGAATGTGGCGAAGAACCACGGCTGGGCCACCTCGCCGGTGCTGGTGTCGCTGCTGACCGAGATCGAGAACTCCCGCGACGCGAGCAAGTTCTCGATGTACCCGATCTCCGCCGGAGTCGGTGAGAGTTCCTCCAGAGGGGCATTTGAGTCGCTCGACTTCGCCAGTGGAGTGGCCCCGCAGACGAAGGACGAAATCGCGATCAGCGACTGGCTGGCCGAAGACTTGGCGGTCAAGGTCGGCGATTCGGTCACCCTTAAATACAAGGTCGTCGGCGACACGGGCGAGCTACCGGAGTTGACGCGCACGGCCCAGATCTGCGGCATCGTGAAGCTCGCGGGGGTAGGTGCCGATCCGGGGCTGACACCGTATGTACC
>JAYWFM010000198.1:0-11221 GCA_043778825.1 Planctomycetota bacterium | reverse complement strand
CATCAGCCATCAGCCATCAGCCATCAGCCATCAGCCATCAGCCATCAGCCATCAGCCATCAGCCATCAGCCATCAGCCATCAGCCATCAGCCAGACACCGTCCGAATTCGTGCCGTCCAGGAACAGCATCCGGCCGTCAACCATCCTCTGGCTGACTGCTGAATGCTGACCGCTGACAGCTTGAATCCGGTCCCTCTTGCGGGGGGGGTGGGGCGAGCTACAATGCGGCTCGCCACCCTCCGACCACAACACGTTGTGAGCTTCCTTACGGAATTTCGCGTCGGGTTGTCAAGTCACGGCGCCTGTGCCGGGTTGTTGTTCCCGAACCTCTGGCAGCGTCCAACCCCAGTCTTTTCTGCGGTGAGATGCCGTCTGAAGTGGGGAATAAGAACTCCGGAAAAAATCTCGACTGACCTCCTCCCGGAGGCCGGAGAGAGTCCCCCGGACACTCACGCTCGAATTTCCGGGCGCGTCTTGCAGTCAAGGATCACGGATGTCGACACCGTTTGAACTCCTCCGCCAGCATAAGAAGGTTCTTCTGGCGGCTGTCACCGGCATCTCGGTGTTGGCCTTCATCATTACCGATACGACGAGCGGCAATTCGGGGGATATGTCCCCGACGACCGTCGCAGCGCTGGTGATCGGGTGCCTGGCGGTGGTCGGCTGGGTGTGGGGGGCCGGTTCGGGAAAGTCCAGCGAGAATGCCATCTTTGGCGGCGTCCTGGGTCTGGCGATCACGCTGGTATTCATGTTCATGGGGAGACCGCCTGCGGCGATCTCCGCCGCCACGGGGAATGTCTCGCAAGACGACTTGGACGCGCTCGGTCGCCAACGGAGTCTGGCCAATCAGATGATCAGTCGGGTGTACTATTCCAATTCGATGAATCAGATGATTCAACGCATTCAGCCCCAGCGCTCCCGTCCACCGCTCTTCGGTTTCAATGTCCAGAACCAGAACGACGATCTCCTGATCACCGAGTTGTTCAACCGCGAAGCCGACGACCTGGGGATCCAGATCACCGATGACGCCGTGATGACCTTCCTGAAACAGGCCGCTCACAGTGAATTTGATTCCTCGGACAAAGAGTTGCTGACCCAGGAACTGTTCACCGACGCCATCCAGCAGACCTCAGCCAGCACCCCGGGAGTCAAAGAAGACACAATCATCGAGGCCATCCGCCGCGAGATGCGTGCCCAACGGGCGTACTACACGCTCTACGGTGGAAACCGCATGACGCCGGTCGATGTTTGGGATCTGCACCGCAAGCTGAACACCCGCCAGTCGGCCCAGTTCGTGGGCCTGCCGGTGGCCGATTTCATCGACAAGACCGCGAAGCCCAGCGAGGCCGAACTCAAGCAGACGTTCGAGGACTACAAAGCCAACTTCCCGAACGTCACCGCCGAAGGCCAACCGGAACCCGGCCGACCGGGTCTGTACCTGGATCGTCGCGTGCGGGTGGCTTACCTCGAACCGAATTACGAAGAGATGGAAAAGCTGGCCGGCGTGGTCACCGAAGAGGAGATCCTGGCCCGCTACGAAGCGCAGTACAAGCGCGAGATGCCCCGCCACGATTCACTCGGGGGAATGGAATTTCAGGATCTGCTGGAATTCCCCAAGATGCCTCCGCTGCCCGATGTCCCGAAGGCGGCCCCGGCGACTCCCGACCCCGCGGCACCCGCGACAGAAAAACCAGCTGCGGAAAAACCAGTTGATCCCGCCAAGCCCGCGGAAGGCGACAAGCCTGCTGACCCGGCGACCCCTCCCGCCACTGACAAGCCCGCTGACCCGGCCGCCAAGCCGGACGGGGCTTCGCTGCGTCCGCGTGCGTCCCAACTCCAAACCGTGGTGCTGATCCAGGATCCGCCTGCGGCGGAAGCTGCTAAGCCTGCGGCGGAGACTCCATCTGCCCCAGCCACCGAGAAGCCCGCAGCTCCGGCTGCGGCAGGGGACGAGAAGCCAGCGGCCCCGGCTGCGGAAGAGAAGCCTGTGGGTGACAAGCCGAAAGAGGACCCCGCTGCTCCCGCTGGTGAGAAGCCCACCGGCGACAAGCCCGCTGCGGCTCCCCTGATTGTGCCGCCGGTGGATGAAATGGACATCGACACCGACCCCGCCCCGCCCGTTGCCAAGATTCGCCCACTGACCGCAGAACTCCGGCAGCAGATTCACGACGAACTGCTGGCGGACAAGACGCGGGTGCTGATGGACGACAAGATGGGTGCCGCGCGCGACTTCATGAACGATCTGCACCTGAACGTGGCGGAATACCTCGATCATCAGAAGGCCCTCCAGGACAAGACCGGCAGGCTCAAGAAGACCGAGTTGTCCAAGGCGGCTCTCTCCCCCGCAGAGGCCACGCAGCAACTTCAAGCCTACGCCAAGAAGCATGGGCTGGAATACAAAGAGACTCCGCTGCTGACGTTCCCGGAACTGCTGGACTCCGAAGATGATCCACTCGGTGGAGCACGGGTCGGTCAGCAAGGGCGTGTCGTGGATATCCTCGCCGGAAGCCAGGCCAATATCCTGTACTCCGCTTGGCAGGCGTTCGACCTGGAGCGGAAGGCCAGCTATGCCTTCTGGAAGCTCGAGGATGTCAAAGCTCATATCCCCGCCTCGCTGGACGAGCCGGGCATGAAGGAGATGGTCACTCAGGCCTGGCGGACCGTCAAGGCCCGTCCGCTCGCCGAAAAGCGGGCCCAGGAACTGGCCGACCTCGTCTCCAAGTCCGACAAGCCCATGGCCGAAGCCCTCGCCGAACAGACCGTCACCGGGAAACCGGAGCAGAGCCTGTTCGTTACGGTCGTCTCGCCCGGCGAGTTCTCCTGGCTCGAACGTCCGTTCACTCCACAGCAGTCGCAGGGGGGCAGTCCTCCACGTCTGGCAGCGATCAACGGCATCGAGGGAGCGGGCCCCAGCTTTATGGCCAAAATCTTCAACGACATGAAACCCCGCTCCGTGGGAGTGGTCCCGAACGAAGACCGGTCGGTCTTCTACGTGACCCGCATCGACACGCGCACCCCCGCCACCGAGGCCGAAATCGCCGTCCTGCGGAAGCAGTTCCTCGAAAGCCAGGGCGACCTGTCCCAGTACGCCATGCAGCAATCCAATGCCTACGTGGGAATCAACACGTTTGACCACCTGTTCCTCAAGCACGGCGTCCAAGTCAATCGTGCCGCAGAGGAAACCGACGAGTAACCGCCGGATCAGTCACCACTCGCACAAAGCCCAGGGGTTGCAACCCCTGGGCTTTTGTGTTTCGTCACCCGCCTCTCGTATCGAATATACCGCCTGGACCTGCCAATCCGGAAAATCTGCCCCGGACGATCGCCCCTGTCGATACGCTCTCTGGATGATCCCAAGCGTCAGGAGGACCGTGCGATGCCCACACTTGATCCGCAATGGCAAGCCATTGTCGAGCGCAGCTTACAAGAGTTTCTCGTCTGGGTCGGGTTCGGCACGATCGTCGGCCTCACCGCCAAGGCCATCATGCCCGGCAAAGACCCCGGCGGAGCGGTGGCCACGCTCCTCATGGGCATCGTCGGCACTGTGATCGGCTGCGGCACGCTGGCCTTTTTTATCCCGACCGCCAAGATCACGCCGATCAGCCTGTGGGGCTTCGTGGCGGCGACCAGCGGTGCGTTTACCCTGCTGGCCTTCTACCGCATCCTCGGCACGGGCCGTCGTCAGCAGGTCGATGTCTGGCTGGAAGGCCCGGTCTCCTCGCGCCGCAGGCCCGCCCTGCGGGAAGTCGTGCGGATGTAACGCGGTGAGTTAGCAAGAGCCAATGAGGGAGGTTGTCGAAATTGACGGGGCGGCACCACATGGATAAATGTCTACGTCTCCACTTCACCGCGGTGACGGGGTATCTCTTCTGGATCAATCAACGACGGGTAGACTCTTGTCCCATGAGTCTTGACAAACTTCATCGGAATCTTCGGATTGTTGATGTCCTTACGTCCATCATCGTGCCACTTCTTCTCCCATTGAGAAAACAACGGTTCCAGCTTGTCCGCAGTCATAAAGTAGATTTCAGAAAGCTCGATTGCATCATAGACAGCGAAAAGCCAATGCACTGATCGGTACTTCGCAATGATCGTCGGATTCAGATGGTGATGAGTCGTGAACTGGGGCTGTTGCTTGCGTTTGGCGGAATAGCGAATGTTGACGGTCTTGAGTTCGTATTCCCTCCCAGTGGCATCAACAGCGTCATTTCCTTCACGAGGCTTGAGCAACTTCAAACTTGTGACCAGAGCAAGCTGAAGCAGCTTTCCCCCGTTGTCTTGAAAGATGTCCGGGACATTGTGTTGCTCTGCGAGTTCTTGAAGCTTGCGAACGTACGGCATCAATGCTTCAAGCAACTCCCAGTCTTCATGCTGCTTGAATGGAGGGAGTTCGCTATTCACAATGGGCTTCCGTCGTCTGTGTCGCGGGCCAATCGTGCATGAGTTCAGCCATTGTGACCTTGAGCGCTTTCGCCAGCTTCTCAACAGTCTCAATGGTTACGTTCCTCTCGCCCCGTTCAACACTGCTGATGTACGTCCGGTGCAGTCCAGCCAACTCGGCAAGTTTTTCTTGCGAAATGAGGCATCGGTTGCGAACGCCCCGCAAGTGTTCTCCGAATCGTTGCCCGACTTCACTCACACTGACACTCTGTTTCGGTGGGAAAGGCTGCTAGACTTGGCGCTGAGTGTCTTGGAACGTATACCATAGGTCTACAGACTGCGAGTTACTGTGACTCGGAGTAGACACATGGTTGTCGGGCGGAATGAGGCGAAGAATGGAAGCGGCCAAGCTCGTCCAACGCGAACACTTTGAGTTGTACACCATGGGCCAGGGAAAGGCCGTGGTGTCAAACTCGGAGGACTATCTGCCGACACTCAGGGATGAATCCGTTGATCTTGTGGTGACATCGCCACCTTTCGCTCTACTTCGAAAAAAAGCATACGGGAACCACGATCAAGACGAGTACGTGGATTGGTTGGTTTCGTTTGGACCACTTGTCAAGCGTGTTCTGAAAGACACTGGCAGCTTTGTGATTGATCTTGGCGGGGCATACCAGCGAGGTGTCCCAGTCCGGTCGCTCTACAACTTCCGTGTACTCATCCGCATGTGTGATGAATGTGGATTCCATCTCGCCGAAGAATTTTTTTGGCACAACCCAGCCAAACTGCCATCCCCGATTGAATGGGTCAACAAACGGAAAATTCGAGCAAAGGATTCGGTTAACACGGTTTGGTGGTTGTCCAAGACCGAGAATCCGAAGGCCAACGTCAGTAACGTTCTGGTCCCGTACAGTGACCGGATGAAGAAGTTGATTGAAGACCCCAAGAAGTTCTATCGGGCTAAAGAACGACCTTCAGGGCACGACATTGGTGAAGGGTTCGGCAAGGACAATGGAGGGGCAATCCCGTCGAACCTGCTCCAGTTTTCAAACACGGAGAGCAATTCATCCCATATCCGCCTGTGCAAAGAGTTTGGTTTTGCCCCTCACCCAGCCCGATTCCCCAAGACGATACCAGCATTCTTCATCAAGATGCTGACTGATCGAGGGGATATGGTTGTTGATATTTTTGGGGGATCTAACACAACCGGGGAGGCTGCGGAGGAGCTGGGACGGCGTTGGCTCTACATAGAGCGTGATCCCGACTATGCCATTGCATCCGCTTTCCGCTTCATGGGTGAATGGCCACACGCGACCGTAGCTCGATATGTCAATGCCGCTCGCGCGGGGCAAGAGTCGATATGCCTCAAAGAGATCCGGCGTGAGAAACTCTTGTTCGAATAGAGAAGCCCAGTCAGACAACCAAAGCGGTCACTCCAGAAGCGAAGACGGTGAAGCGCAAGGCACGAGGAACCTGACAATGGCGACCAAGACGCAATTCCGCCTGAAGGGGAAGTTCCGAGACTCCTACATGGAGCTTGTGCTCGATTTTCCCTTGGCATCGATCAAGTCGGACGAGCACCTGGCCGAAGCCCAGCGGGTCATGGACGGGCTGCTGGCCCGTGGCACGCTCGACGCAGGCGAAGAGACCTACCTCGACGCGCTGAGCGACCTCGTGGGTTCCTACGAAGACGAGCAGCATGCCATTGAGCCAGCCTCCGATGCCGACATGCTGCGTCATCTGATGGAGGCCCGGGGGTGACTCAGGTGCAATTGAGCCATGACACCGGCTTGCCGAAGTCTTCAGTTTCCGAGGTGCTGGCCGGAAAGAAGACATTCAGTCGGCAGATGATCCGCAAGCTGGCGGAATACTTTCACGTGGATATTGGTGTTCTGGCGGCGAACATCTGAAGCGGGGGGGCTGCAACGGCGAAGACTTCCGAAGTCTCGGAAGACTTCGGAAGTCTGTCACTCACGCGGCTCGGGTTTCGCGCCAGGGGATCAGCTTCGGGATCGGCACCTGCGCCCCGATGATGGTGCCGTGGGTGTGGCGGAGGGCGGCGAAATCGTGGTGCAGGAATTTGAGTAAGGGCGAGCGGGGGGAGCGGCGGCGCTGGTAGCCTTGGCAGAGCAGGGCCACGATCTCGTCGTAGGCCCGGTGGCTGGCGGAATGGGCGTAGCAGCGGCCTTCGAACCGCCGGATGTCGCCATCGCAGCGGGGGCTGATGTGGTACAGCTCGTGGACCAGGGTGTTGAGCTTCTCCTCGAAGGGGAGGTCGAAGAACCTCGGCAGGTAGACCGAGAGAATGTACCGCTGCTCGCGCGGGCCGGTGTAGAGCCGCTGGATCGTCCAGGTCTGGCCGTCCCGCACCGTGGTCAGCTCGCCGCCTGCAAAACGCAGCGGCGTCAGCTTGGCCAGCATGCCGTGCGTGGAACCTCGGCGAGTCTGGCAGAACGACAGGGCCACGCGGTCCATCTGCACATGCCGCAGCTCGGGAATGCGAACCGTTAAGTCAGCACACACAGCGGAGAGAGCTGTGGTGATATCGAACCCGGTGAGGGTGGCGAATCCATTCGCGAGGTGGGGCACGGTTGTCCCGAGAACATCCTTGTTCCCGGTTCCTGGTGGGGGGGGGTAGCTGCGTTCGCCAGAACGCGGGCTGAGTCTCTGGGCGTTCACGGGGTGATGGACTTCCGAAGTCTCGGACGACTTCGGAAGTCTACTTCGTGTTCGAACGCTGGTTCATGCAGCCCGCGTTCTGGCGAACGCAGCTACGGCAGCAAAAAAGGCAGGCGAAACCGCCTGCCCTCTGTGGTTCAAGGCTCGACAGTCACGCGACTAGTTCGAGGCAGCCTGCTCGACGACGGGGGCCGTGCGCTGCTTCTTGCGGTCGCGATCGTTGCCGACGAACTCGATGATCGCCAGGGGGCTGGCGTCATTCTGGCGGACGCGGGGCAGACGTACAATACGAGTGTAGCCGCCTTCGCGGTCTTTCAGTGCGGGGCCGATCTTGTCGAACAAGGTCGACACCGCTTCCTTGTCCCGCAACAGGGCAAACGCCCGGCGTCGCAGGGCAATCGCGGGTGCCAGCGCCTTGGCCCACTTCTGCCAGTTCTCGGACTTCCGCCACTCGGCGTATTCGGTGCTATTGCGGGCTGCCGTGGTGGCAAACTCCGCAGCCTTAGCCTGATACGGCAAAGCGCGACGAGCCATCGTCACCAGCTTCTCGACGTACGGGCGGAGTTCCTTGGCCTTCGGGACCGTGGTCTCGATGCGACCCGGGACGATCCAGCGCTTTTCGGGATCGAGATCCCGTGTGGCAGTCTTGATCAAGCTCGCCGCCATGTTCGAAAACATGGCATGGCGGTGAGACGATGTCCGCCCCAGTGTTCGGCCTCGAAGACGATGTCGCATATCCGCACCCGTTCTCACACAATCCGACAATGTTCACATCTCGCCCTGGACTGGGACAAACCAATCCAGGGGCACACGTCTCAAGATTTCCGCCGTCTCGCTACTTACGCATCGCGGACTGGTTCGGGATCTTCATCCCCAGCCGCAATCCGAGCAGTGTCAGACGCTCCTTGACTTCCGTCAGGGTCGTCTCACCGAAGTTGCGGACCTGCAACAGTTGATCTTCCGAGCGCCCGACCAGATCGCGCACCGAGGTGATCCCCTCGGATTCGAGGCAGTTCGTGGCCCGCACCGACAAATTGAGTTCTGCCAGCGACTGACCCAGGCGATCTTCCAGCTCCAAGTCGATCGGAGCGTATCCGGTTGCTTCGAGCATCCCCTTCAGACCCGCTTCCGGCGGCAATTCCGGACCGGGCTCGCGATAGTTGATGAACGGATTCAGGTGCTTCCGCAGGATCTTGGCCGCTTCGACCAGAGCCATGTCTGGCTTGACCGTGCCGTTGGTCCAGATCTCCAGCGTCAGCTTGTCATAGTTCGTCCGCTGACCGACGCGGGTGTCCTCGACCTTGTATCGCACGCGGGTGACCGGCGAGAACGCGGCGTCGAGCGGGATCACTCCCAACTCGGGCATCTTCTCATGGATCTCCGCAGCAGTGGTGTAGCCGCGACCGTTTTCGACGGTCAACTCGATGTTGAGCGGGACCGAATCGGTGACAGTGGCGATGACCATGTCGCGATTGATGACTTCGACCTGATCGTCGCAAATCACATCGCCCGCGGTCACGACACCCGGCTCGTGACGTTCAATCCGCAACGTCTTGGTGGTGGTCGAGTGATTCTTGACGACCAGCGACTTGAGGTTCAGGCAGATGTCGGTGACATCTTCCACGACACCCGGAATCGTGGTGAATTCGTGCTGCACACCGTGGATCTTGGCACGGGTGACCGCACTGCCTTCCAGGCTCGACAGCAGGATGCGACGCAGGCTGTTCGCCAGCGTGTGACCAAACCCGCGCTCGAACGGCTCGACCACGAACTTGCCGTAATAGAGCGTGAGGGTTTCACGCTCAGGCACCACTCGACTGGGCAATTCCAAATTTCGCCAACGAATCCGCATGCTGTTTCTCCCCCAAAACGTGGTTTAGCTGCCTTCGAGTGATCGAGGCTCGGGGCCTGATCCTCCTACAGCGAAATTCCGTGTACGACTGCCTGTCGCTGCTCAATCAGACGCGACGACGCTTGCGTGGCCGGCAGCCATTGTGCGGCAACGGCGTGATGTCTTCAATGCTGCGGATCGAGATGCCAGAAATCTGGAGGCCGGTGATGGCGCTCTCGCGACCGGAGCCGGGTCCGTTGACGCGAATTTCCATCTCCTTGACGCCGAACTTGCGAGCCTTGTCCGCACAGGTTTCCGACGCTCGCTGAGCAGCGAACGGCGTGCTCTTGCGCGATCCCTTGAACCCGACTGTCCCCGCGCTGCCCCAGCACAGGACATCGCCGTTGATGTCGGTGATCGTCACGAGCGTGTTGTTGAAGCTCGCCCGGATGTGGGCGATGGCCTTCGTCACGTTCTTGCGAACTTTCTTCTTCTTGCCCTGCTTCGCTGTTGTATTCACTGTCTGCATCCCGTACGAAATCGAACTGACGTCAGGCTCTCAACCCGGCACCGATACCACCCACGCCGCTGCCATGTCCCGCTACCAGGCTCACGCGCCAGCCAGCGGCTACTTGCGATCCTTGACGCCCTTTTTCCCGGCGACGGTCTTCTTGACCCCCTTGCGGGTGCGGGCGTTGGTCTTCGTGCGTTGTCCCCGAACCGGCAGGCTGCGACGATGACGCGTCCCCCGGTAGCAGGAAATCGCCTTCAGACGACCAATGTGTTCCATGACCTGCCGACGCAACTGGCCTTCGACGGTGTAGTCCGCGTCGAGAGCCACGTTGAGCCGCTGAATGTCGTCTTCCGACAGCTCGCGAGCCCGTCGCTGCGGATCGATATTCAGCTTGTGACAGACCTCCATGGCGAGCACAAAGCCCAGCCCGTGCAGGTATTGCAGCGCAATGTATGTCGGCTTGTCGTTCGGGATGTCGACCCCGAGTACACGTGGCATGACTCATCTCCAAAAGCTGCGAACACCGGGTGCCGCAGCCAAAATGCGAATCTGAAACCGGGGAATTTAACCCTGGCGTTGCTTGTGGCGGGGATTGGAAGAACAGATCACGTAGGCACGTCCCTTGCGCCGCACGATCTTGCAACCTTCGCAAATCCGCTTAATGCTTGCCCGAACCTTCACGTCCCACACACCTTTCGATCAATGACCGTCTCGCGGAAACACGAAACGGCGTCCCGCCCAAAAAGCGAGCGGAGCAGTGTAATCGCCCCCCGCACTTTGAAGCAAGCAACCAGGAAAAATTTCAAAACTCCGTGAACCCCAGCATCCCGGCCACTCCGCCCACTCCCGCCGTGATCAGTCGCGGACCGTCCGCCGTGACCGCGATGGTGTGCTCAAAGTGAACACTCGGCCGCCCATCCTCCGTGACAGCTGTCCAGTGGTCGTCCAGAATCTGGACCCCGGCGGTCCCGGCATTCAGCATGGGCTCGATCGCCAGGACGAGTCCCGGACGAATTTCGAATTCGTCCTTGCCGTTCTTCTCGTAGAAGTTCGGCACCTGCGGCGGCTCGTGCATCTCCCGACCGATGGCATGTCCGACGAACTGCTCGACTAGCGAGAAGCCCGCCTGGTGTGCCACCGACTCCATCCTCCGAGCCACCTGCGACCAGAGTTTGCACTCCGCCAGCCCGGTAATCGCCACCCGCAGCAACTCCTGGCCGACTTCCATCAGTCGCAGCTTGCCGCGATCGACCTCGCCCACCGCATACGTCCAGGCCGAGTCGGCACACCACCCGGCGAGTCGACAGCCGGTGTCGACGCTCAGGATGTCACCGGCCCTCAGCACCGTGTTTCCAGGAATCCCGTGGACGACCTGCTCGTTGAGGCTCGTACACGTCACCGCCGGGAAGGGCACCTTGCCGGGGAATCCCAGAAACAGAGGCTCCGCCCCATGCTTCTGAAACACTGCGGCCACCGCAGCGTCAATCTCGCGAGTCGTCACGCCGGGCTGGATCAACTGAACTGCGGCCTGGTGAGCCTCAGCCACAATGACCCCTGCCGCCCGCATCAATCGCATCTCGCGGCGGCTCTTGAGGGAGATCACCGGTCAGACCTTTCTCGGGAGTCGGCGATACAGACCGTAGCCACCTTCGCCAGAAGGTGGGCAGAGGCTCTGCGCGTTCGCGGGGGGCGGTAGACTTCCGAAGACTCGGAAGACTTCGGAAGACTTCGGAAGACTCGGAAGACTTCGGAAGACTTCGGAAGACTTCGGAAGACTTCGGAAGACTTCGGAAGACTTCGGAAGACTTCGGAAGACT
>JAYWFM010000197.1:0-4763 GCA_043778825.1 Planctomycetota bacterium | reverse complement strand
TCGAGAAACAAGAGTCGTCTTTCGCTCCGCGAAAGACCGGCCTTTCGCGGAGCGAAAGGCGACAATCAGACAGTTATTCCTCGAACGATCCTTAGCCGAACTGCACTCCGTGAGCACTTTGGACCATGTCCTCATGCCTTTGCTTCTACCGTGAGTCACGGAATGAATTCCGTTCGACCTCACGTCGCTGGTTGCGGCAGTTTTTCAATCCAGACGGAGCAGTGGGCGTGGTGTAGGACGCCGAGGGAGGTGCTGCCGAGGAGGAAGCGTTCCCAGCGGCCGTGGCCGCGGCTACCGATGACGAGGAGGTCGGCCTTCCAGGTGTCGGCTTCCTGGACGATGGAGTGGGCGACTTGTGAGGCGTGGCAGATGGCGGTCTCGACCTTGGTGAATGTGCGGCTCAGACGTTTGCTGGCCGACTCCAAGATCGCCTCGGCTTCGAGCCGTTCGGCGGTCAGGTAGGGCTCGTCGACTTGGGTGATCTCGACGCCGAAGGCCAGCACGACCTGGTGGGTCACGATCACTCGGGCGACGGCGTCGGCGGGCCACTTCCACGATGCGAAGCGGTCGATCGACTGCATCGAGGCCGGGGAGCCGTCCGTGGCGAACAAGATTCGGCGCGGCGGTGAGACAGGAGTGTGCGGTTTCGTCCCAGGAGTGTGCGGATCGGAATGGACCACCAGCACAGAATTCGTGGCGTGCCGACAGACATAGTCCGACATCGATCCCAGCAACAGCCGCGGAATCGCCGACAAACCCCGCGTGCCCAGGACGATCACATCCGCCGGGTGTTCCTTCGCCGCGGCGAGGACTTCGTTGGCGGGGTCGCCGATGCGGAGGACGGTGGTGACGGAGGCGAAGGACTTCTTGAGTAGTTCAGCCTCGTGGGTGATACGGGGGGCGACGACGGTGTTCTGGATCTGATGGGCCTGCTGATACAGCACGTCCTCGACGTAATACTCGGAGAGCGTGATGGGCAGCGGCGTGACGGCAATCAGCCGGACATCGGGCCGTTCGGCGAACGGCAGGCTGGCGACGAACTCCTGAGCGGCCTGGGAGTGCTCGGAGCCATCGCTGGAGATGAGGAGGTGGGACATGATCGACTCCTGGGTGGGAGGTGGAAAGTAGAACGGAATTGATTCCGTTCTTTGAGTGCGGCACGACCGCTTCGCTGCGCAAAGCCTTCGCGTCGCGGCTAAACGTTCATGGGGATGAGTTCGCGGACGGTCGGAACGGAATGAATTCCGTTCTACTTCGCGGACGGGGATCCCTGCACGACCAGTTCATTGCGCACAAACCGGTGGCACTCAATGCAACTCATCGTGGTGTCCATCCAGCGGAGGGCGGCACGGTCGAGGTTCTTCTCCTTCGCGGCATCGACCAGCTTCTCCGCGTTGCGTTGGAACTCCTTGCTGAATTGCAGGTACATGACGTTGTTGGAGACCTGCCACTTCTCGGCGGCACTCATCTGGGCCAGAACCTCGGCCCCTTCGCGAACCAAGTCGGTGTCCTCCGTGACCAGCCCTTCGAGGATCTTGTTCGAGGCATCGAGCTTCCGGTGCATGAAGTCGCTCAACTCCTGCTTGGGAAGCTTGGCCTTGGCTGCTTTGGTATCGTCACCGGCTCGGACTGTTTGAAAGACGAGGCCTGCCGTGGCGACCAGAGCGACTGAGACCAGCCACTGAACAAGAGTCAATCGTGACATGAGAACCATCCTGCAGGGGAGAGCGTGTGATGCTACTGGAGATGTGTCGCAAGAGTTGTGCCACTTCGGTTGCCGTCGCGTGAGAGTGATCGCAGGGGCTCCGCGCTCCGCTTCGAAGACTTCGCGTCGCGGCGAAACGGGGGCGGCGCAGGGAGAACGGAATGAATTCCGTTCTACTTCGTGGAAAGGGTTTCGGCTCCGTCCGTGTGGCTCTCCGTAGCTTGCGAGTAGCGCTCCAGCAAGCGGTACAGTCGGCGGCGGTGGATGCCCAGGGCGCGGGCGGCACGGGCTTTGTTGCCTTGGCAGTTCTTGAGTACCTCTAACACATGCGCCCGCTCCATCGCGTCGAGTCCGGTGTCGAGGGCTTCCTCGGGGGGCGATGCGACCGTCGGGCGACCCGGCTGGGGTGTGGCGTGGTTGCGAAGGGGCGAGGTGCCCAGGACATCGCGCGGCAGGTCGCCGATCGTGACGAGTTGTTCATCGGCCAGGATCGTGGCCCGCTCGATGACGTTACTGAGTTGGCGGACGTTGCCGGGCCAGTGGTACTTTTCGAGGGCGGCTTGAGCCTCGTCAGTGATCCGCCAGTCCTGGGGGAGGAAGTGCTGGATCAGCAGCGCGATGTCATCGGCTCGCTCGCGCAGCGTGGGGAGCACCAAAGACATGACGTTGATGCGGTAGAACAGATCCTCGCGGAACCGACCCTGGCGGACCTCTTGTTCGAGGTCGCGGTTCGTGGCCGCGATGATCCGCACGTTCACGCGGCGCTCAAAGGCCGACCCCACGCGACGCATCGACCCGTCCTCCAACACCCGCAATAACTTCGGCTGGAGCGAGCCCGGCAACTCGCCGATCTCGTCGATGAACAGCGTCCCGCCGTCGGCGACCTCGAACAGTCCTGGCTTGTTGGCAATCGCTCCCGTGAACGATCCCTTCTCATGCCCGAAGAGTTCGCTCTCGACGAGTTGCTCGGGCAGAGCGGCGCAGTTGATCGTCACGAACGGCTTGTCGGCCCGCAGACTGGCTTTCTGAATCGCCCGCGCCACGAGTTCCTTCCCGGTGCCGCTCTCGCCCTGAATCAGGACCGTTTTGTCGGTCGGCCCCACCCGCTCGATCAGCCGAAACAGCTCCTTCATGGGAGCCGATTCGCCCACGATCCGCGACACGGGACGCTGCTGCTCGATGATCGTCTTGAGGTTCGCGTTCTCCCGCTTCAGCTTCCCGCGCTCGGCCGCTTGGCGACAGCGATGCTCCAGTTCCGACAGCGGAAACGGTTTCGTGAGATAGTCACAGGCCCCCAGCTTCATCGCCTCGACAGCTGTCTGCACGGTGGCCTGGCCGGTGAGGATGATGACCTCAGATTCGTGGCCATCGGACTTGAGACGCTGCAACAACTCCAACCCGCTCAGCCCCGGCATGTTCATATCGGCCAGGACCACATCGAACTGTTGCCGCTGGCACAGCTGCAGAGCGGCCTGGGCATTGGCAGCCGACTGGACGCGATGCCCCTTGCGTTTCATCCATTCGGTGGCCATCTCGCGGAACTGGTTGTCGTCCTCGACGATGAGCAGATCGATGGAAGGTTCACTGGCCATGATCGACTCCGACAGACACACTCCCCGTAGGCTGGCCAGTATGACAGTGACCAGCCCACGGGGAAAACCGACAACCTGACCAGCGTGTGAATCACAACTCACCCGATTGTAGAGTCTACTACTTGCTGGTGGCAGCGGCGGGGGCCGCAGGCTCATGCTTGGGCAGCGGCTTGGGTGCCTCAATCTTGAGGGCCTTCATCAGATTCTTCATCTCGACATCGGCTGCATCCCACTCAGCATGCATTCCGACACAGCAGGCGCAGATCTTCACCCCATCGGCGTTGTCCTTCGCCAGATCCTTGTCGAGTTGTTCGCAGTGCCCGAACACTTTCTTGTGAATCCCTTCAATCTTGGCGATGGCTGCCAGAGCGTCCTTGTTGTCGGGGTTCTCCTTCTTGAGTTCACTGACCGCCTTCTGGCATGTCGCTAGGTTCTCCCGGACAGCCGTCACATGCTGTTGAGCCTGTGCGGATGGCACGACTTCCTGAGTCTGGCCGTAGTAGTACAGGCTGCGTGCATGATCCTGGGCATGTCTCTGAGCGGTGTCACCGACCCAGAAGTTGTAGACCTCTCCTCGGGCCTTGGACCCGGCGTCTCGTGGCTTGTCTGCGGTCGCGCTGGCGACCAGACCCAGGCTGAGAATGGCAGCCAGCGTCAGTGTGGAACAGGTCATCGTCTTCACGGTACATCTCCAAATGGGCGAACGAATATCGTTCGCTCGGGCAACAGGGCACATCTCCCCGACTCGGGATTGAGTCGGGGGCTGCGAGCGCGACTGGTTGGGGCAACACTCAAGGCACTGCTTTGATCGCCACATGCCGCCGCCGAGATTCATCCGCTTTGGGGAGGACGATCGACAGCACGCCGTCTTTCAACTCTGCCTTAACCTTGTCTTCCTTGACGCTGCACGGCAGGGCGATCGACCGGCTGAACTGGCCCATGCGACGTTCGACGCGGAGGTACTTCTTGCCGCTGCCTTCCGACTTGGCTTCCTCCTTGTGTTCGCCGCTGATGGTCAGGTAGCCATCGCCGATGTCGATGTGGATCTCTTCCACCTTGTAGCCCGGGATGTCCGTGGTGACTTCGATGGCGGTATCGGTTTCCGCCACATCCACACTCGGCGTGTTCGCATGCACGACCTCCGCCAGTCCGGTCGTGCCGAAGAAGTTCTCCATCAGATTGTCCATCTCCTGCCGCAGCGTGGACAGGGGAACCGGGTTGAACCAGCGACGCGGCACTGACGGTTGGGTTTCTGTGTGGGACATGATCAGGACTCCTGGAGACTCAAGGATTTGGGGGATTGTCAACTTGTCTGGGAGGGCGAGGCCAGTGCTGTGAACAGGATGGAGGTCATCGTGGGGCACGTTTCCGATGTGCCCGTGGCCAGTAGCTCACGTCGCTCCGCGACTGAGACACCTCCCGCCAGACACCCTCCGGACCTCGGGACACCCCGCGTGAGTCGGTCT
>JAYWFM010000196.1:0-11236 GCA_043778825.1 Planctomycetota bacterium | reverse complement strand
GCAGGGGCACCCAACTCACAGGATGGTGCCCTGACCTGGACCCCGTATCGCCACAGTCCGTATCGGGCCAACCCGCTGTGGTCGGCGTACGTGGTCGACCCCCTGGGTTGGCATCGAGCCAACCTGCCGATGGTTCAGACTCAGTTCGGGAACATCACCAGTGGCGACACGACAATCGCCCTCGCCATGGACCGGATTCATTGCCAACTCGGGCTCGACGCCGCGAACGGGATTTTCCGGCTTCAGGACTCTTGGAATCAGATCATCGAGACCACATCGGTCGTCGTGTCCGTGCCTGGCCCTGGCTTAATCGACATCCAGTTTCCGGGCATCAACCCCGATCTGATCCTAGCGAATTCCCTGACAACAAATCATCGTCTGGTCTTGAACTCGACAGTCAATCCGCCAGCCGGTTCGACCGTCACTCCTCGCGCGATTGTGATCCCCATTGTCAGACCGAATCCAAATCCAACTCCATATCCCAATAACAACTCCAGTCCAGACACTGTGCGAGTTTTGGGAACACTGCCGACGAGCTACACCACTGCCGGTTTCTACCCAGACACGGCTTCTTTAGAGGTCCAGGCTCCGGGGCGTTACAGCTGGCTGATGGCGGTCCACTCCGGTCCGCGCGGGGAGTTCAATGCCCAGTGCGCGATCGTCTTCAACCGGTCGTTTGAAACGGTCGATGAGCAGGGCTACCGGGCCGAGTTCTGTGTGACGGAAGATGCCGGTGACACGATGTGGGCCAACGGTCGCCCCGATACCAACATCGCCAAGGTCCGCTGGCTCTACGATCCCGACACCGACCCGCCCAAGATCAAAGAGGGCGGGTACATCTTCGATGCCAGTCACGGCTACTGGTACAAGATCCAGAAGATTGAAGTCAACGCGGAACGGGTGACCGCTGCCGACGCCCCCAACACCACCGGGACATACGTCCGCACGATCATGACGCTCAGCGATCAGGTCCAGGTCAACTCCGGCACCGTCTTCAACGACTACCTCGTCAACGGCACCAACGACTGCCAGGCCGTCCTGATGCCCGGCGTCGTGCATGTCTTCACCCCGGAGACACCCCAATGAACCAGCGCATGGCCTCACACCGGTCCAGCGGCCGGTTAAACAACGTGGCAGGGGCGTCTCGCCCCTGCGATTTCCAAGGGATTCACGGGCGAGACGCCCGTGCCACGGGGCGGGGCGGGTTCACGCTCGTTGAGATGATGGTCGCCACGACGCTGGTCGTGATGATGATGCTGATGTTCGCGCAGATTTACGTGGCCGCCATCGACAGCCTGGGCGAGCAGCAGGCTGTGGCCCGCAACGATGGCAAGGCGCGTCTGGCCGACCTCATTCTGCGGGGCGACCTCGACCGGATCTCGTTCCTGTCGGCCCCGAACTCCAACCAGGGGATCTTGCCCCTGGTGCAACACGACGTGGTCCAAAGCTGGCAGCGGGGGTTCTTCTACATCTCCGAGAACGACCAGACCAACCCGAACGACGACGTGCTGCACTTCACCACCAGCATCAAGACCGCCCGCAGCCGCGACCAGTCGATGTACTTCGGTCGGGCGAGAAATGTGGCCGGGACACTGGTGTACGGCACGGGGGCCAGCCCCCAATTCCCCAACCATCCCGAGGTCGACGATGGCGACACGGGCAACGGCGTCGGAGCCAGCCGCGACGCGGAGATCTGCTACTTCGTCCGGGCCGGGAACCTGTACCGCCGGGTGTTGCTGATTCGAGACATCGATCTGGCGGGTGTGCCCGGCACCAATGCCGCCCAACCGTCCCAGGGAACCGTCGACTTCAGCGGTCTCATCACCCCGGCCAATGCCGCCGCGTCCCCCAGCTACTACAAGGCGTTCGACTACTCGGCCTATCACCGACCGGGGGCCACGCCCTCGGTGCGGTTTCTGGGAACCGACGCTCTTCAGAATCATCCTGTCGCACCGTCGGTCTCCACGGAGTCGCTCGGCTGCTCGATGACGCGGTTTGGGTTCGCGATCACCAGTGCGAATCAGACCTTCACGAATGCGGATTTGACGCTGCAGGCGCTCACCCGCGCTCGGGGGGTGCCGGTGGAGTATGACTCCGCCGGGAACTTCTTCGGTCGCCCGCTCCATGCGGAGACCGGTTCGTATCTCTGGCAGTGGCCGGGGACCGGGACCAACCGGCTGAACAGCCCGGGTCTGGTGTATAACCCGACGACCAATGTCATCACGGATGGGGCGACTCAGATCGTCGATCCCGACACGACCAACACCCGCGCCACGGAAGACTTGCTGCTGTCGAATGTCGAGGCGTTCGACATCGAGGTCTGGGATCCGGGACTGGTGGAAATCGACCCGAATGGGAACGGAATTGTAGATTCGGGTGAAGCAGTCGCAGACCTCAACGGCAACGGGTTCTTCGATCAGGCAGCCGGGTTTGTCCAGTTGGGGAACACATCCCCCTCCGGGTATTTCCGGTCGGCTCAGCAGTTGAATTCGGGCTACGGCCCCGGTGGGCCAGCGGGCAACTGGGTGTTCGACACCGGGCATCCCGACATGTGGACGGAAGATCCCACCCGAGCGGCCTCGTTCAAGCCACCCTACCGCCCCTTGCAGTACCGTCTCGCGGCGACCCAGGTCTTCCCGGTGAGGACCGCAGCCTCCTGGACTCCCTCGACGGTGTACCCCTCTGGCACAGTCGTCTTCAAGCTCGATGCGTTCGGCGTGGGCGATACCACATTCAGCACGGCCTACCGCTGTGTGGCTTCGGGTGAGGATCGCGATGGGGATAGGTATCTGGATCCGGCGGAAGATACGAACGGCAATGGGATCTTGGATCCCGGGGAAGATCTGAATTCCAACGGTCGGCTCGATTCGACCGAGGACATCAATGGAAACGGGAGCGTTGTCCTTCCCATAGACCAAGGCCGTTCCGGAACCACCGCTCCGGCGTGGCCGTCCGTCCCCGGTCAGCGCGTGACTGAGGGGGAACTGGGAAGACAAGTCACTTGGGAAGCCTTCGACAACCGGGTCGGCCTGCAAAAGATTCGCATCACTGTTCGAGTCCGCGATCCCAAAGAGGATCTGCCTCGCCAGTTCTCGATCATCCACTCCTTCGCCAATCCGACGAAGTCTAACTGAACACACTTGTCCTCGGGGAGTGTCGCCTTTCGCTCCGCGAAAGGCCGGTCTTTCGCGGAGCGAAAGACGACACTCAATCCACTGCTCGGGTCGTCCCCGAGTCCCTTTCTGAAAGGGGAATCTCATGCGAAACCACACTCCACAGTCTCACCCTCGTCGCAGCTCGGGCTGTGTCGTCTTTTGCTCCGCAAAAGACCGTCCTTTTGCGGAGCAAAAGGCGACCATCCGCCAGCGGCGGGGCGGGGCGGTGATTATCGTCGTGCTGGCCCTGCTCAGCCTGATGATCTTTCTCGGCGTGTTCTTCTTCGAGTTCGTCCAGGAAGAGCAGCTGGCCGCGCAGAACTATGCGAACACTCTGTTCGACCCGCTGAACCCCGATCGGTACTTCGACGAGGCGGACAAGCAGCTGGTCGTGGGGCCGGATGCGTCGCGGATCATGAGCGTGTTGTCCGCCGGAGACACGTACTCGACCACCCCGCCTGCGGGACTGATCTACGGAACTCCGGGCTCGGTCCATTCGCTGCTGGCCCACGCCCTCGGTCGCATGCAGCCCGCGGCGGATGGCCTGCACCCCACGGATGTCCTGCCGCACAACGGACACGGGATCACGACGATCTTTCGGGCTGGCACGGAAGATGCCAACAGTGATGGGATCTTTACGCCGGGGACCGATTATGTGAGTTTTGATTTTGACGGAGATGGAACTGCGGATTCCGTGCTGGACCCGTCTGTGGTTTCCGGGTCGGCACTTCCGGCGTTCGGCATCAACTTCAGCCGTCCCGCTCAGGTGAATCCTGGGTTCGACGCCTTTAGTCAGCCGATCCTGACGAATGCCCTCCGTCCGTTTCAGCCCGATGTCGAGTACACCTACCCCGACATCAACAACCTGTTTCTGGCCTACGACATGACGGTCGGCGGCGTTCGCATCCGCGTGCCATCGTTCCATCGTCCGGATTTGTTTCCGAATATGCGTACGGATGCGTCTCTGAACGCGGCGGCTGGTGGATTTCAGAATCTGTATACCAGTGCAGCGACAAAGCGGCTGGTGATGCGACCGCACTCCCTGCACCAATACTCCGATACCACCCCCCGGTTCCTGACGGCGGCGACGACGACTGCCCAGAGCGGAGATCGAACTCGCCAGATCGGGCCGTTCCCGTTTGAGGTCGACTCCAACGGCGACAATGATGTCAACGATATGGGTGTCTTCTCTTATGATTCGACCAATGCGGTTCTCAAGCAGAACTCCGATCTGGATGTCGACCTGAACGGCGATGGCGAGCCGGACGGGATCTGGATGGACCTGGGGATGGACATCGTCGACATGGCGGACGGTCGCCAGTTTGTCCCGCTGGTCTCGTACTACATTCTGGATGCGGACTCGCTGATTAACGTCAACACCGGTAGCAACCTGCAGGGGGTCTATGAGAACGGGGTGGTCTACAACAACACGCCACCGATTGCCCCCGTCTCCGTTTCCAACCTCGGAGCCACCGCCAGCGAAGTCAACATGATGCGGGCTCTGTCGGGCAATCCGTTGGCCTTGACGGCGACTCAGCTGACGCTGGCGCAAGCCGAACACGCTTCCTTTTTCGGGTTTAGCCCCAATGTGGCGCAGCAGATCGCCACGATGGCCAACATGGAGACATCGTTCGTGTTGGCGGGACGGACGGAGAGCCGCAGCAGTGCTCGGCGGACCGGTCGCTACGGTGAGGAAAACCGGATCGGCACTGCCCCGGCTCCCCGACCGGGTGCCACCGGCTCCGACGATGACCTCGACAGCTATCTCACGGGTTCCACTCCGGGGATTCGCTACCAGGGCGGGAAGGAGCGGACCCAGAATCTGTATGACCCGCGCGGTAACGATGACGACGCTGGCGCGAGCAACGAGGGGACCATTTCCAATCTGCGGACACCCAATGCGGGGCATCCGATTGCTCCCCTGGGAACCGGCAGCAATGCGTATTCCACGACGGGCGCGACGGCGGGTCAACACACGGTCGTGACTTCCGCCACGGGATCACCGGTGGTCTGGCCCCAGTATTCGAGCGGCTGGGAAGCATTCGACACACTGGGGTCGACTGCCACCTCTCTGCCGCCGACCGCGGCACCCTACCCCTATGGAGCCGCAGCCTCCCCGCTCACCACCGCTCTGTTTCCGGTGGGGACCACGACACTCCAGGACAATGACAACGAAACCCGCATCGCCAATCCGGATCGCGTGAATGACGACCCCTTCGGCCCCGACGAGAACCTGAAGCTCCAACTGTCGGCTGCCGACTTTCTGCGGATCGGAGCGAGTTCCCGTCTGGCGGCGCTGGCCCCCTTCAACTTCGTCTACTCCCCGACGGCGCCCGAGACATTGCGTCGGTTCACGACCGCCAGCTGGGACTTCAACCAGTTGACGTACGTGCCGAGCCGGTTTGCTGCCGGGACACGCACGGAGACTTCGACGTGGCCATCCACATCCCTGGGGACGCGGCGGTTCTTTCCGCCCGCATTTGCGGGGGCTACGGCATTCGCCGCCAACGACCCGATTCGACCGGAGTTGCGAGCCTTGCTGGCAACGGAAGACACGGACACCACCACCAGCCCCCGGACACTGAACAGTTTTTCCTACGTGAATGGAAAGAATACCGGGTCTGCCGCATTCTGGCGGCAACCACTGAATCTCAACAAACTGCTGGTCGGGTTTGATGCGGATGGCTATCCGATCTTTCGCGACCTGATGCCGCATACCGATATCGAAGCGGCTGGTCTTCTAGTGTTGAACGGGAATGCGAACGGGACTGGAAACGGAAACGCGAACGGAAACGCGAACGGGAATGCGAATGGGAATGCGAACGGGAATGCGAATGGGGGCGGGAATGGGGGTGGGAATGGAATGGGGAATGGCATTGGACTGGGCAATAACAATCCGAGCCTCAACGCGATCCCGCCCGTGATTCACGGACACAATGACTTTATTCCCACGGTGGCGAAGCTCTCGAACGCCAGTCCGAACGGCACTGTCGGCTCCGCGACCGCTGCCGATGTCGTGCCGACCGAATGGTGGGCCCGCTACGATCGGCAGCGGATGGCCCGCGACATCTACACACTGCTCTATCTGGTGGGAGCCCCCAACGGAACCAACCCCGCCACGGTGGCCGGAGCGACGGTCTACCCCCAGCCGGAAAAAATCCGCGAGATGGCCCAGTTCGCGGTCAACTATGTCGATGCCCTGGACCGCGACGATGTGATCACCAAGTTCGAGTACGACGATGATCTGTCGAATGGCTGGTCGTGGACGACCGGTGGCCCCGTCGTCTACGGCATCGAACGGGCCTCGCTGTCTTTCGGCGAAGTGCAATTCGTGCAGTCGAGACCACAAGATGGTGCCGTTGCTAATGATGATTCTCCAGGCACGCTGCATAAGGAAGAGAATTTCGTCCACCAGTTCCTGCACATCGAACTGCGGAACAGCCTCCCGAAGGATGTCTATCTGGACGATGGGTGGCGACTCTCCCGCGTGGGTACTGGAACGGGAAGACGAGACTGTTCGATCCAATTCCAGAGAAACCCCACCATCCCCGTCAACACCACCGATCCCGCCATCTACGTCCAGAACAGCAAGAAGATCGTCCCGGCGGGCGGGAACTTCCTGATCGGCACGCACGACAGCACCGTGGTCACCGGGACGGGAGCGGTGGCAACGGCGGACATCTACGCCGATTACACGGGAGATGCCCGGCTGGAATCGGTGCTCCCCTCGAGCACTACCCCGATCACGAATAACCAACAGAATCCGCAGCCGCAGACCGACCTCGACCTGACTTTCACACCGTTGACCGGGGGGGCACCCTACCATGTCGACTACTACGTTTACGCGGGGGGGAGTGCCGGATCGACTTACCCGGATTCGAGCCTAGTCCAGCGCTACGCGGCCCCGGCGGCGGCGGCGGCTCTCAGAAACGAGAGTTTCGATCTCGTCCTCGAACGACGCCAGAATCTCCAGGGGGTTTCTGAGGCCACGCGGGGGGACTGGATCGAAGTCGATCGCTTCCATGTGAACTCGAGTGACATGGGCGCAGGCGAAGCCGAACTGAAGGTGGCCCCGTCCGACAATGCAGCCGCGATTGAGACGAAGCTGTTGGCACTCCACAGCGTGGAACGTCGACAGCCGTTTGACCCCGTGCAGGTCAGCCACCCCAACACCGACGCCACCAATCACACGATGGCGAAAATCGTGCAACCGGGACCACCAGCGGTCACAGTCACCTCGTCGGCGGCCAACGATGCCCTGGCCACCATCGGTCTGACCCAGTTCTCCCTCTGGCAGCCACACTTCGACCGCGACTTCACCTCTCCCTACGAATTGCTGTCGGTGCCGCTGCACGGCAACTGGCCGCTGGATGAGCTGAGAGATGCGACGAGAGACAACGACGGATACACCACGAATGTGTTCTACAAGGAAATCCACGGGGGGACGCAGTTCAACCTCGCTCCGGGGGCGACGAGCGCTGCCTCCGGCAAGATGACCGGAGACTTCACGGCGGGCATTCGGTTCAACTTCCCCAATGGCGTACCCGGCCAGCCGTACCAGGGCTGGAACCCCTATACCTACCAGAACTGCTGGTATCGGCTGTTCGACTTTGTGACGGTGCCGCGCCGGGCGGATCAGCAGAGCGAAGAGATTCTGAATGGAACGAACACCAAGCCCGGATCGATGAAGCCGGTGTTCCGCGTGCCGGGCAAGATCAACCTCAATACCATGCGGGATGAGACGATCCTGGCAGCATTGCTCGATGATGCGGTACATCTGAACTACGGAAACGGGACCAACGACAACCTGACCACCAATCGGAACTGGTTCCTGGAGTTGCTGCAATCCCGCGATGGGACCGATTACTTCGCGAACGCAGCGGGAATGCCGGGTGTGCCGATTCCGAATTCGCTGGTCTCGCGGCCCTTCCGGGGGACGAGCCAGGTCGACAGCGGGGCGGCCACGAACTTCGATGACCACAGCGTCGAGAACGGTCTGTTGCGGTCGTCGCCCCGGCGGGGCGCGACCGTCCTGGGGCCCCGTCCTGTCGGTGCCGCGTACACCGCACCGACGTTGACCTCACCAGCCAATTTCACGGCCACCGGACTCTGGAACGGTGCAGCTCCGCATGACACCTCGGCAGAGACCTGGCAGGGGCTCTTCGAATCAGACGACCTGGATGCTGCGGCATACCCCATTGTCGACCATCACACCCGCAACCGTATCCTGGCGAAGATCGCCAACAACTCGACGAACAAGAGCCATGTCTACTTCGTCTGGACGGCAGTGGGGTACTTCGAGGCTCATCAGATCACGGTGGGGGGAACTCCTCGCGTGCAGATCGGTGCCCGGCTGACGGACATCCCGGTTCATCGGCGGTTCTCGGTGGTCGACATGTCTCAGCTGGAGAATGCGTATGACACGCAGTCGAACACATTTGATGAGAAGAAGTTCATGATCTTCCAGAAACGCCTGCGGTAGTCTGATTTCGGCCCAGGATTTGCATAAACTCTGGGAAGAATCGGCTGTGGTGGGGGATTTCGGGACGATCTGAGGACGGAACTGCCTGAAACAGGCTTTTCTCGGAACCCCACACACCGCATAATGGAGAGAGGCTCGACGGACTGCCGCGAAATGCAACACTGAAAATGCAACAGTGAGAATGCAGCAGTGGCACCCGCTCTGAAATCACTCGACGATCCCGATCACCACCCGGTCAATCGACCACACAGACTTCCCCCACACATCCAACTACCACACACCCAAACTGTCCAGGCCGGGGGGTGAAACCGGCCCGTCGCGACAGCGACCCTTCCCCCGATGCGTTGTCGGGGGAAGTCCCAAGTTCACCAATTCCTTCGGCAGCCTGGAGACCATCATGTACGTCCGCCGCCCGCTCAACCGTCTGCCGCAGCGTCGCGGCTTTACCCTGATCGAACTCCTCGTGGTGATCTCGATCATCGCGACCTTGGCCTCGCTGATTCTGCCCGCCGTGCAGAACGCCCGCGAAGCCGCCCGCCGCACCCAGTGTTCGAGCAACATGCACAACGTGGCTCTGGCCATTCATACCTACGCCACCTCGCACAATGGCCGGGTGCCGCGCTTGACGGACACGACGACGACGATCAACAACGCGACTGCTGCTTCACCGGTCCCGTATGCGTCGTCATGGGCGGTGGCGATCCTGCCGAACATTGAACAAGGGACGCTGGCGGATCGTCTGCGCGTGTCCGAGAATGCGAGTACAACAGACACCACTCCGAATTCCACCAACGGTCTGGCGCTGACCAGAGTTGCCGTCTACAACTGCCCGGGTGACTTGAGCGCTGGGGGCGGCGCGATGTCCTACGTCGCCAATGCGGGGTACATGGACTCGACTCTCTGGGCCACGAGCGGTAGCACCGTCCACGCGGCAGGCATCTATAATTATCCCGTCACTGGGGCAGCGGCGAGTCCAGACGACACTCAGGTGGCTACCGGGTCCGGTGTCTTCTGGCGCGATCAGGACATGACCCTCGACCAGATCTCCAGCGCGGATGGCACTTCTCAGACGATCCTCCTCGCCGAGAATCTGAACGTCCGAAGCTACGTGACCAATTCCTACATCGGGGGCTGGGTCTCTCCGTACACGGGCGATACTGCGTTCGGAGCCAGAATTACGTCGTCATACGCGGCGGGCCCGCCAGCGGTGTCGACTGTCACGGCTTCAACAACGTCTGGCGGGATCGGTTCCGGAACAACGAGGGCCACGGGACTAACTCTGTCCGGGACCAATCAGGGCACGGCCTTCGCTGCATCCGCCACGGAGTTGAGCAAGATCAACTACAACTTCAACACCGCGACCGATGGCCAGAGCCCGCGTCCGTCCTCGTTGCATCCCGGTACGGTGAACATCGCATTTTGCGACGGCGCGGTGAGGTCGATTGGCCAGAGCATTGACGACACGGTCTATCTCCGCATGCTGACTCCGCTCGGTGGCCGGTATGGACAGAATGTCCTGAACGAAGACTACTAACATCGATCTGTGCCACTCGAACCTCACACCGCCGCTGGCCCCTCGGGACCAGCGGCGGTTTTGTGTTTCGGGGGCACCGGAGAACGGAATTCATTCCGTTCTCTACTCCACTCGGGCAGAAGCCGACAAAGTCGCCGGACTCTCCGAGTCCGGTGGATCGACGCCCGCCAAGCAGAGCAATCCCCAAGCCAGAGCGAACCGCATGCGCCCGGAGGACGACCTCACCGCAGTTCACCGTGACTCGCCTGATTCTCCGAATCCGGTGCTGTCCCCGCCCCCGACTCGAACACTGTCGGCCAGTCGATCTCCTATCTCCTGAATCGGTCGTCCGTGGGAGGGGAGTCTGACTGGCCTGTGGAATGTCGCTCCACCGGACTCGGAGAGTCCGGCGACTTTGTCGGCTTCGGAGCGGTGTGCCCGTTACTCCGTCGGCTGCGGAGGCTGTCCCGGTGCCTCGGGAGGGCGGGATCGCCGGGCCTTCTTGACGGCCTTCTCCATCAGCTTGGGCAGGGACTCCTGCACCTGGGCCGTCGTCGGATTCACTCCCGGACGGGGCACCACGATCACATCCAGCGCGGCGGGCAACTCATGTTGCAGCAATCGAAACGCCTCGCGGATCGCCCGCTTCAGGGCATGCCGCACCACCGAGTTCCCGCAGCGTTTCCCCACGCTGGTCCCCAATCGCGTGGGGCCTTCCGCCCGCAGCGACACAAACACCAGCAGCACCGCGTCCCCCGCCGAATGCTTCTGGGCGAACACGGACTCGTACTCGGCGGGCGTGTGCATCCGCTGGCGGGGGCGAAACAGAAAAGGCGGCTGCGTCATCCGGCGTGGTGCCTGTGGGAGAATCGGGAGGTCAGGAGGCGGGAGTGTGCATCAGAAAAGTCGGCAGCGGCCAGTTTCTGTCCCCTCTCCCCCGCAATCGGCTCGATCGCTGGGGAACAGCGTCACTGCGGGGGAGAGGGTTGGGGTGGCCTGGTGAAACGGGCGGAAGTTGGGGGGCTTGGGTTTGCGGGGAGAAAGCGAATCTGGTGCGCTCAGCTGACCCCCAGAATAGGCGAGCCG
>JAYWFM010000195.1:0-11241 GCA_043778825.1 Planctomycetota bacterium | reverse complement strand
TCAACCGGTACAACGTCGAGGAGGCGTCGCACACAAACACATCACCCGACTCGCGGGAGAGGGCCAGCGAGACGATGGCCCCTTCGCCGCGAAACGACCACTTCACCGTGGGTGGCAGCCCCTGTCCCTCGCGCAGCCAGATCGTGTCGAAGGACGGGGACTTCTCGCTCATCGCTGGGTGTACTCGACCTTTTTGAGTTGCTCGATGGCCGTGCGAACGTCGGCGTCCGCCACCGGGTCGACCTCGCCAATGATGTGCGGAGCTGCCTGGTCCGCCGGAATTTCGATGTCCGGCTTCACGCCGATCTTACCGAGCGTGTCTCCGTTCGGGGAGTAGAACTTGGCCGTCGTCATCCGAATCCCACAGCCGTAGCCGAGGTCGTTGTCGTAGATGCTCTGCACCGACCACTTGCCGTACGATTTGCGGCCCACAATTTTGGCCCGGTGATGATCGCGGAAGGCCCCGGCCACGATCTCGCTGGCACTGGCACTGTTCTCATCAATCAGCAGCACGATCGGCAGGTTCCAGGTGCCCGGCGCGTGGGCGGTATGCGTCTGATTCTGGTTCGGTTCCCGACCGCGTGTCGAGACCAGCACCCCGTCCGCGATGAACCGATCGAGCAGGTCGACCGCCGTGGTCAGCAGCCCGCCCGGGTTCTGACGCACGTCGAGGATCAGCGACTTCATCCCCTGCTGCTTCAGCTTGTTCAGAGCCATGTCGAGTTCCAGAACGGTACTCTTCTGGAAGCCGGTCAGTTGGATGTACCCGATGCCATTCGTCGTATCGACCATCTTGGCCAGCGGGATACTGCGGACGATGACCTCGCGGCGCGTGCATTGGGCCTTGACCTGCCCCACCCCCGGACGCATCACGGTCAGGGTGACTTGCGATCCCGGCTGGCCCGTCACGAGATTCGCGGCCTCATCGGTGGTCATCACGCGGCAGTCGTGCTGATCGATGCCGACCATCAGATCACCCGACTTGAGACCGCCTTCGGAAGCTGGGCTTTCGGGCAGCACCTGGCGGAGTTTCATCCCTTTGCCCAGGTCGGCTTCCATCACAATCCCGACGCCCACGAACTGCCCATCGATGTTGTTGAACAGATCCCGCAGCCGTCCCGGGGTCATCACGTTGCTGTAGTCGTCGAGACAGTTGCAGGCCCCGAACGCGTACTCCATGCACACCGGACCCGGATCGAGACCGACGGTGTCGTGCGACAACTTGCAAATCTCTCGGATCAGGCTGGTGGCCTCGTACTGGCCGCGCACGGGCTTGTTCCAGTACCGCGTGTGCAGCTCGTGGCGAAGCGATTTCAAGCGGTCCGGGTCGGCCCCAAACAGGTTGTTCTCCAGGAACTTCTCGTTCTCCAGAGCCAGCCACAGGCTCTCCGTCCCGTGGGCCACGATCGAGGTCGTGTCCATCGTCTCCACGTAGTGCGACTGAATCATCTGGTGGACCGAAGTGAACAGCTGGAGGCCGTTCTCGAGCGGCTGGGTCTTGAGCGACTCGCGGAACGACAGATCGTCGTAGCGGCGTTCGATGGAGAACTGGAACTGCGAGCGACGCAGACCGTAGCTCAGGTTGGCGTTATCGGGCCACTTCTTGAGGGCCCCCTTGTAGAGATCAATGGCGTCGTTCCAGTGACGCTCCTGCTCCATGCGTCTGCCGACCACGACGGCCGTTTCAGGATCCCGACTGGTGGCCGGAAGATCCAGCGCCCACGATCGCTGAACCAGGACACTGGCTGTGATCAGCCAGAGCCCAAGAAATGTACAGAACCGCTTCATCATCGTCCCCTCGCTCATGAGCACCGGTCGTTGTCCTGCGAGCCCCCTCGGGACGGGTCGTTCGGGGAGGACGCCTGGGCGTGGGGTCAGAAGGGAATCGACGAAAGTCGAGTTTCTGGCGACACGATTCAGGCGCCGTCGAACGACCGCGACGGTGTTGAGGAAAATCCTCAAGAAGTGATGGTGTATGTGGCACGCACGCATCACTCCTTTGAACTTAGCCCACGATGCCCGGAAACGACCGCCGGTTCAAGCCCCTCTCTTCAGCGAATCTTCAGAATGCGGGTCAGGAATCCGCAGGCGGTCCGGCTGGAACGATCGCACGGGGCTTGACAGGTCTTGAGGAGAGTGAGGAATAGTCTGTTCAACAGGGTTTGAAGTAACGGTCATAACGAATCGCCGGTCAGCGTCCGCGGGACGGGCACATTGGCCCGTCCGATGGCACCGGTTCCGCTCCGCTTCGAAGACTTCGCGTCGCGGCTAAACGGGTTGGTGTCGGCGATGGACTGAAGAGACGCGGTCCGTGTTCACGCGGCCTTGGCCTCGTGGTCCTTCTGCTTCTGCCGCGTCACCGGGTCGGTCTTCCAGCGGCGATGCACCCAGAAATACTGCTCGGGGGCCCGGCGGATCGAGCGTTCCAGGGCTGCGGTAAACCGCTGCGTGATCTCCTGGACCTCGTCGCGGGCCACGATCTGGGTTGTGTCGATGATCTCCTCGCAGCCGATCTCGAACTGGGCCCAGCGAGCCTCCAGCAGATTGTCCGGGAGACGGAGTCCGTATCCGACGACCAGGATGGCCTTGTACTCCAGGGCCATCAAGGCGATCGACTTGAACGTCGAGGCGGGCTTCCCAAAGAAGTCGACGAACACCCCGCGACGACCGGCGTCCTGATCGACCAGCAGGGCCATGTGGCCACCCGCCTGCACCAGTTCGACCATTCCGTCGAACCCGCCGTTCTTCGAATACAGACGGTTCCCCGTCTGCTCGCGGGACTTCTGGAACCACTCATTCAGGTAGGGATTATCCAACTGGCGGGCCACCACGCCCATCGGGAATCCGAACATCCCGAATGTCGCCACCGACAGCTCCCAACTCCCAAAATGCCCGCCCAGGAAGAACACCGGTCGCCCCGAGCAGAGCACCTTGACCGCCTCGGCCCGGTCGCGAAACACTACGGCCTCCCGACAGTTCCGCAGGCTCAATTTGCGAGGCAATTGGATCGTCTCGACGACCAGCCGGATCAAGTGGACCCACATGCGGAAGATGTGTTGCTCGACCTGAGCTGTGGTCAGATCGGCCCCGAACGCCGCTCGGATGTTCTCGGAGGCGATGTGATACCGCGACACGTCGCGCGGGGCGACATGCGTCATCAACCACGCGCCGCACCGCGCGAGCGAGATCGTCTGCCGCACCGACAGCACCTCGACGAGGCACGCTGCCAGCCGGAACAGCACGTATTCCACGCGATACCGCAGATTCCGAAGCGTCATCAGTTCCCCTCCCTGAACACCGCCCTGTGCCCTTCCGTGGGCGAATCGATATGCGGCGGACCGGAGTGTCGACCAGCGGCACCGATCGGTCAAGAGGGGGTTGAAGACGGTTGATGGTTTATGGTGGATCGACCGGCGGCTGGCTCGCAGAGTGGGAGTCCAGCCTTTAGGCTGTCTTCGTCACGCTGTTCCTTGCCGAGAAGAGCAGCCTAAAGGCTGGACTCCAACACTCTCCCCGAAAGCTGCCCATGCCCGAACTCACCCACTTCGACGACTCCGGGGCCAGCCGCATGGTGGATGTCGGCGGCAAGTCCGTCACCGCCCGGCGAGCCAGGGCCGAAGGACTGGTCCTCATGCAGCCGGAGACGCTGGCTCTGATCCGCGACCGCAAACTGGCCAAGGGAGACGTGTTGGAGGTGGCTCGTCTGGCGGGCATTATGGCCACGAAGCGGACCGCCGAGTTGATCCCGCTGTGTCATGCGCTGGGGCTCGACGGGGCGACGATCGACTTTGAGTTCGTGAGTGATCGGCAATTGCGGATCGAGGCCACCGTCTCTGTTCAAGGCCGAACCGGGGTCGAGATGGAGGCTCTGATGGCGGTCAGCATGACCGCACTGACCGTCTATGACATGTGCAAATCAGTCGACCGGGCGATGCAGATCAGCGGGATTCGGTTGCTCGAAAAGAGCGGTGGCAAGAGCGGGCACTACGTCGCTGAGTGAGCGGGGGCGAACGCTCCGCTGCGAAGACTTCGCGTCGCGGCTAAACGATCGGCGATGCGACGTACCAGAACGTAAACAGAAAGTGCAGCGCGGCCCCGGTCATCGTCGACACGTGCCACACCGCATGGTAGTACGGGTGCTTGTGGTCATTCATCAAGAACCACAGCCCGCCCGTGTACGACAGGCCTCCCGCCACCACGATCGACAGGCCGAACCAGCTGCTGGCCATTAGAACGTAACCCATGGTCATCACCGGAAGCCACGCCAGTGGGACGAAGAACCACGGGGAGATCGTCTTCTCCTTCGCTCGAATGCGGAAGTAGCAGCCGGTCAACGCTCCGCTCCACATGACCGCCAACAGTGCCCAGCCGAGGCTGTTGCGCATGTGAACCAGCACGAACGGCGTAAAGTTGCCGACCACGAACAGAAAGATACAGACCTGATCCACCATCCGGTAGAACTGCCGCCGATCGGGGCATTCAAAACTGTGCGAGAGTGTGGAAGCGGCGTACAGGGCGACCAGTGACGCGGCGTAAATCGCACAGCCGATCACGGTCGAAAGGTCGCCAGTCCAGAGGACTCTGGCCATGAGCGCCGTGGCGGCAAAGACTCCGGCCACGAAGCCCGCCGCATGCGTCCATTGGTTGGCAGTCTCGGTGGAGATGCTCGTCCGGATGGGCGTTACGGATTCCAGGCCGAATGAGTGCAGCGTCTGCTCGGACATTGTGTGGTGATCTTCCCTGATCTGCTGTTCCGCCGCAATCCAGCGGGCGGGATCGCCCGTGGCTGGGGCGAACTGGCGACACTCTGTGGGGGGTGATGACACTCCGGGCACCACTCCGAAAGCGGACTCTGCCTGATTTGGGCGTTCCCTGCTAGTTCAATCGGCGGCTCCCGGGGACGTTCTTGCGGATTCCTGCCAGAGTTCCGTCCGGATGCCCCACCAGCCGCTTCTCGACGGGTGAGGTTTCCGGGATTGCCCGCCTGTGTGTCGCGGAAACGGCAAAAAACGCTGTTCGCGTGTTGTGGGGCACAGGCACCGTCATTCGAGTCCACGGATCAGAGTCCAAGCGATCTCATTCGTTCCCACTGACCACTGACAACTTTCCTACCAGTGCATCACAAACCCACCGTCGACGTTGATCGTCTGGCCGGTGACGTTGCTGGCCCGGTCCGAGGCCAGGAACACAATCATCGAGGCGATGTCTTCGGGAGTCTGCCACCGGCCCAGGGGCACGATCGTGCGGATCTTCGCCCCGGCCCACTCCTCGTAGGTGAGACGGGCATCGGAAGGTTGTTGGTCGTGCCAGGCTTGCCACACGGCCCGGTTGAGCGGGGTCTGGACCATGCCGGGGCAGACGGTGTTGACGCGGACGTTGTGCGGGGCGAGATCCTTGGCCATGCACTGGGCGAAGTTGATATTGGCGGCTTTGGCCGCACTGTAAGGCGGGTCGGTCTGCGAGCCGATCTGTCCGGCGACGCTCGACAGGAACACAAACGCCCCGACCTTCCGCTCTCTCATGCGGGGGGCAAAAGAGTGGGCCACGTGGACCATCCCCATGATGTCGACTTGCAGGGTCCGCTCCCAGTCAGACGGGGCGAGGTTCGTGAACGGGAACCCGAACTTCCCGGACCCGATGGCGGCACAATGGATCACTCCATCGACCGGGCCGAAGTGCGCGACCGCCTGTTCTTCGGCCTGTGTCACTGCTGCGAAGTCGGTGATGTCGACGCGGAGGGAGTGGACTCGCGGAGCATCGCTCCCCGAGGTGAACTCCTGCGGTGCGTCGCCGAGATCCAGGATCGTGACGCGAGCATTTTCCCGCAGGAACTCCCGCGCCGTCGCCAGCCCGATCCCACTGGCCCCGCCGGTGATGAGCATGTGCGTGTCGGCGAGTAGGAGATCCATGAGGCACCGGGTTGAGGGTTGAGTGGGGGAGTGGGGATGCTAACCCAGATCATTCAGGAGTAGACCACGAAACACACGAAAGCCAGAGGGTGGCATTGAACATCATCAAAAACACAGTGTCATTCAGTGTCACGGCTGGAATGTGACCTAAACCGTTGCACGGTATTCCTTTCGTGTGTTTTGTGTATTTCGTGGTGAATAATCCGGGCTGATTGAGAAGTGCAATGTGCAAAGTCAACAAAGCCTTCTCACTGTTTACTTTGTATTTTGCAATTTGCCACTCTCACTGCTCCTCTTTCGCTCAACCCTCAACCCATGCAAAACGGCCTGCAATCCAGTGGATCACAAGCCGTTGAGTGTACCCGAGGTGGGACAGAACTACTTGGCAGGTGGCGGTTCCGGAGCATTGGCCGGAGCGGCAGCGGGAGCTGCTGCACCTGCACAGTTGCTGCAAGGAGCAGCGGCACAGTTGTTGCAGGCCGGAGCTCCGCAGCTTGGTGCACAGCTGTTGCAAGCCGGAGCTCCACAGCTTGGTGCACAGTTGTTCCAAGCCGGTGCCGCACAGGAAGGCTGTGCATTATTGCACCTTGACTTCTGTGCCTTGCAGCACTTGGCTTGCTTGCACTTCGGAGCCTTGCATCCCCGGGCAGCCGACGCATCGCCAGCAACCAGGACGAGTGCCAACATGGCACCAAACACGAACATCATCTTGCGAACCATTGCGAACTCCTCAATTGGCCTCGGAACATCCTGTGAGCTGTGGAGTGGCTCCGAGGCGGCCTGAACTTCCCCACAGCGCTTCCCTGGCTCGAAGTTGGGGTGTCTACGTAGACATCTCCAGAGGAAGCAACGCCCCTAAAGTAACGATTGAAGCCCATCTGTCAATTGAGACGACTTTACCAACGAGACAATTTGGGTAATTTCTCACTTCCAGTGGAGACAGATGAATTTTCCAGAAAAGCGTGTTGAACTCCTTGACTATATCACGAAAACAGAGATACAACATATCGGTCCATGCTGAAATGGCCTGCAGACAGGCCAGCGGATGGGAAGACTTCCCGATTCTGAATGAGTTGGGGACCGGACTGTGGTGGGGCCAGATTTCTCTTCACGGAGTGCCGATGACGGTCGCATTTGAGTACCTGCCCTTTTGTTCCATTGTGGCATACGCTCACCACGAAGCCTGGACCCACATGTTTTGCCGCAACGTGTCGGCGAAAACAGACTTGGGGACCAAGACGTATCGCGAATGGTTTGATCACTACTGGACCGTGTTTTGCCACCATCGCTGGATTCAGCACCTGTACGGTGAACGCCCCTTCCCCGAATTCAAGCAGGGCAGTTATTTCGGACGCATTCGCTTGACTGGTGAGGGCGAGGTCTGGGCTGGCCAGACGAAGCTGTGCCTGACCGCCGTGAAGTACATCGAAGAGAAGTTCCTGCGGACGGACAAACCTTGGGAGAACCTGGATTTCATTCGCCGCCAAGATGAAATCCGGGCGTCCGGGATCGACTACGACGAGGTCAGCAAGGTTCTCACCCAATTTGGGATCAATGAGTGCCGGCTCGACTGGGCAGAACTGTTCGTGGTGGACGAGTGCCAGGCACGGGATGAGTTTCGCTGGCAAATGGACAAGCTCAACCGCATGCAATCCGCTTGACCTCTGGTTTTCTCCGCCCTTACGATCGCAGTCAGCATCCCCCAGCGATCCCCGGCGGACCCTCACTTGAGTTCGAAACCCTACCGGTCTGTTCTGATCCTGTTTGCGGTGGCGTGGGCACTGCGGATCGTGGCTGTCTTCGCGGTTCAGTATTATCTGAACCATGTCTCCCAGCCCCCGCGCCTGTATGTGATTGAAGGGGACGCCGCCGGCTACTGGCATCTGGCGCGTTGCATCGCGCAGGGTGACTCTTACGAGATCTACACCCCGCCCCGCTTCGTACTGCGCATGCCAGGCTTTCCGCTCCTGCTCGCGGTCTCCATGCGGCTGTTCGGCGAGAGCCTGCTCGCCGCCCGGCTCGTCCTGGCGACCGTCGGGGCGCTGGGCTGCGTCGGTGTCTATCAACTGGGACAACGGCTCTTCGGTCATCGCACCGGGTGGATCGCGGGCGGGATGGCCGCCGTGTCTCCGATCTTTGTGGGGTTCAGTGCGATCGAGTTGACGGAGACGGTGTTTGCCGTGTCGCTGGTGTTTGGGTTGGTTCCACTCGCTCGCTGGGGCCGTGTTTCATTGCCGGAGCCGTTGTGCTCCAGCGCCCTCGGCATGCGAGCCGCACTCCTCACCGGGCTGAGCGCGGGCGTGTGGGCCGGTGTCAGCTGCTACCTGCGTCCGAGTTGGTTGCTCTTTCCGCCGTGTCTGGTGCTGGGGCTGTGGTTGTGGAAACGGGACCGCGCTCACCTGGGGCTGGCCGTCTGCACCGTGGTGGTGATGGTCGGGAGCCTCGTGCCGTGGGGAATACGCAATCAGCGCGTGACGGGGCACTTTGTCCTGACCACACTCTGGATGGGGCCCAGCTTGTACGACGGGTGGAATCCACAAAACAGCACCGGCGACAGCAATATGGCGTTCTTCGACCGGGAGAACCTGCTGTCGCGGATGTCGGAGTATGAGATGGACCGCCAGTACCGCCAGCGGGCCTGGGCGTTTGCCTTCCAGAACCCCGGCCAAGTGGCTGTCCTCGCCTGGAAGAAGAGCGTCCGCTACTGGAACCCCTTCCCCAACGCCGCCCAGTTCAAGACTTCTCCGGCTCTGATGCTCGTGTCGCTGGGCTGGTATCTCATCGTGTTTGTCCCCGCCCTGATCGGCGCGTGGCAGGTGCGGCGCGCGCTCGGCATTCTGGCGATCACCGCCGGGCCGATCCTGTACTTCGCCGCCCTGCACTTGGTGTTCGTCAGTTCGGTTCGCTATCGCCTGCCCGGAGAGTACCCGCTGCTGGTGCTGTCGGCAGTCGGAATCGAATCTCTCGTGCAGCGATGGCAGACTCGCTCGGGCACGACACAGAAGTCGTGAGACTGGGGTCGACCGACTCTTGACGGAATCGCCCCTCACTGGAAAAGCCCACTCGGGAGGCCCTGCACCACAGAGTCGGCTGGCGCGAGCGGGACTGCGGTGTCACGCGTCTCCGGGACTACTTTTTGATCGGGCCAATCGATGTCCCCGTCCGCCCGGATCCGAGTACGGGAGTCCCCCCGGCACCATCATCCACTCCCGCCTTGAAGCGGGTCAGAACCGGGCTGATCGGATTGATGAAGGTGTCGTACCCTCCTCCCGCGAACAGCAGTCCCACCGGGCGACGATCCGCCTGCGTGACGACCAGTGATCCGGAATCGCCAGCGGCACTGAACGCGGGAACCAAAAACTGGGTTCGAATGTCGATGCAGTACTTGAACCGGGCATATCCAGCCGTCCCATAATTGATGATCGCTTCCGCATTGAGCGAGTGGATCTTGCCCTTGGTATAGGAGGTCGTGCGGCCATACTTCTGAACAGGCATTCCCACGTACAACGCTTCCTGCGGCAAACGGGCGGGGGATCCATAACCCCCCACCGGGGTGATGTGACCCACCATCCCCGGCGGACTGAGTGCCACAGCGGCGTCGATGGTGTTGATCGGGCCTGTGGGAGCTAATATGGCGGTCTTGACGAACTGAATTTTCTGGAAGTCGGAGAGAGTGGCGACGATGTCTGGTACTAGCTTTTTGCATTGCAGGGTCGGCGGAGGCAAGTCTCCCGTACTCGGCTGGCAGATCGGATCCGTGAAGACTCCCAGATTCTCTTGCGCCATGACGTGATTATTGCTCAGAACGAATTGCTGGCCCGCTTGATTAAAGACGCGGCAACCGAGCGTTCCCGACGCGCAGACATCGTTCTGGTTGATAATCGACACACCGATCGGCACCGGACGGTTGAAACGTTTGGTCGGCGGACCTGCTTGAGCGGCTTGCGGTGTGGCTTCCGTGGCCTTCTGGCTGCTCGGTTCAGCAGTCGGGGTTGCAGACTGTGGCGTGGTCTCAGCCTCTGGCTCGGGCAGGGGGGCGACTTGAGCTTTTCCGTCAGTCATCGTCACTTGAGAGTAAGCCGGGCCTCCCTTGATGGTCCCGGTCACGGTCAACTGCACCGGCAAGCCCTCGATGCTGCCCGGCAGCTTGCGAGACATCCCGCCCTGAGCCGCGTACACCAGAATGACGAGTTGGCCGTTCGCGTTTTCGGAGATGGCCGTGCCCACAATCGCTCCGCCATGCTTCTCCAGCAGTGCCGTGGTGGCGTTGCTCTGAACGGCCATCGCCTGGCGCATCTCGCCCCAGGTGTAACCCTTGCCGGGAACCTGCTTGTCGTCCGCAGTCGACTCATCATTCAAGTCTGCAGGCTTAGTCAGCGTGAACGCCCGCCAACGCAGGGATGCCGACTCCAGGTTCATTCCCTGCGTCGAGTCCACGCTGGTCAGAACCAGCGTCTTCACCGGCGTTTCTTTGCCAGCATCCAGCACCCGCTTCTCCGGCAGCATCTGCAGGTACGGCGTCGCCTCCGTAAACTCACCCTGCGGGGCGTGCAGTTTCGTCCCCTCGATCGAGGAGCCTTCCACCACCAGTACCAGCTTCCCCGGAATCTCCGTCTCCGACTTGTTCTTCAGCAACACCTTCGCCGACAGGGTCTTGTCCCCCGCAACGGCAATCGGATTCCGGAAGACGAGTTCCAGCCGGTCGGTGACTTCCCACGGTCCCAGATCCTCTCCGGCCACTGCCTCCGTCGTGTCAGCCTCCCCCTGGTCAGCGGGAGCGGGCTCTTCGGCGGGAGTCGGTTCGGACTCGACCGATGTGGACGGGGTCGGTTTCTTGGAAGAGGGCTTCTTCGGATCGGCTGCGACCGCGCAGAGAATCAGGGAGCAGCAGGCCAAGGCGGCAATAGCAAACGTAATCCGTGGACGAGACATGCGAAGCATCTCCAAACTCAAGCAACCAGACCGTGAGACAATTCCAGCGGGGTGCGACCGGCTTCTCGCCGCAACATGCGCACCCCCAAACCACCGCGATGAGGCGACCGTCTTCATATCTTCGGTTACAAGATGCCCCCACCCCCGACTACCTTACCCTTCTCGTGCGGGGTGGTCAAGAACCCGCCACCGAGATCGACATAAATCGGGCAACTGGAAAAGTCGGTGGCGCTCGCTAAACACGGCACAATCCCCCCAAGAGGGAACTTCTCAACGCCTCATGAACCGAACTGCTCCGCCGGTGTGTGCGTCCCGTTCGTCGGTTGCGGTTTCGCCCACCAAGCACATCGGAATCCAACCACGCAAGGCACGAAATACACGAAAAATGCAGGGTGTCGTG
>JAYWFM010000194.1:0-11286 GCA_043778825.1 Planctomycetota bacterium | reverse complement strand
GGCAACGCCGTGAAGGATTTCTCGCGGATCACGTCGACAAGGTAGCCAGCACGTTTCCGGCCCCCTCTCCCCCGCGATTGATGTGTCTTTTGCCCTGTGCGTGTTGCGGGGGAGAGGGAGCAGAAACCAGTGGCTCGCTCACTGGTCGAAGGCTCGCATGTCATGACAAGCTGGAAGCCTACCCCACAGGATCAGGGGGCGGACGCGGCAGGGGGGACGGAGACCTTGAGGTGAATACCCTGCAGATCCTCCGTAAACTCCATCTGAGCCTGCTTGAGTGCCGCATCGAGGATGCCGCGAATCGTGGTCTGCTGGAGATCGAGAGCGATCAACTGATCGAGGCGCGGGTCGTGGGCCAGTTCCCCGGCATCAATCGGCAGGGCAGACAACTCGACGATCTGCCGCAGCACCAGCCGTAGCGGGATCGGGGTCTTGATCTCGAACCGTGTGACACTCACCGCCAGCCCCCGCTCGACATTGTAACCAACCCGCTCGGGGGTCAGTTCGATGGTGATCGGCACATCAGCTGGGCCGGGAGGTTTTGGTCCGACATCGACCATGTTCGGCTGGGGTGGCTTCGATACCGGGTCGGCAGGCTCCCCTGGCACCGCAGCATCCAGCGGCAACCCATCGGCCATCGCGGCCATCCGTCGCATGAGCTTGGGGTCGGTCGCCTTCGACAGGAACTTCACGTTCCCATCCGCCATCAGGACCAGCATCCCGTCCGCCTGGCCCGTCCCGAAGTGGTCGGGTCCATTGAGGTAGGGCTCAGCTGTCAGGCCGCGCACACTGCCCGTGCCACTGGCCCACGCGGGCGGGTGGTCTTGCACGCCGACGACCATCAGCGTGTTCGATGTGCCGTCCTGGATGTCCTCGCGCGTCGTACGGCGGTCGTAGCCGAATACGCCCGCGCGGGGGTGAGACTTCGGCAACGTGGCAGCCTCCGCTCCGACCCCCGCCACCCCGACATAGTGCGAGGCCGGATACCCCTCCTCACTGGCCACAGCCGAGACGCGTGGGTTCAACAGGTCGGTGGCTCGCCGCCGGACGAACGGTTCATTGGCCGGGTCTTTCCAGCCGCGAGTATGATCGGGCAGCACACGCTGGCCTTGTTCTGTATCTTCGCGATACAGAGCCTGCCACCCCAGGCGTTCCTCCCGCGGAAGCTCGCCGCCGACCACCGCGACCGGAAACGCTCCGTGTTTCTCGTGCTGGCCGTTGAGCCACCGCCCGAGGGAACTCAACTGGGCCTCGATGGGATCGAGTGGCACAGTCGGCGGGTGATTCTCGGGAGGCAGGGGCACGACCGCGGGCGGCTGAACGGTCACTGGCGTGGACGGTACAGCCGGTGGCCACAAGACGAACACTGCCACGCCCGTAATCAGAATCACAGCCACCAGCCTCGCAGCCGTGCGGGGAGCGATCCCTCGTCCGGGGGGTGTCGATATGGCGGGTGAGATCGGCGCAGCGCGGCTCGCCACCAAGCCCCCCTGCCCCGCATCTTTGATCTCCAGCGGGGCCTGGCACTCGGGGCAATTCCAGCGAGTCCCGATCAAGCTGCGGTCCTGGAGGCGGAGCTTGGCCTGGCACCCTGGGCAGAGAAACTCGAACCGAAACTCCCGACGATCGACCACGACAGACTCCGATGAGCTGAGACACAACAGCGGATGACAGGAGTGTGTCGAATTCGGTCCGAGTTCGCTACGACACTTTCCGTGGCCGCGAGTGTGAGAGTGCGAGACGCACGTTGCTGACCGGGGTCACGAACGGTCGCGGATGCCCGAAGGGCGGCATGAGGCCGCGTCGCAACCTGAAAGGCTCCCCATGATCTTGTGATCCCTGATCCGGGGTATGTCTCACCTGACCGGGGGAGAGGAGAGGTTCACAAAATCATGGTTACAAAATCATGAAGAGGGGAGCAGGGAATGATCGGCAATTCGCATCAAGTTGCTCTTCATCCGTGGTCCGGCTTTGCCATCCGTAGTCAGAAATCCACTGACCACGGATGGCAAGGCCGGACTACGGATGAAGAAGACGGTTCGTGGGACACTGGATGCTTCACGCGGAGAGGCATGAGGCATTTCGTAGGTCGGATGTCCTCGTCCGTCCGTGGGGAACACCTCGGGGGGCGACGGACTCGGAAGTGTGCTCCCTTCTCGTATGGTTTCCGCGTGGGGCGGACTCGGTCATAATGCCCTGACCAGCGGCTTCCCTCCCCCCTTCGGACACGTCATGACTCTCCAAGAACTCCAGTCCCTGATCGATACGATGTACTCGCGCAAGGACGAGGAGCGCGGGATCGAGGGCACCTTCATGTGGCTGATGGAGGAGGTCGGCGAACTGGCCACCGCCCTCCGCAGCGGGACCAAGGAGGAACTCGCGCTGGAGTTCGCCGATGTGCTGGCCTGGCTGGTGACGATTGCCAACGTGTCTCAGATCGACCTGGGAGCGGCAGTCCAGGCCAAGTACGGGAACGGCTGTCCGGGGTGCCACGCGATGGTGTGCGTGTGCGGGGCAGAGGAGAAGCCGTAGTTGTCGTTCTACAGTCCAGGAGTGGCCACCCCTTGGTCTCGACACAATTTCTCCAAACGTCGCCGGATGAGATGTCTGTCTTGGCAACGGGTTTGAGGGGAATTCAACGCAAAGTCGCAAAGGCGCCAGGAAGCAAACCGAAACCTCGGAGCCTGCCCCTTGGCGCCTTTGCGTTGAAATCCTCCTGTTCTCGCGATGCCGAGATGTGAGCGGGAATCGCCCGATCCAGAGAAGTCGAGTCGTGTAGAGACCAATGGGTTGCAAACCCGGGGCTTTCTAGACCGCCAAATTGCTGTTGTCGCAAAGCCATTCCTGACAAGAACTTTAGAGAATCTGTCCGGCAAATACACTTATTGACACTTTTTCAGAACCGGTCGTATACTCCGCCGCCGTTTGGCCACCCTGGCGAGCTTGCTTGTCGGGAGTGGTGCGGCGTGTCCCCCCTCTGCGGTCTGCTCCTCTTCTTCGATTTGCCGGTTCTTCCTACCGGAACCCCCTTTGTGAACTTCTCCGCGATTCGATCCTCGACGCTGTGGGCGCTGTTGGCGCTGGCGCTGGGGGTCTGCGCGCTGGCTGGGGTTCAGGCACAGACGCCGCCGGGGGCCGGGCATAGTTTGCCGTCGCTGTCGCGAGTCGAGCGGGCGCTGCTCAGGCCCACTCCCGACGAGGCCACCTCTCAGCCCGGCGCGGCTCCCCTCGGCCAACCCGCCCCTCAGCCCCCACCCAGCGACCCCATCTCCATCAGTTCCCAGTACGCCTGGCGCTGGGAAGAGTCGGGGCAGGTAATCCTGTTCACGCGCGGCCATTGTCGCGTGACCCAGGGACCGACCGTGCTCGAAGCCGAAGAGATGGTCTTCTGGGGCGGAGCCGTCGAGTCGACCGAGGAAGAACGTCTCACGATCTACCTCGCGGGCGATGCCCGGCTCAGCGAACCCGACCGCACGGTGTCGAAGCCCTCCATGCTGGTCGAGCTGCATACGCGGTCGAAGATCAGTTGTGAGAAGAACCCGGTCGAGCGGTCGATGGCCGAGACGACCACCTATCAGCGGGGAGACGATCATCGCCGCCGCAGTCGCCAGGACCTGCTGCAGACGCAGTTTTCCGAGGTCGCCCCCGATGGTCCAACGCTGTGGGACAACGGGTCGATGCGGCTGGGCCAGGGGACGACACCCATGCTGCTCCCCCGCAAGGTGACGATCAACCCGCGCAACCTCGGGATGGACTTCAAGGTTCACAGCGAAGTTGATCGCCAGAAGGAACCGCCCGAGACAATGACCACCGTCCAGGGCGGCGTGACCATCGTGGTCGAGAATGTCCCGGTGGTTCTCGATGGTCAGATGGTCCTGACGCGGATCGATCTGTCTGCGGATCGGGCGGTGATCTGGACCTCGGCCGAGGGACTGGGCCAGCCCGGCGACGGTTTCGAGATCAACGAAAACACTCCGTTCCAGGTCTATTTGGAAGGGGACATCGTCGTGCGGCAGGGGAACAGCGAGGTCAAAGCCAGCCACGCCTTCTACGACATCCGGGACCGCCGGAGCCTGCTCATGAACAGCGAGTTGCGAACCTACATCCCCGAGTTGGACACGTTCCTGCGCGTGCGGGCCGACACCATCCGGCAGATGTCCGAAACCAGCTTCCAGGCCCAGAACGCCTGGTTCACGACCAGCCAACTGGGCCGGCCCGGCTACCGGTTCCAGGCGGGCTTCATCACCATTGACGATCGCCCCAGTGCGTGGGGTTCCCGTGTGGACCCCGCCACCGGACAACCTCGCACCTCGCAGTACATCACTTCGACCAACAACACGCTCTTTGTGGAAGAGATCCCGGTGTTCTATCTGCCGCGCCTCAGTGGGCCGGTCGAGGAGATTCCGATCCCGCTGAAGTCAGCCTCGCTCGGGTTCAGCGGAGTCTACGGGACCGAAATCAATACGGTCTGGAGCGTCGACAAGCTGTTCGGATTCGAACTGCCCCCCGGAGTGGAATGGGATCTGTTGCTGAATGGCTACACCAATCGCGGCCCCGCCATCGGGACCAGAGGGAACTACGACCTGTACGGCCAGGTTCTCGGCGCGCCCACCCATATCACGGGCGAAGGCTTGCTGTACTACGTTCACGATGGTGGAAAAGACCAGCTCGGATATTTACGCAACAGCCTGGCGTTCCCCGATGCGAATCGCGGTCGAGCGTTGCACCGCAACCGGATGGAGTTCCCCTTCGGCGTCTCGCTGTCGAGTGAACTTTCCTATTTCCTCAACAACGATCGGAACTTCCTCCAACAGTATTACGAGCCGGAGTTCATTCAGGGCAAGGACCAGGAGAACCTCGTCAACCTCGCCGTACAGAACGACAACGTCACCGGCAGTCTGATGTTCCAGACCCGGCTCAACGACATCTTCGATCAGACCGAATGGCTGCCCCGGCTCGACCTCACCGTCCTCGGTCAACCGCTGTTGAACGATGCCGTGACCTGGAGCAGTCACAGCTGGATCGGGCACGGCCACATTCGTCCGGCCCAGGCCCCGACGGACCCCAACGACACGTTCACGGCGTTGCCGTACCTCCCGGATGTGCAGGGACTGGTGACGGGCACGCGGCATGAGTTCAGCCTGCCGTTCCAAGTCGGTCCGGTGAAGGTGGCCCCGTATGCGTTGGGTGAGGCAGCGTACTGGCAACAGGACATGACGGCCAATGATCGTTCGCGGCTATATGGCAGTGCCGGGGTGCGAGCCAGCGTCGAGTTCTGGCGGGCGGTGCCGGAGATCCAAAGCTCGATCTTGGGGCTGAACGGGTTGGCTCACAAGGTGGTCCTGGATGCGGACTATTCGTACTCGCGGTCCTCGCAGTCGCTGGCGGACATCCCGCAGTACAACGCCTTCGACGAAGATGCCCAGGAGCGATTCCGTGAGCGGTTCCTGGCCCTCGAATTCGGAGGCGCTTTGCCCGCTCAGTTCGACCCCCGTTTCTACGCCGTGCGGGCCGGGGCCGGGCAGAGCGTGACCGCGGCGTATCAGGAACTGGTCGACAATCAGCAGGTGCTGCGTCTGGGCCTGCGGCAGCGCTGGCAGACGAAGGAAGGGCCGGTCGAACATCAGAGGATCAAGGACTGGATGAGCCTCGACCTGGAATCGAGCATCTTTCCGAATGCCAGTCGGGACAACTTCGGCTCGACGCTGGGATTGCTGACCGCACGCTACATGTGGCAGGTCGGCGAGCGCACGCAATTCCTGGCCAACGCGGTCGTCGATCCCTTCAGCAACGGCCAGCGAGTCTGGAACGCGGGCTTCCTGACTCAGCGCGGGCCGCGCGGTAGCCTGTATATCGGTGTGCGACAGGTCAAGGCCGGGCCCATCGACAGCGGCTTGCTCGCTGGCAGCTTCAGTTACCGCATGAGCGAAAAATGGACCTCCACGTTCGGGGCCGCGTACGACATCGTCGAGGGAGTGGATCGCGGCCAGTCGATGACCATCACCCGCATTGGCGAATACATGCTGTTCCACGTGGGCGCCGGCTACGACCGCAGTCGGAATAACCTCAGTATCAATTTCATGGTCGAACCCCGGCTGGGCGGCGGCAACAGATTGGCACAGATGAGTTCCCTCATCGGTGCATTCCAATAGTGCGACTGTTGGAGTTCAGCCTTTAGGCTGCCTCGGCCGTGTCCGGTGATCGGGCAGTGCCAGACCAAAGACAGGCTACTCCCGCGTCAATGCTTGATTTGGGGGTTCGCTTCCCTCGGGAGGGCGAGGCTCCTGCCGAGCCGCTGCCGCGAGTTGACGCGTCCCTTGGCTCGCGGCTCAGCAGGAGCTTCGCCCTCCCATCGAGCAGGCTACAGCCTGAACTCCAACCACCGAATGAGCGTTTTTCGGTTCATCCGACTTTTTGGGGAGATCGGAAAGGGGGAAGCCGTCAGCCGTCAGCCAGAAGCCCACTCACCGTCGAACTGCCTCTGTATCCCGATGGGCTGAAACATCGCAGCCCAGATGTATCCGACAAAAGTCGAAGTAGCGTGGGCTTTAGCCCACGTTTCCATGAAGATAACAGTCTCGCGTTGGCTAAAGCCCACGCGACCGGGACTTGTGTCGGAAACGTCAGCCCAGGGTCACGCACCCGGATCAGGACTTGGTTTCCTCTCCAGTCGCTTTCGGTATACTCCCTCTCACTGATGGCTTACTCCATTTGCGGAGGGGCCGAACGCAGCCTCCCTCTCGGAATCCGGGTCAACATGGCGGATTACAACAAGTTCGATCGTCGGATCGAGTCCCTGATCGTCGAGACCCGCACCCGCTTTGCGGCAGATGTCGTTGGACTTTCCCCCGAGGATGCGCAGTGGATCTCCCAGGCGATTCACCACAAGCCCCAACTGGCTTCGAAGATCAGCTACGAGCGGGCCCACACCGGATTCATCCGCGACATTGTTGTGACCGCTGCCGATGTGGCACGGTTGTATGAGACGCAGGCTCGGTAGTGGATGCAACGAACTCGCGTCAAAGCCCAGTGGTTGCAACCACTGGGCTTTTTTTGAACGATGGCCATCTGTTGGACTTCGCATGACTCCTCGCCAGATCCTGGTGACTTCCGCCCTCCCGTACGCCAATGGCCAGATTCACATCGGCCACTTGGTCGAGTACCTCCAGACCGACATTTGGGTGCGGTTCCAGAAGCTGCGCGGGCACCACTGCCGGTTCTTCTGTGCGGATGACACACACGGCACCGCGATCATGATCCGCGCCCGCCAGGAGGGCCGCAGCGAAGAGGCCATGATCGCCGATATGCGGGTTGACCACATCCGCGACTTCAGCGGATTTGACATCGAGTTCGACAACTACGGGAGTACCAACTCGCCGGAGAACCGTGCCCTCTGTCACGAGATCTGGGCTGCGTTGAGAAAGGCGAATATCGTCATCGAAAGACCCGCCGAACGGCTGTTCGATCCTGAGGTCGGGACATTCCTCGCCGACCGGTTCGTCAAGGGCACCTGCCCCAAGTGCGGGGCCGAAGACCAGTACGGCGACAGCTGTGAGAAGTGCCTCGTTCAGTACACACCGGCTGAACTTGTCAATCCGCGGAGTGCTCTCTCTGGGGCAGTTCCGGTCCTGAAGAAGAGTATTCAACTGTGCGTGCAGATCGAACATCTGCATGAGTATCTGACCACCTGGACCCAGACCAGCGGAGCCTTGCAGCCGGAGATCGCCAACTTCCTCAAGAACAACTTCCTGGCCGACCCGCTGCGGGATTGGGACGTGTCGCGCCCCGCGAAATACTTCGGGTTCGAGATCCCCGACAGCCCCGGCAACTACTGGTTCGTCTGGTTCGACGCCCCGATCGGGTACATCGCCAGCACCGCCGAGTGGTGTCAACGGACCGGCGAAAAGCTCGACGACTGGTGGAAGAACCCGAACTCCGAAATCCACCACTTCATCGGCAAGGACATCACGTATTTCCACACCCTGTTCTGGCCCGCGATGCTGCACACGGCGGGATATCAGTTGCCGTCGAAGGTCCACATCCATGGGTTCCTGACGGTCAATGGCGAGAAGATGTCGAAGTCGAAGGGAACGTTTATCAGTGCGGCGACGTACCTGAAGCACCTCGACCCGGCGTACCTGCGGTACTACTACGCCTCGAAGCAGGGACCGCGCGTCGATGACCTCGACCTGAGTGTCGTCGACTTCCAGACCAAGGTCGATGCCGACCTCGTCAACAAATTCGTCAACATCGCCAGCCGCTGTGCCAAGTTGCTCGAAGGGCAGGCTCTCGCGGATGTCTATCCCGAGGATGGCGGCCTGTTCCGCGAGAACGCCGCCGCCTCCGAGCGGATTGCCGAGCTGTACGAGAACTGCGACACGAACGCCGCCCTGCGCGAGGTGATGCAACTCGCCGACAAGGCGAACCAGTACATCGATACACAGCAGCCGTGGGCCGTCAAGAAAGACCCGGCCCGGTTCGAAGAGGTCCGCAACATCTGTACCGTCGGGCTGAATCTATTCCGCCAGTTGGCGATCTACCTCGCCCCGGTCCTGCCGCGCATCGCCCAGCAGACGGGCGAACTGCTCGGCGTCCCGATCGAGCATTGGAGCGACGTGAACACACCGGTCCTGGGGCAGATGGTCCGCCCCTACCAGCACATGCTGAAACGAGTCGACACGAAGAAAGTCCAATCGATGATTGAAGAATCGAAGCCAGTCGAAAGCAGTCAGCCGTCAGCGGTCAGCAGTCAGCCAGAAAGCCCACCGGTTGCAACCGGTGGGCTTACCGCCAACTCTTACGGCGACACCGCCGACGAGCTCGCCAAAGAAGCCCTCGTCGTCGACCACTGCACGATCGACGACCTCGGCAAGACCGACCTCCGCGTGGCTCGCGTCCTGGCGGCCCAGCACGTGGCCGGGGCGGACAAGCTGTTGCAACTGACGTTGAGCCTGGGCGGCGATGTGACCCGCAATGTCTTCGCGGGGATCAAGAAGGCGTACAACCCCGAAGACCTGGTGGGCCAGTTGGTAATCTGCTGCGCGAACCTCAAGCCGCGACAGATGAAGTTCGGCCTCAGCGAAGGGATGGTCCTCGCCGTCGGTCCCGGCGGCAGCGACGTGTTCCTGCTCCGCGCCGATTCGGGGGCCCAGCCGGGGATGAGGGTACATTGAGGGTCAGCGGTCAGCTTGGTAGCTGCGTTCGCCAGAACGCGGGGGGCCGGAACACGCGACCGCAAATCGCCAGACGACTCACGCGGGGATCCATCGATACGGTCACGTTGATACCAATTCGCCCGCGTTCTGGCGAACGCAGCTACCGAAGGCCTTACCGGCGGTTCAGATCCTGCACCAGACGATCGACGGCCAAGGCCAGCTTCTCCGGCGTGTCGTAGATGCCCTGCGAAATCTGCGAGCGGATTTCGGCCAGACGTTCGGCCCGCGAGGCGGCTCCGACATCCGGGTTTTGCAGCAGGCGGGCGGCGGGCGAGATAAACACCTCGTCCTGGGGAGCGCTCAGCGGGTCCACACCGGGCGTGGTCGCGGAGACTCCCGTGAACTGCACCGGGCGAACGCCTCCTGCACCTCCGATGAATCCGGCTCCTGTAATTTCCATCGCCGCCTCACGTTCCACGGGGTCCATCCCTGTCGCTTGCGTGGCCGTGACCATCGCGGAAGCTCCGGAATCATACCCCGAGATTCGGGAAGAGGGCAACAGCTGTTCCGTGAGAGCGAATTCGCCCGTCACAGCCACACTGTTGGAGTACACAACATCGATCCGGTTGAAAGGTTGCATGACAGCACCCCACAACCATCCTGGTTGGATCGTTACGTGTTCGGGCCTCCGGAGAGGCTCCTCATCTGAGGGCGAACACGGCATCTTGCAGTGGGTGAATCGGGCGAACTTGAGACATTTCTCAGTTTGTGCCTCGATATTGTAATTATCGACATTCCGGCGGGAGGGGATCACTTTATCTGGAAGAAAGAGGGAAGGCGGGAGGCGTCAACGAGTGAGCCACGAAAGTCATTCCTCCTCCCGTGTGTGCATGAGAAAAGTCGGCAGCCGGTCCCTCTCTGCCCCCTCTCCCCACTGGCGGCGTGACTTTCTGTGAGGACGTGGCTGTGGGGAGAGGGCCGGGGTGAGGGGCCATGCGGAGCCTGCTGGTGGCCCCCTCACTCCACCCTCTCCCCCGCAGTGATGTCTTCCCTGTCAGTCCAGCCGATCGCGGAGGAGAGGGGGCAGAAATTGGCGGCTGCCGACTTTCCGGATGCACACACCCTCCCTACTCCCTACTCCCTACTCCCCCTCATCCCCCCCAGCGGGTAACATCTCCGACACGCCACACCCCCACCCAGCACCACGAACGGTTTCCGATGCGAATCATCACGGGGCGTTTCAAACGCCGCCGACTTCTGGCCAATCCAGGTTTGATCACGCGACCGATTTCGGATCGTGTCAAGGAGACGCTGTTTCAGAAGCTGTGCGACAATGGCTGCGTTCAGGGCCGCCGGGTCGCGGATGTCTTCTCCGGGACGGGGACCATCGGGCTGGAAGCGCTCAGCCGGGGGGCGATCTCGGTCACGTTCTTCGAACTCGATCGCGTGGCGTTCGACCTGCTGCACCAGAATGTGGCCAGCCTGGGCGTCGATGACGAGTGCATCTGCTGGCAGACCGACATCCTGCGGACCTCGTTCAAACCGAAGGGAGCCAAGTCCCACTTCGCCCCGTTCAGCCTCGTGTTCTTCGACCCGCCGTACAAGATGGCCCCCGACCTGGCACCGGGCACGCGCTTGACGTTCGCCCTGGAACGCCTGGCCCGCGACACCGTGACCACCAGCGACGCGATCATGGTCGTGCGTGTCCCCGACCGGACCCCGATTCAGTTGCCTCCGTGCTGGGTGATCGACTGGACGATCACGACCTCGCACATGGATCTGCACGTCTGTAAAAAGGCCAGCGGGGTGGGAGCCAGCGAACCGGGTGACAAGGACGAAAGCGATGTGTCGGACCCCTCGGCCTAGTGGTCCGTCAAGTTGAATTTGAAGTGTCGCTGCGTTCACCAGAACGCGGGCGTCTTGGCTGACACGCTCGCCCTCTGGCGAGGGGCAGATACATCTCAGTCGGGGCCGCGTGAGGGATATCACGGACGGACGAGGATGTCCGTCCTACGAAACGTCTCATTCCTCTCCGCGAGAAGTATCGAGTGTCCCTACGGTCCGTCTTCTTCATCCGCGGTCCGGCTTTGCCATCCGCGGTCAGAAATTTGCTGACCGCGGATGGCAAAGC
>JAYWFM010000193.1:0-4793 GCA_043778825.1 Planctomycetota bacterium | reverse complement strand
GGGCTGCGCGGCACGACTGTCGTCGTTCTGCTCCGCCCTGGGCTATCGAGTCCGGCCCCTTCGGGGCGAAGAGGTGGCGGATATTTATGGCTGGGAATATGTAAAGACCCAGCGTAGAACTGCTCTAGGGAGCCGCGATGACCGTGCGGGATGTGGCCGAGGTCGACTCCCGCTGGGGGCGAGGCGGCTCGTAGGCGACCCCGGTCTCTTGATTCCAGCAGGCGAGTTCGCCCGGTCGCAGGGTGTACTTCTCTCCGCGAACTCCGACAACCTCCCACTCCACCGGGTCGGTCACTTCGTAGCGATGCGACTTGCCGGGAGCGAGTGTGCGGGGACGGCTCCAGCAGGAATCCCGGCTCCGCACGCGGTACGTCAGCGGCGCGTTCCCGGCCACCGTCAAATGGGCCATCGGACAGACCAGATCGACGACGATCGAGCGAGGTTGGATGTCTATCCGATCGAGTCGCATGCGGGAATCGCCGACCACGTAATCCGGAGTGGGGGTGGGGTCCATCTCCTGCGACCTCAACCATCCGTCCCAGGCGTCCCGCAGTTCGTTTTCCAGATCCTTCAATCCCTCTGGATCGGTCCTGTCCATGGACGTGAGATCGATGTGGGGGTGGTCGTTCCAGCGCGTGCCGATCAGCGGGGGGCCGGTGGGGGTCGGCTGCAGGGAGACCTGGATCGCTTGATCCAGCGCGATCGTGAACTGACCGGCCCGGGTCCAGGAGGTCTCGTGCGGCTGGTGGGAGAAGACCTCCAGTTGGGCGGCAGGGAAGATCAGGCGTAACGCCCCGCCCCGCCCGTCCGGCGTCGGCTCACCCAGAATCCGGAAGGGGCTGCTCAGCACCAGCACGGATCGGAATTCCCCCTCATTGGGCAAGTCGGGAAGAGCCGCTCGCAGTCGCTCGGGGCGCGCCAGATTGTGGAAGCGGGGCTCCGGGAGATCCAGCACGTTGATCCGCGCGATACCCGAGGCGGCAAACTCCTCCGACACGACCTCCATCAACAAGGGATCCACCGCGAGATGCAGCTGGGGGGAGTGGCGTCGATCGATCGGCAGACGAGCTGTGCCCGCACGATTCGGAAGTCGTTCACCCGGGTTCCCGACAGACGACGCACAGATGATGGCCCCCAGGCTGACGGTCATTCCCTGTGCGTCCAGGGTGAGGGACTCGGGGCTCCAGCGCATGCGCGGCTGAAAGACGGGGAGCGGCCACAGCCAGTTCGTGATCTGCACCGACCTGTCGCGGTTCAGTTGCTGCTCCACATTGCGCAGGAGATCCGGAATCACGGAACGGACCTGCTCTTCGATCTGGGCCTTGCGTGAGTACAGACCGCCGACGATCCCCGTCTCGATCTCGTGTCGGGTGAACTTGTCGCCGGTGATCTGGATGTCGTCGGGCATCTCGACATACCAGTTGTCGTCCGGGATCGGGAAGCGGGTGTCCAGCAGAGTCAGTTTCAACCGGCGATCCTGGATACGCGGTTTGACGAGGATATGGAGCGGAACCGGGCGGCGGTGGCCGATCACGATGCGGAAGGGAGCAGACTTCGCCGTGAACCCGCGGGTCTTGAGCGTCGACTCGCCGATCCGCAGAATGAGGCTCACACCGAGATCGGTCCGGATGTCGGCGGTCGCCTGACAGGTCAGTACCGCCGAATCGAGTTTCGTGGTGTAGGTCATTTGGCCGAGAAGGATTTCATAGGTCTCACCATCCAGGGTGAAGGATTGCCGGATGTCGGCCAGCGTCCCTTGCAACTTCTCCAGCTTGACCGATTCCGGGATTCCGGCGGACAACATGCGCAGCACATCGTTCCCGACCCGCAACACCACCGCGTCCGAAACCGTGGCGACCGGCAGGAATGGGTGCTGTTCCTCGGCGGTGGGAAGACGATCGGGATCGGGAGCAACCGTCCAGTCGATCGCGGGGGGAGCCCCCCCTTCGAGGAGGTACTTCGCGACACGCGGGGCGGAATAGGCGTACTCCCAGACTTCATGCCCCGCTCCTTCGATCTCATCGTAGCGCGAGCGGCCCCGCGGCAGGCCGAGCTCGGTCGCCAGGTGTCGCGACTGGTCGACAGGGACCAGATTGTCCTTCGTCCCATGAATCAGCCACAGCGGAACTTTTCGCAGTGGCTCGACATCCTTACCCACGTAACCGCCGGCGATGGGGAGGACTGCCTGCCAGCGGGTCGGATCGTGTGCCGCCACAGCCGTCGCTCCGAAGCCACCCATCGACCAACCGGTCAGGCTGCGATGAGCGGGGTCGATCGATTCGGTCCGCTCGACCTCGTCGAGAATGGCGAGCGCTCGCCGACCCGCGCCGGACTCGATCGACCAGCTCGTAAAGATCGGGTCGTCCCACGTCTCGCATTGCGGAAAGACGACGACGCAGGGATAGAGCTCGGGAGAGTGCCTCAACAGCGGACCGAGCCCGGCGTAGGTGGGGGTGTAGCCATCCGTCCCCCGTTCGCCCGCCCCATGCAGGAACAGAATCACCGGCCAGCGTCTGTCGGTGGTATATCCGGGCGGGAGGTAGACTGAGTATTTGTGCGGGCCGTCAGCGTCCGTCAGCGTCCGGACCTCAAACCGCCCGGCGGGGGGACTGGCGGCGGAATTCAAGGGGGGGGCGATAGCAATCGACGGCTGTTCGGCTGTCGCGGTCGCGAGCAACGCCACGACGAAGACGCCCGCGAACAGCAGTCGAGTTCCGCGTTCCCGTTGCATGTGTAAATCCCCGACGAGAGATTGATCTGACCACTGACATTGTACAACGTGTTGGCCGCCGGTGAATCTGGGGGTTTCGGGTTGTTTTGAAGAATCTTTGAGGAAGGAGATCCGGGTTGGTGAGATTCCGAAGATGCCGTGTCCGACACAACGACACTCCGTTGGACGAGGTGCGTCTCACGCGAAGGGAGAACCACATGTTTGACACATCTCGCGGAAGCCGAAAAAGTCGCCAGACTCTCCGAGTTCGGTGGTTCAGCGCCCGCCGAGCGGGGCAGACACTCACCGAAAAAACGAGTGCCCCGATCCCCGCGTTTTCCCGACGCCCACGCGGCGGGGACATCGCCCACACCGGATTCGGAGAATCCGGCGACTTTGGGCCACCCGTGGGCCCCGACCGCGAATACCCTGTCGGCTTCAGCGCGGAGTGTCAGTTGTGGGGAACCAATTCCCTCGTCTGCAAAGGGTGTCTGGCTCACTGAAGTCTCCGTCGCAGAGCGAAAGGCACTACGGCCCCACCCGCCGAGAACTCGCCCGCTCGAACCCCCACGCCACCAGACCCGGAATCACCGGCAGAAAACTCAGCAGCGCCAGCCACTTCACGTACATCACGCTGCTATAGAGCATGTACCCGCTGGTCGCCATGAACAGCAGCGGAGTCAGCGGGTAGAGCGGGGTCCGGAACGGGCGCGGGGTCAGGGGCTCGCGGATGCGGAGGACGATCTGAGCGGCTCCGGTCAGTAGAAAGAACACCCAGAACAGCGGAGCGGTCGCCGCCAACAGTGTGTCGAACCCGCCGCCGAACTGACCCCAGGGAACTCCCCCTCGCACCCCCATCACTTCCAGTACACATTCAAGCAACTCCCGCCCGACGTATGTCTCCACAGCCGCCACCAGCAGAATCGTGTTGCACCCCACCAGCAGCACCCCGCGTGTCGGTGCCCCCAGTGGCGACCAGTACCGCAGCCACCGCAGCGTCGCGTACCGCTCCCCCATCGCCACCGTCAGACGAGTCCCTCCGAAAATGGTCCCGTGCATCGCCCCCAGCGCCGAAACCATCAGGAGTCCAGTCACCAGGAAGCTGCCCGCATTTCCGAACGCCTGCATCGTCACATCGCGAGCCGGGACTTTGGCGATCCGCAGTTGATCGATCCCCAGTGTCGCATACGCCAGATTCACCGCGAGGTACACCAACAGCACGGCGAAGACCCCACCGGCCAAGGCGCGCGGCAAGTTCCGCTGGGGTTCCTTCAGTTCGGCCGCGATGTAGACGGCATCGTTCCAACCTCCAAAGGCGTAGAGAATGAACACCAGCGCCAACCCCGGATTCGGAGACATCCCCACGGGCAATGGAGCCGACATCGCAGGCCAGTTCCCTTTCAGGGCAACGAGCATTCCCGCCAGCACCACGACCACAAACCCGATCAGTTTGGCCGCTGTCAGTGTGTTTTGAGTCCGACGACCGGACTGGACTCCAATCAGGTTGATCGCGGTCATGGCCGCGACCGCTGCCAGAGAAATCCAGGGACTCCAATTCGGGTCGAATCCCCCCGCCTGAATCACATAATCCTGAAACGCGAACGACATGATCCCCACATTAGCCGGGATGATGACCATGATCCGGCACCACCCCAGCAGATACCCCAGCCAGTCCCCAAACCCCCGGCTCAAGTACGCCACATCTCCCCCGCGCTCGGGCCAGGCGGCGGCCAGCTCGGCGTAGCACAACGCCCCGACCAGCGAGAGTACGCCGCCGATGCCCCACAGCAGCAGCGTCGACCCGACTCCCGGCATGTTCGAGAAGATCATCCCTGGCATGCGAAAGATCGTGGTCCCGACGACGACACCCAGAATGAGACTGACCGCATCCCACAGGCCCAGCACGCGGCGGGAATCGGGAGTCGGTCGGGCTTCGGTCATTGTGGATCTCGGAAGTTGCCCCGGTAGGACGGCCTTTCCAGGCTCAGTCTTACCCACATTTCTGCATCATCGCATCCGCACCGCGGGCCATCAAGAGGAGCGTTTCATCGCCGCGCCAGATGGTCTGCCAGCCGGGTTCGCC
>JAYWFM010000192.1:0-4799 GCA_043778825.1 Planctomycetota bacterium | reverse complement strand
TCGAAGTGGTTGCCGCCCTCCCGAAGCTGACCGCGTTCAAACACCGCAGCACGGCGGTCTCCGACTCGGGCTTGGAGTCCCTCAGCCACAGCCAATCGCTCGAATCACTGTTGATGCAGGACTTCAACGTCTCGAGTCAATCGGGGCCGCATCTGGCCAAGCTCAGCAAGCTGACTCAACTGGAAATCTTCCGCTGCCAGGGGTTCGGCTCGGAAGGGGTGCTGGCCCTGAAGGGGATGGGCCTCACCCGGCTGACGCTGCGTGACCTGCCGAACGTCAGCGATCCGGGGATGGAGGTCTTCACCGACCTGCCGAAGCTGAAGCGGCTCTATCTGTGGGAACTGGCGTCTGTCAGCGATACGGGACTGAAGCATCTGGCAGCTCTCCAATCGTTGGAGCAGCTCGATCTCTGGAGCGTGCCGCAAATGACCGATGCCACGGTCGACGTGATCGTGGCACTCCCCAAGCTGAAGGATCTGACGATCCGGTCGACCGGTGTGACGGATGCGACGGTCGACAAGCTGTTGGGGATGAAGGGTCTGCAATCGTTGAAATTCTATGACAACGGTTCCGTGACCGCCGAGGGAGCGAAGAAACTCGCCACCCGGACATGGAAGAAGCTGGAACTCGGCACCTCCGGGGCGGGTGAGGCTCCGTAGCTCACGTCGCTCCGCGACTGAGATTCCTCCCGCCAAACACCTGTCGAATCCAGGGAAGTCTCCGTGAAGGCTGCCTCTCGTTCGACGAAATGCGAGTCGCGGAGCGACATCGCCTACGACCGGGCGTGGGGCACGTTTGCCCGACAGTGCGGCAGCGAGCGGCGGACGTAAGTCCGCCGTGCTGTTCGATGCTGTCACGCCTACCCGCCCTCACTCCGCAGGTCGCGTCGCCCTGGCACGGGGGACTGACGTCCGCCCGCTCGCTGGGGTTTCGGCCCCGTAGGACGGCCTTTCCAGGCCGTCACGACGCGGAGCGTTGTGCGACTATCGGTTACTCGTCCGCGCTGACGGCGGGCGGGGGGGGGAGGTCGCCGCTGGCTCGGGCGGCGAGGATTTGGGCCTTGAGTTCGGCCAGTGCGGCGGGGTTGTCTTCGAGGTAGGTGCGGGCCTTCTCGCGGCCTTGGCCGATTTTCTTGTCGCCGTGGACGTACCACGAGCCACTCTTGTTGACGAATCCGGCCAGGACGGCCATGTCGAGGACATCCCCTTCCAGGCTGATACCCCGGCTGCCGAGCATGTCGAATTCGGCGACGCGGAACGGGGGGGCGACCTTGTTCTTGACGACCTTGACCTTCATGCGGATGCCGATCGGTTGATCTCCGTCGTTGAGGGTGGCGATCTTGCGGACATCGGCCCGGCAGGAGGCGTAGAACTTCAGTGCCCGGCCCCCCGGTGTCGTCTCCGGGCTGCCGAACATCACGCCGATCTTTTCGCGAATCTGGTTGATGAAGATCACGCAAGTCTTGGCCTTGGCGATCACGCCGGTCAGCTTGCGCATGGCCTGGCTCATCATGCGGGCTTGCAGGCCGATGTGCTTGTCGCCGATCTCGCCATCGAGTTCCGCCTTGGGCACGAGAGCCGCGACGGAGTCGATCACGATCACATCGACCGCGTTCGACTTGATCAGCATCTCGGCAATCTGCAGGGCCTCTTCCCCGTGGCTCGGCTGGCTGACGAGCAGCTCTTCGATATTGACGCCGATCCGCTTGGCCCAACCCGGATCGAGGGCATGTTCCGCATCGATGAAGGCGGCAATCCCTCCCGACTTCTGGGCGTTGGCGATGACATGCAGGGCCAGCGTCGTCTTGCCGCTCGACTCCGGTCCGAACAACTCAATGATGCGTCCGCGAGGAAACCCGCTCGACCCCAGAGCCAAGTCGAGTGACAGCGATCCCGTGGAGATGCCCTCGATCGGGACATGCGACGGATCGGACAGCCGCATAATCGAGCCCGCCCCGAATGCCTTTTCAATCATTCCGAGGGCGTCGTTCAGGAGCGGGTTCTCGCTCTTCTTCTCGGAAGCTGCGTCGCGAGAGGCTTTGGCCTTGGCCATGTTTCGATCCTTGGGAGATGTTCGTCGGGAGGTGAATCCGGGGGCGGGTGCCTCGTGGGGCAGGGGTCACAGTCCTTGTCCCAGCTCATCCTGAGCGAGGCCCGCGGTAGTGAACGGGTGATTAGTACCCGATCGTGGCGTGGAATGCAACTGGGGATTCCGCAGATTTTTGGAGATCAGTCTGGCGAGTCGGGCGGCGTCAGCCCCCGGACTCTTTCAACCGCCGCAAAATCGGCTTGGTTCAAGTCGGGGCGCAGCTCTCCTCTCTCGATTCCCCCTCTGGCATTCGCGCTCCCTTCGATTCGCGCGGGAGGAATTCCGCGAGAATCGAAGGGAGCGCGAATGAAAGAGAGACGGAACACGTTGGTACGCCACTCGTGTGTCGGGGGATGAATCACTGACACCCCACCTCGTTGCCATGTGAACCAGGCCGCAAAATCCTTCTCCGCTGGCGGGAGTCTGCTCGCCGGAGGCCCTCACCCCCAACCCCTCTCCCAGGGGGAGAGGGGAGCAGGAAGTCGTTCGGCGGCTCGCCAAATCCACCGGACAAGCACCTACTTCTTCAGCAGGTCCGGCACCAGCTTCTTGACATCCTCCATCGAGGTCGTCACCGCCGCCACGGTGCCGGTCTTGTCGACGATGAACATCGTCGGCAGGGCCACGATGCCGTAGGCCATCGCCGGGGCCCCCTCCATGCCGCCGGCTTCACGAATGTGCGGCCACGGCACCTTGTGTTGCTGGATGTATTCCTGGATCGGGGCTCCGTCTGTGTCGAGGTTCACGCCGACGACTTCCATCCCGGCGGCCTTGTGCGTCTGGTACAGCTCCATCAGCAACGGCAGCTCCTCGGTGCAGGGGGTGCAGTACGTCGTCCAATAGGTCACGACGAGGACCTTGCCCTGGTACTGGGCGGCGTTGAAGTTCCCGCCACCCAACAGTGCCCCCGTGAGGGCCAGCTTCTGCCCCTTGAGTCCCAGCCGCAACAGCGACCCCTTGGCCCGCACAGCAGCGCGGCTCTCGGGATGATCTTTGGCGATCAGCGTGTACCACTTGGCCGCATCAGCCGTCTTGGCGTTTAGGTCATGTGTCACCGCCAACTGGAGCAGGGCGTCCGGTCGGTCCTCGGCCTGGGGGAACTGGGACGCGAAGACCTCCAGGGACTTCAGGAACCCTTCCTGCACCTTCTGGCGATCGGCCACGGCGGCCTGTTGCAATTCGAGCGTGTAATTGGTCAACAGGCTGCGGAAGATCAGAAATGGGTAGATCGGGTCGTCCTTGGCCGACTTGGCGAACAGTACTTCCATCCGCTGGAGTTCGGCCATCCCGCCCTGGAAGGCTCCCATCTGCGTGGCATTGCAGATTCCTTCAATCAACTGCCGCCGCCAGCTGTCCCGTTCATCGGCGGAGCCGGAGACATCGGCCAACTTGGCGAGATGCTGGAACCGGGTGACGTGGTATTTTTCGACTTCATCGGGCTTGGCGGTCGGTCCGGGCTGGGCCTCGTCGAGCTTCTTGATGGCGTCGATCAGCTGTTGCACTTCGGGTTTGAGAGTGCCATCGGGCGAGCCGGAGTTCGCACCGGAGGAAGCCATGCTGGGTTGGAAGAGTCCGCCGCCTTCGGCGACGAAGGACTCGGTGCCCTCGACCGGTTTGGGGATGACGGTGAGCTTCCAGGTATTGCCCACGCGGACGATCTCGCCGAGGTGAATCGAGCCGGTCTCCTTGCCGTTCTCGATAATGGCGATGGCGTTCTCGTAGAGGTACAGATCCTGGGTACTCTTTCCCGCTTCCGCGGGGACCATGTACGGCATGGCGCAGTTGAACTGCATCCAGCGCATCGTGGGCTTGATCGTTTTGGATTGCTTGATGGTCTCGGCCAGGGCCTGCTCAGGGTTGGCCACGTTCTTGAGGACACCGGCCTGCGCCGCCTTTTCGACCCCGACCGTGGTCAGATCCTCGGCGGTGACGAGCAGCGGTTTGAGGATTTTTGCGTCGCCGGTGGCCAGGGCGCGGATGGCCTCCATCGAGACTTCTTCGGCGGAGATGATCTTCCACTGGTCAATGACGCCGTCTTTGTTGAGGTCGACCCCCCACCGCGTGCCACCCATGTTGAACCAGCGGATTTGGTCGATGTGGACCTTCTTCGGATCGCCGGTGGAGTCGATCTCCCGGTAGACCTCGAGGCCATCCTTGTAATAGCGGTATTGGTCGACCGTCTGATTGCCATCCACATCGACGAATCGGCGCAGGGTTTGCCCTTGCGGACCGGTCACGACGTAACCGGTCCCCTTGCCGATCTTGAGGGTCTCGATCTTGCACTTGTCCCATTCGGCCTTGTCGGGGGTCTCGATGTCGACCGCTTGAGTCGGACGATACCCACCCAGGATTGCAGCTGCCGTCACTTGAGCGTGGGCCGCCCCGCCGAGGCCATGGATCAGAAACGCCACCAAACAACTCGCACCCAGCGAGGCCAAACTCCGTCGGAGCATGAGACCGTCCTTCCCTGACGAACCAACACTGCTGGGCAGAAACTCACCTGCCGCAGACGCACCGTAACTGAGGCGAATTGTAGCCGGAGACAACCGGAGATCGAAAGACCGAATCTCGAATGAGAAACTGAGTCGGGCGTAGGCGATGTCGCTCCGCGACTCGCATTCTTCGGGTGGGGCATGTCGCAGGGAGCGAGCGACACAACCGAGAGGCCGGGCCGGGTCGGCTGTTGGAGTCCAGGCGTTATGCTGCGCCGG
>JAYWFM010000191.1:0-4807 GCA_043778825.1 Planctomycetota bacterium | reverse complement strand
GTGTGTAAGGCTCGTAAGGGTCTCAGCTGACCGGTACTAACGGACGATAGTTTGATCTTTTCTGCTCTGTCCGCAGAACGATGACGTGTGGTCAGATTCCACCGCGAGTAATCGCATGCGAATCTGACACAGCATCTGCCTAATGGACATTTGCATCTCAGACAAGCTCCGCGATCTGTACAAGATCGCACGATGAACACGCTTTGCTTCCACCTTTTTGAATCACGCTCTGTGTGGAGAAATCTGCCCAGAGCGCATTCCGGTGACTTTATCCTGCAGGAAACACACGTTCCCATTCCGAACACGACCGTTAAGCTGCTGGAGCCCACGATAGTGCCGTAAGGCGTGAAAATAGGTCATTGCCGGGAACTTTTAACACCTCGCGAAGAGCAATCTTCGCGGGGTGTTTTTTTTATTGGTACGCCGGTGATGCCTCTTAATGCAAGTCATGCAATTCCTCGGAAACCTCATTCCGGTTCGCGACCGTCCCCGCAATTCGATTCGAGGGTATCGCTCAACTATTGCTGCGACGAACGAACTGGCACAGCCAGACCTACGTGAACTAAATCATGATTCGGTTGCACTCTCTGAGCTCGACTCGCGGACATGATCGCGCATCTCTCGCCACTCGGTCTGGTGGACTGCGATGCGGAACTGAGTGGGGAAGCAGCGACCATCCGATTGAACTGTGAGCATGTTCTCGATTTTGGAGAATTCCGTCCGGCAGTATCGAGTGCCCGCGGGAGGGTACAGAGTCACCTGCCATGGACCGGGCCACACATCGAATCGCGCGACCCCGTCGTGATCTGTTGTTTTCCCCTGACCTCCTCCGTCGGCTCCCTGTCCAACGTGCGTGAGGAACACCGAGATTCCAGAGACGGGCTGGAAGTCATCGGCGGCAATGATGCGCAGCGCCAGTTGCTTTCTTCCGCCAATGTCAACGACCTTTTCGATAGTAAAGCAGTCCTCCTTTGAGTCCTGCGTTTTTCCGGTGTCGTGTGAATGTGTCGCAACGGCAGCCAAGCCAAGGATCGCCGCAGACATCGCGCCTCGGCGGTTCGTCATCTCATTCATGGATTCAGTTCCTCTGGGGGAGTTGTTGTCACAAACTGGGATTTGAGATTTGACATTTGAAGGGCGATCAAAGTTCACGATATCCTGGAGGTATCGCACAGTATTCTCAACCCGTCGCCAGCACCGTCACAAGGTAATTCAGCTCCTCAGCGGCCTCGGAGGGATCTCCAACAGTGGCGGTGATTCGTTCCAGGACCAGTTGGCGATAGCGTTTTCGGAGGCGGTGGACGGCGACTTTGAAGGCTCCCTCGGTGAGGTTCAATGAGCGGGCGGCTTGGAGGGCGGTCTCGTGGCCGGAGGGGGTGACGAGCCACGGTTGCAGCCCTTCGAAGCGGGCGAGATCACCGGCCTCGCTGGCTTCTGCACGCAGCACCGTCATGGCTTGCTGCACAATCGCCAGGCCCCATTGCTGGTCGAAAAAGGCATCGGGAGGGAACCCTTGCGGATCGACCGGTTCGTGGCCGTCTGATGAATGCTCATGATGGGAGTCCACGTGCGTCAGCGGTTGCGGCGACACTCCTCCCCCTCGCTTGGCGGCCCGTTCGCGATCACGCTGATCGGCCAGGAAGTGCTTCACCGCTCCCAGCAGGTAGCTGCGAAATCGGCCTTGCGTGCGGTCGGTGTGATCGAGGCTGTGACCTTCGAGGAGCTTGGCGAAGAACGCATGGGGGAGGTCACGGGCTTCATCGTGACCTTGTGAGAAGCCGTCACGTGAGCGCTCGACGAACATCGCGACCGGCTCGTAGTAGGTCTCGCACAACTCGCGCAGAGCCAGCCGGGCCTCGGGGGAATCACCGCGTGCGGCGATCACTTGAGTCCAGTGCGTGGTCTGAAAAGTGTGCGGGCGGTCGGGCATGTGAGGCGTGGCATGGGGACTGGATTGTCGCCTTTTGCTCCGCAAAAGGGCGTCCTTTTTCGGAGAAAAAGGCGACATACTCAGCCGATTCTCTCAATCGGCACTCTGGACCTCCACCTCGGTCGGGTGCCCGGGTTCCAGCGAGACGTTCCGGAACTCGACCCACTGGTAGCGGCGGGACTGGACGTGGAAGTGTTTGATCGACTCGAACTCGCTGACCGGGATCGTCATCAGACCGGTCCGGGAGGTGCCGAGTCCGGAGGTGTCCGGCATGGGGACGAGTGTGCCATCCGCGAGTTCATAGACCAGCCGGGTCTCGGCGTCCTCGCGGTCGGTGTAGCTGAATGAGACCGGCAGCTTGTCGCCGACGGCATCGGTGATCTGGACGGTCCCTTCCCAGTGACTGCCGGAACTGTTGGTCGTCGATCGGTGGTAATGCCTCTGATGAGGGTACGATGCAGGCTCGAAGCTGATCTCGGTCTTCCACTCGCCGTCGGCGACACCGACTTCGACAGTCATCTCACGAGCCTCGGGGGGGCAGGCGATCGTCTGGATCATGATCGCAGCGGGCTGTTCGTCGGTGGCCCGATGAAAGCTGCCGCCCATGCCGCTGAACCCGGAGTTCTCGGGGAAGCGCAGTACGGGCCATGAGTTCTCGCGCGTGTTACTCAGCACGCGGACCGTGACCTCTTTGATGACCCTTCCGGCTGCTGAGCTGTGGCCGTTCGATTCGGGGAGACCGATCTCGGTGCAGGGCAGGCCGTTGGGCATCCACTGGGTTTTGCCGTCCGAGGGATGAGGCGTGATGCGGACCAGCTCGATCTGGCCTTGTTCATAGAAGACCAAAAATGGCCCCGCAGGAAAATGCTTCGGCGGGATGATCTGGCTGTAGGGCAAGCCGTCTTCCGACGCTGGGGACTTCCCCTCCGGGTACATCTGAAGCGTGACAGATGCGCCGCCAAGCGATGGGATCGTCGAGCCAATCCCATCGCCGTAGAGCGTCCAACCCGCCCCGTGCCGGGGGGCCAGCCGGTATTTGTGGACCTTCGGCGGGATCGTGATGCCGCTGTCCTTCTTCAAATAGTGGAGAGGAATTCGGACATGGTCGGTTCCTTCCAGCTTAGCCTGGGAACGCTCCACATCGGTCCCGCTCCCTCCGGATTCAACCAGCGTCGCCCAGACATTCCACCCCGGAGGGCAATCGACCTCGTGATCGAACACGAAGTACGAACCTTCTATCGCGGGGTTTCGCATGACGACGTTGGCATGAGTCTTAAACTCCGGGATGACGAAGATCGCCGCTCCCAAGTAAACCGCGATGGCGACGGCGACCCCAGTGATCAGCTTCCAGTGCTTCCGAAACGCTCGTTTCAGCGGTGACTTCTCGACTGGGATGAGTTGTGTCCGTCGTGGGGGCACTGGAACTGGCCGGTCTGTCGCAGTCAGCAGCTGTTCCGCAATCTGAGGTTCCATCTTTGAGACGGATGTCTCGATCTGTGTCCGCAGCTCCGTCGCCGACTGGTATCGCAAGTCCGGATTCTGCTCCAAGGCGCGCTGCACGATCTGGTCGAGACGGACATCGGCTGCGGAATTGCGGGAGGGTGGCTGCCAGCTGGGGCCGGGGAGTTCGCCGGTCAGCATCTCGTAGAGGACCACGCCCAGCGAGTAGATGTCAGCCCGGTGATCGACGCTGGCGGGGCGGTCGCGTTGCTCGGGGGCCATGTAGCGTGGGGTGCCGAGGATGGATTCTTGGGTGAGATCGATGCCTGAGTCGCGAGAACCCTCACCCCCAGCCCTTCTCCCAGGGGGAGAGGGGGGCAGAGAGGATTCCACCCCTGCCGCCCGCATCATCCGCGCGATCCCAAAGTCCGCGATCTTAACCCGCCCCTCCTTGTCGAGCAGCAGATTCTCGGGCTTGATGTCGCGGTGGACGATCCCGCGTTCGTGGGCGAACTGAAGTGCCTCGCAGATCGGCGGCACGATCGCCAGTGCCTGCTCCGGGGACAGCCGCCCCGCGACCATCGCCTGTCGCAGACTGACCCCGTCGACGTATTCCATCAGCAGGAAATAAAACTCCCCCGCCTGTCCGAAGTCGTGGACCGTCACGATGTGCGGGTGGTTGACCTCGGCGAGGAACTGGGCCTCTCGCGAAAACCGCTCGGCGAAGTCGGCCTTGCTCGCGTGCTGCGGAGCCAGAATCTTCAGCGCCACCCACCGCCCGAGCGACTTCTGCCGCGCCTTGTAAACCGCTCCCATCCCGCCGTGGCCGATCAGCTCGACGATCTCCAATTGAGGAAACGCTGGGGCCAGTTCGGCCACTGCGGGCGGCACCCAGGGCAGGGCGGGCAGTGAATCCGCAGCTGTCCCGAGCGCGACAGCCCGCAGCAAGCAGGCCGGGCATGCCCCGCCCGCGAGAGCCGGATTCACAGGAGCCCCACAGCGGGGGCAGTTCGGCGATGGTGCGGCAGTAGCCATGATGGGATCGTACCTCAAAGAGTGTCGCCGTTCGCATACAGTCGGTCGCGGGAGTGGCTATATCTATATGAGGGATTCTTCAAACGCGGTTACAGAGTTTTTGTCCTCCGTCCCAAGCTCTGCTTGGGACGGAATAGCCTCGAAGCTCTGCTTCGTCGCGTGCCAAAGCACTCGATCATCGGAGACTCGCCCCTGCGCAGGGAGTGTTGTTTTTGGCCCGGTACTTTTCTGGGGCGGAAAGCTAAGGAGAAGCGAGCTGGCACGCGGGCGAAGCGGAGCTTCGGGGATATGCGGTCCCAAGCCGAGCTCTCATCCTTATACACAAGTTCCCGGTTTCATGGCACGACATTTGCGCAATATCAAGGAGGACTGATGGTTCTCGGCGGCGCAAGGAGGTGTGTC
>JAYWFM010000190.1:0-11343 GCA_043778825.1 Planctomycetota bacterium | reverse complement strand
TGGCATCCGATTTCCCAGGGCTGCGCCCTGGGCTTTCGAGTCAGGCCCCGTGGGGGCCGAGGAGCGAAAACCTGCGTAGAATGGCGACCACACTCCTTATGAACTCTGATTGACTACCTGTCTGGGGCGTGGCGGGGGCACTAGAGCCTCGTACGGCCCAGACCGTGCCCAACTCGTGTTCATCGCGGGCCAGCAGACGCTCGGGACCAGTGGTCGCAGCCACCTACCGGAGGTGCCTCAGATCTGGCGAATCATTGGGAAAACCACCCGATTCGTGGTGGAAATAGACACGCAGTCGAGCATGATCGATCGCCCAGAAATCCATATACTTGCCGCCTTGGGAATGTTCGTGGCTGAAGCCATCCTTGGCCTCCGAGACATCCCAGGCCGGGGGATCGTAGCCTTTGAAGTAAAAACTCGGGCCGTGTTTGTTCACGGCGAATCGGGTTTCAATTCGTTCGACGAATTCTGTTTTCTCAGGTGAACGAAAGGCTCGAACGGCCTGCCAGCAATCATCGAGCGTCTCACAACGAAACGAAACGTAATAGATCGTACCGTTCCAGTTGCCGCCATCGTACACCCACAGGTCAGACATCACTTTCGGGAGCTGCGATTGATTGCACAGGGAGAGGTGTTGGCGTGCCGACTCTCCGACATACTCCCTCTCCTGGGGCAAGGTGGCGGTTGCAAAGTCGGGCATGAGGCCGTGCAAGAACCAGCATCCGAGACCCAGAATCAGCAGCATGAGAATCAAGACTCGATTCATTCCCGCCCCTTACCCACGCGTCCACCGCGCCCCGGTCGGTGAGTCCTCGACCACGATGTTCAGAACCTTGAGCGCATTGCGGATCTTATCCGCCACCGGCCAGTTCTTGTTCGTCCGGGCGTCGGCGCGGATGTCGAGGATCAGGGCCATCAGGCCGTCGGACAGGCCATCGTCGGCTCCGCCCTTCTTGATCGGAGCGGTGTGCAGGACGCCCAGGATGTTGGTCAGTTCTTTGAGCAGGGTGAGGCCAGTCCGCAGGGCCGCCTTGTCGGCGTCGGTGCCGCCGGTTTCCAGCTTCTTCTCGTTGATGAACCCGTTCAGTATGCGGCGGATCTCAAACAGGCACGCCGTCGCGCCGCCGGTGCTGAAGTCGTCGTCCATCGCGTCGAGGAATTTCCCCCGTTGTTCGGCGAGGGCGGCGGCGAACTCGGTCGGGAGACCGGCCAGGCTCGTCGCAGCGGCCTTGGTTGTCGGTGCCGCCAAGCCAAAGAAACTCAGCCCGCTGATCCGCTCCACCAACTCAAACAGCCGGTAGAACCCTTCGAGGCTCTTCTCCGTCGCCGAGATATTCTCCATCGAGAAGTCGATCGGACTGCGGTAGTGCGTTGAGAGCAGGAAAAACCGCACGACCTCGGGCGGGTGGTGGGCGAAGACGGCGGTCTTCACCGATTCGGCCCCGGCGGACCCGGCGAGCTTGCCCGCGATCTGGGCAGCTGCGGCGTCCTCGGCGGGGGGAGAGACTTCCGAAGTCTCGGAAGACTTCGGAAGTCTGGCGGGGGCATCGCCGTGCTTGGAGTGCGCACCGCCGACCTTGCCGGTCCCCTTGCCCGACTGCATGAGGCCGTTGTGCAGCCAGTACCGCGCGAACGGTTTGCCGCTGCACGACTCCGACTGCGCCAGTTCGTTCTCATGATGCGGGAACATCAGGTCGAGCCCGCCGCCGTGGATGTCGATCGACTCGCCGAGGATCTTGGCGCTCATGGCCGAGCACTCGATGTGCCACCCCGGTCGCCCCGGCCCCCACGGGCTGTCCCAGGCCGGTTCGCCGGGCTTGGAGGACTTCCAGAGGGCGAAGTCGGCGGGGTTCCGCTTGGTGTCGTTGGCCTCGACCCGCGTGCCCGCCAGCATCTGCGAGATGCTGCGGTTGGAGAGCTTGCCGTAGTCGTGGTCGGTCTCGACCGCGAAGTACACGTCCCCGTTCAGCGGGTAGGCGTGCCCCTTCTCGATCAGCTTCTGAATCATCTCCAGCATGTCGCCGATGTGGTCGGTCGCATACGGGAAGCAGTCGATGCTGTCGACCCCCATCAGCTTCAGATTGTCGAAGTAGTCAGCGGTCATCTGCTCGGCGAGAAACTTGACCGTCATCCCCTTCTCGGCGGCCTTCACGATCAGCTTGTCATCGACATCGGTGATGTTGATCACGAACTTGACCCCGTACCCGGCATAGGTCAGGTACTTCTTGATCGTGTCAAAGATCACCGGCCCGACCATGTGCCCGATGTGGGCGGGCTTGTAGACAGTCGGCCCGCACAGATACATGCTGACCTGCCCCGGCTCAACGGTCTGAAAGTCTTCCTTCTGACGGGTCAGGGTGTTGTAAACGCGAAGTGCCATGAGTCAGCTGTCCGTGCTGGTCGAGAACGGGGTGGAGAATGGGCGAGGTGAGGCCGGTCTCCACGAGAGTCCGCCCCCAGCCCTGATTTGTATCGATTTCGAGGAAGGCTGCCCACTGGAGTTTGACTGTGGGTTCGAACATTCCGGTCGACCAGTCGTCGTCAACGGATGTCGTTCCCGTTCCCTGGACTCCCCATGATTTTGTGATTCATGATTTTGTGACTCTTCCGAGCTTACGGGAGGCCAGGGGAAATTCACAAAATCATGGGAACAATATCATGAGGAATCCCCCGACAACGAAACATTGATTCGCTGGGGGATTCGAGGTGAAAATCTGGTCGGACAGGTCCGGTATTCATCGTTTCTTGTTGGAGTCTTTCGCCGTCAGATGGTCTGATGCGCATGGCGGGCGGGCGGAGATGCCTGTGCTGTGCGGAAACCAGTGTCTCACGAGGTCGAAGTGCGATGAAAACTGCTTGCTGTCTGATGCTGTGCCTGTTGGGAAGCGGCCTCGTGGGGAGTCCCGCGCGGGCGGAGATTACATTGCTGGGCGAGGCTCAGATCGCGGGGGAGAGCCTCGACAGGTCGGAGCTGACCGGCGAGTTCGACAACGGCATTCCGTTCAACCGCCTGGGCGGGATCAGTGCCATCGAGCATGTCGCAGGGGAAGAGTACATCCTCCTCTCCGACCGTGGGCCGAACGATGGAGCGGTCCCGTATGCGACGCGTTTCCACCTCGCCACGATCCAGATTCCCGCTGACGGTTCAAAGCCCACGGTCAAGCTGACGGCGACGCACCTGCTCACCAAAGGCTCCGGGCAGCCGCTGATCGGGGCGGCGAGTGCCTTTCAAAAGGGAGAGGACCATCCGGGACGGCTCGACCCCGAAGGGTGCCGTCTGGTCCGTCGCCCCGGACTGGAGGCACTACTGGCCATCAGCGACGAATACGGTCCGCGCGTCGACCTGTTCGACATGACCGGCCAGCGGGTGCAGAAGCTGATGATCCCCGGCAAATTCAAGATCGACGCCCCGAGCGGCAATGCCACCGCCGAGGCTCGTGACAACACGCAGGGGCGGCAGCCGAACGGCGGGTTCGAGGGGCTGGCGATCTCGCCCGACGGGAAAATGCTCTACGCGATCATGCAGAAGCCACTCCTTCAGGACTGTGTCATCGAGAACGACCAGGTCATCGGACAGCTGAACCGTATTCTGCGAATCGATCTGGAGTCGGGGGATACCTCGGAGTTCGTGTACCCGCTAGAGTCGCTCAAGTCGGGGGTCAGTGAGATACTGTGCGTGAACGAGCGGCAGGCGTTGGTACTGGAGCGTGACGGTGGTGCCGGGGACAAGGCCGTCGTGAAGCGATGCGTGCGGATTGACTTCGAAGGGGCGACCGATGTGTCCGAGATTAAGTCACTTCCCACTGAGTTGGACGATCTGCCGTCCGAGATTCGACCGGTCACCAAACGCCCGTTCCTCGATCTGCTCGAGCCGCGTTTCGGCATCGCCGGTGTGAACGCCCCGGCGAAGTTCGAGGGACTGACATTCGGCCCCGATCTGGCCGATGGGCGAAAAACGTTGTTGGTCGCCGTTGACAACGATTTCGTGAAAGAGCATCCGATCCGGATATATGTGTTCGCAATGTCGGCGGATGAGTTCACGAAATAAGCGTCGGAGTCCTGCCCGTTGAAGTCTAGCCTTCAGGCTGCTCTGCACCCGGAGGCAGCCCCCGGAGGCCCGCTCAAGCCTGGACTCCTTCTTCTCTGGGGAGTGAGAAAACCCGTTCTCGGCGACCTTCCCCGATTGACGGTGTTCGTTTTCTCCCGATATACCTGCGATCCCCGGATATGCTGCGCGCCACATCGTTCACGGTGGTGCGGTCAGCTCCGGGACAGAATTCCACGGGAACAGTGCGATGGCTCAGCGAATCTTCAACTTCTCCGCCGGTCCGGCGGTCCTTCCGGTGCCCGTCCTCGAAGAGGCCCGCGACGCACTGCTGTCGCTGGGCAACACCGGGATCGGCATTCTCGAGCACTCGCACCGGGGCAAGGCGTTCATCAAGATCCTGGAAGAGGTCGACGCCCGGTTCCGCGAGCTGGCGAGCATCCCCGCGAACTACAAGATCCTGTTCCTCGGCGGCGGGGCCTCGACCCAGTTCTACCAGGTGCCGATGAACTTCCTCGGCAAGACCGACACCGCCGATTATCTGATCACCGGCTCCTGGGCCGAGAAGGCCAGCAAGGACGCCAAACGCTTCGGCAAGGTCCACATCGCCTGCTCCAGCCAGGACCGCAACTTCTCGTACATCCCCGAGACCGTCACCTACAGCGACGCACCGACGTACGTGCATTACACGTCGAACAACACGCTGTTCGGCACGCAGTTCCAGTCCGACCCGATCGCCCCCGCAGGCGTGCCGCTGATCTGCGACACCAGCAGCGACATGTTCAGCCGACCGATTGATGTCTCCAAGCACGCGCTGATTTACTCGGGTGCCCAGAAGAATCTCGGCCCGGCGGGCGTGACGATCGTCATCATCCGCGACGACCTGATTGCCAAGGGGGCGGTCGACATTCCGGCCATGCTCCAGTACCGCACGCACTCCGAGAACGACTCCTGCTACAACACGCCGCCGTGTTTTTCCATTTACGTCGTGGGGTTGGTGCTGAAGTGGATTCAGGCTCAGGGCGGACTCTCCGCGATGGCCACTCGCAACGAAGCCAAGGCGGGCAAACTCTACGACGCCCTCGACAACAGCCAGCTCTTCAAGACGACAGCGGCCAAGACGAGCCGGTCGCGGATGAACGTGACGTTCGTGACCGGGAACGAGGACCTCGACAACAAGTTCGTGGCCTTCGCCAAGGAGCGGGGCATGGACGGCCTGAAGGGCCACCGCAGTGTCGGCGGCATGCGAGCCAGCATCTACAACGCCTTCCCGCCGGAAGGGGTCGACGCCCTCGTGGCCGCGATGAAAGAGTTCGAGGCCGCGAACCCGCCCGCGTAGGTCGGTCTCTTCGTCGGGTGAGCGGGGAGCCCGCACTCTGGCGAGTGCAGCTACCGGACAAACTCTCACGCGGTCGCCTGGGGCAACTCGAAAATATGAATCGGCGAGGTGTTGCCGGGGTAGATCCCCTCGCGGGCCTTGGATCGCTGCTGGCCGAACGTGCCCGCGTTGGAGATGACCGCGAGGCGTTTGCCGCTGGGGTGCAGGGCAACCGAATGGCAGTTCGGCATCTGCTGGTCGCCGGTGAAGAACGGGGCCGGTTCGCCGGTGCGGTGGAAGAAGTAGCGACCGCGACCGGGTTGGCCGCTGCACACGCCGATCCAGTAACCCGCGGAGTGGAACGCCAGTTCGTGGACGAAGCCTTCGGTCTTCTCGCCGATGTTCAGCGTCTGAATCTCGGTGCCGTCCGACCACTGGAATAACTTCACGAGCGGCAACGCCTCGACGAACCCGCCGCCCGCCGGTTTCGCTCCGCCCACGGCGAGCGTCTGGCCGTCGGTGTCAAACGCCAGGACACGCACGCCGCCGACATCCTGGATTTGCGAGAGCAGGTAGAGGATCGTCGCGTCGAACTGCCGCACGACTTGGCCCTCGGCCAAGTCCCATTGCCGGACGATCCCCTTGAGATCGCCCGACACCAGTGACTTGCCATCCGGATGAAACGCCAGCGAGTAGACATCGTCGCTCTGCCCCGCGAACTCTTGCAGCTTCTTCCCCTCGACGGTCGACCACAGGCGAATCACCTTGTCGAGGCCGCACGTCGCCAGCCGCTCCCCATCGGCACTGAGGGCGATCTGACGAATCCAACCGTCGTGTGCAGCCTGCACATTCCACACGGGCTGCGGCGTCTCCCCAGCGAGTGACCACCCGATCAACCGACCCCAACTGTCGGAGGAAAACAGCAGCGGGCTCTTCGGGTGAAACGCAATCTGCGAGACCCACCCATCGTGCCCGGTGAGTGGCGGTAGTTCGGGAATGACCGGCTGGGGAGGCTTGTTGTCCTTCTTGGTATTCGCAGCGTCCTCGACTGGAGGCTGTGACTGACTGAAATCCCAGCGGTGGATCTGGCCATCGCGCCCGGCGGCGAACAGGAACTTCCCGTCGGGGCTGAAGCGGATCGACGCAATCTGTCGCACGGTGGGGATGACGGTGAACGGCTGGGGTGGTTCGTGCGGCATGGGGGTTGTTCGATTCCGACAGGTGTGCTTTGTAGCCACGTTCGCCAGAACGTGGGCGTGTGCCAGTTCGCCCACGCTCTGGCGAGACGTGGCTACGGTTTCTCAAGCCAGGAGTTCTTGGACCGGGTGACACTCTTCGTGCGCGATCGGCAGCGGCTGGTTGTTGTTGTTGTACTCCGTCTTCTGCGAGTCGATGCCCAGGGCATTGAACCAGGTGTGGAACATGTGGCCGATGTCGTACGGCTCGCTGTGGACGTACGTGCCATTGTCATTCGTCGAGCCGACCACGATGCCGCGCTTCACGCCGCAACCGGCCATCACCAGCGACCACGCCTCGGGCCAGTGATCGCGACCGAGATGCCCGTTGACGCGCGGCGTCCGACCGAACTCGCTCATCGCGATCACCAGCACGTTGTCGAGCATCCCCGCAGCGGCCAAGTCCTCAATGATCGCCGCAAACGGCTGATCGAACTTCCGCACCAGGCTCAGGCTCCCGTTGAAGTTGTCACCGTGCGTGTCCCAGCCGTAAGAGTTGACCTTCACGAACGTCACGCCCGCTTGCAGCATCTGCCTCGCCAACAACAGGTGACGTCCGAGATCGTGCGTGCCGTACCGCTCGACATCGCGCGGCGAGAACTTCGAGGCGTCGAACAAGTCCTGCCGCTGCATCAGTTCCAGGCCCATGTCGTACACGAACGAATTCGCCTCGGTGGCCCCGTTGCGATGTGTCTTCGCGTACCGCTTGTCGGCCAGGGCACGCAACTGGCTGCGTTCGAGCAAGTCGCGATCGGAGACGCTGGCATGCTGCAGCAGGTTCTCCGGCGGCTTGCCGTCGCCGAAGGCCAGCGATCCATACTGCGGCCCGAGGAACCCCGCGTCCTTGTAGATGAACCCGCCGCTCATCGGCTTGATCCACACCGATGGCGGCAACCCGCTGCCATTCGGCCCCAACAGCTTCGTCACCGCCGCGCTGAAATACGGGTACACGACGCCGCGATTCTTCGGGTCGCCGCGCTGAATGCGCTCGACGCCGGACGAATGGGCATCGTCCTGGGTACACAGGCTCCGCACGACCGCCAGATGCTGCATCTGCTTCGCGGTGTGCGGCAGCAACTCGCTGAAATGCACACCGGGCACCGAGGTCGGGATCGTGCGGAACGGGCCACCGAACTCCGTGTTCGGCTTGGGATCCCAGCTCTCCAACTGACTGATCCCGCCATCGAGCCAGATGAACAGCACCTGCTTGAAATTCTTCTTCAGGTCCGCCGCGAACGCGGGGGTCACGATCTGCCCCAACCCGAACGCCCCGGCTGCGGCCCCCGCCGCGCCGCCCAGCCATTGGCGGCGCGACAGTTGGTGTTCCCACGGTTTGCAGAGCGGATTGGAGTTCATGGGATCAGTCCCCGTAGCGTGGGCTTTAGCCCACGCGAGTGTGTTCACGTCCAGGAAGCGTGGGCTAAAGCCCACGCTACTTCACGTCAGTGATTGAGACAGAACTCCGTCGAGGCCAACAGCGCCCATATGAGGTTCGTCACGGCCTCGGAGCGGCGGTCGGAATTCTGGGTCAGGTACTCAGCCACGGCGGTCCGTTCCTCGTCCGTCGGCCGTCGCGTCAACACGCTGAGGTACAACTCATCCGCCAGCGCCGCTGAGTCGTCCGTCTTCAGCAATCGCTCGACGAGGTTGCCCGGCTGCGGGGTCAGGCAGTCGAGAACCGCCGGATCGTTCAGCACGAATAGCGACGACTTCAGTGATGGCGAGAACTCGACCTCGGGGTCGGTCGGCACGTTGCCGAACGCCTTGACGAACGCCGCTCGCAGCTTCTCCAGATCGGCCTCGCGCGGCTTGTCGCGCGAGCCAGTCGCGACCAGTACGCTGCTCAGAAGCTGCTCGGCGGAGAGACGTTTCTCAGTGGCGACGCGGTAGGTCTCGGGTGGCGGAGGCTCGGTTCCTTCGGGGAGGACGGTCGTCCGCTGATAGGTCTCGCTGAGTGCCAACTGCCGCAGCATCGCTTTCATGTCGAACTTCCGGGCCACGATCTCCTGCGCGAGTACGTCGAGCAACTCCGGATGCGACGGCGGGTTCGCCGGGTGATGCTGATCGAGGGGATTGACCAGCCCCCGGCCCATCATCACGAACCACAGACGGTTCGCGATGTTGCGGGCGAAGGCGGTGTTCTCCGGGGTCGGCAACTCGGTGGCAATGAACTGCATGCCCCGAAATTTTGGCGTGCCGGGAAAGTTGGTCTTCTTGTCGGGCGGGACGAGGTACTCCTGGTCCTTCTCGAACGCCGGGATCTCGATCTCCTTGCCGCCAGGAATGCGAGGACCGGTGGTCAGCGAGACCTTCGCGAACACCGAACTGAAGTCGGCCTTCTTGGTCAGCACCTTTTCGCCGATGGCCGGGAACGTCAGGTCGCTGCGGATGAACGTGTTCTGGTAGACCGTGTACATCCCCTGGAAGTCCACCTGCTTGTAACTGTCAATGAACAGGTGGTCGTGGCACTGGGCACATTGCAGGTCCATGCCCAGGAACAGCCGACCGACATCGCGTGTCAGCCCCGGGTAGTCGGTCTCCTGCTGGCCGACCTTTTCCAGTCGTTTGGTGTGAAAGAACGCGGCCCCGCGAATCGCCTCGTGGGTCGGATCGGGGTCGAGGATCTCGCGCACCAACTGGTCCCACGGCTTGTTGGCCTCGAAGGAGGTTTGCAGGAACTTCGACCACTCGGGACTGTCCCCCCGCCGCTCCATCAGCATCGCGTGAAACAAGTCCTGCATCCGGCGCGGGTAGTCGTTACTGGCGAGTAAGGCGTCGATCAGCTGGGACCGCTTGTGGGCGTCGGTACTGTCGAGAAACGTCGTCGCTTCCTGCCACGAGGGAATGCGTCCCGCCAGATCGAGAGACGCGCGGCGGACAAACGTGGCATCGTCACACGTCGCCCCCAGCGGCGCGTCTTTCACATCCGCCGCGATCAGGGCATCAACGCGTACAGGCAGTTCGTCTGCGAGAGCCACGGGCGTGAAGCCAGCGACCAACACGAGCCACACTGCAATCCACGGCAGCCATATGAGGCCCGCGGAACGTGTTGGTCTGTGGCTCGCAGGCATGGGGCGGGTCCGAGACTGAAGAAGGAAGAAGTGGGTGGGCAACAACCATCGGCGGGGAATCTCGCTCCAGGCATGCCCCATGAGACTCTTCAGCGTAAACTGTACTCCGTTCATAAACAAGAGGTGATACGACATCGCCGCCCCAGCGGGTACATTCGCCAATGGGAAGTACCCCTCATGAATCTCGGTCGCGGAGCGACCGAGCGACGTAGGCGATGTCGCTCCGCGACTCGCGTTTCGCCAAGTTTGGGCTTCCCGCGTTCTGACGAACGCAGCGACCACTCAAGCCATGACAGAGCGCTACTCGTCCTCATCCCAGTCCGGATACTGCGGAGGCGATTTGCCTTTGCGTTCGGCGATGCGGGGGTACTTCGTCTTGGGGGCGGGGGTGGAGATGGCCTGCACCTCGATGCGGTGCCACCAGCTGTGGCCGAAGTCGAACATGTACCAGAAGGCCCGACGGAGTCGGAGTCCCAGATCGCCGATCAAGGTCTCGCTGGCCTCCTCGTCGTCGTCGTACGGATCGACCATCACTCCAAACGTGGGGCCTTTCCGGTCGCGTGGGGTTTTCCCGAGGATGAACTCGTACAGATGCTCATCCTCCCGATCGAAGGAGTCGAAGATCGCAAAATGCAGATCGGCGAGCGTCTGGTCCCCTCGAATTTCAATGACGCGCAGGATCGATTCATCGCAACTGGCTCGTGTGCCCACACTGTTACAGAGATAGACCGCCAGCCTGTACAGCTTCCCGGTGGGTGCGATGGCTCTCGCCATGACTTTGGACAACTTGGCTGTGGACTTGGCGGCGCGAGTGGGAGTGGGAGTCACCGGAGCGGCGGGCTCCCGGCTCCAGGCGGGGATCTCCTCAGCCGGGACGAGGATTTTGATCGACCGGGCGACTCCGGGTTGGCGTTCGATGAACCCTTTGGACTCGAGGGTCTTCACCATGTTGTGTACGGAGGGAGCGGTGACTCGCATGTTTTGCACCATCTCCGCCTCGGACGGCGCTCGCCCGTGCAATTGCGTGTAGGCGTGGATGTAGCTCAGGTAGCGTCCCTGCTTGAATGTGAATTCCGCCATGTGGTTGTTCCTGATGGTGCCGGGGCGCGGATACTGTAGGGGAGGAATGGCGACCATTCAATTGCGAGACATTGTGTCACGGGGGCCGGGGGGCATTCGCCACTGGGCGGTCTCCTGCCCCCTCTCCCCCGCGAGCGACATCCATCGGGTGGGCCTCCAGGCTCAGATTTGGGGTGGGTGGCATCCACTCGGGAGGGCGAAGCTCCTGCTGAGCCGCCAGCCAGGGGACGCGCGGCCTGGCAGCAGCGGCTCGGCAGGAGCCTCGCCCCAGTGCTGTGAACACGATCACGATCATCGTGAGACACGTTCCGACGTGCCCGTCCCAAGCAGAACGTCCTGCGAAAAACAGCCCGGTGGCGATGTTGTTGACAATTCCTGGCTGCGTTATGGAAGAGTGTTGGCCGCAAAAAACTCAAAAAACGCAAAGCAGAGTCCTCCCCCTTTTGCGTTTTTTGAGTTTTTTGCGGCCATCCCTCCCGTCTGCATTCACGCCCTGCATTCACGCCATCGTTCAGGAGACTTCCCCATCTCTTCGCCGGGCAACAGGCATGTCGGACACGTGTCCCACGCCGAACGAATCGACCTCCATCCTGT
>JAYWFM010000189.1:0-11353 GCA_043778825.1 Planctomycetota bacterium | reverse complement strand
ACTCGAGGCCCAGGCGACTGGCTAGGTCTTACCCGGTACGACTCTCTCATTCGCAACCTCTCCCCGGCTTTCGCCGACGCACCCTGACCCCTTTCTTTCCCTCGAACTCCTGTCCCAGGGCGGCGCTCCCGGTGGTCGCTCTGCCCTGGGCTGGTTTGTGGCTGCCCCTGCGGGGCGAAGAGGGTGGGGTGCATTCGCCAATTGGCGGTACTTCGCGAAATGCGAGTCGCGGAGCGACATCGCCTACGTCGCCCGGTCGCTCCGCGACCGAGATTCATGAGAGGTACCGCCAATTGGCAAATGCACCCAAGAGGGTGCCCGGTGTGGCCTAGCTGTTGCTTTGGACATCTGGGTGACGCAGGAACAGGAGGGTGAGCGAAGGTGAACGCGGCCTGACTCACCACTGGTTGCTCTGCAACCCAGACATCCACAGCGATGTCTAGGGCACCCTGTCAACCCGTGGGCGAAAGCGGATTGATAATGGTCAAACCTTCTTGGGTTCCGACGGTCGCCATCGCCGTATCCGCTGTGATGAGGTTCTGCACCAGTCCTCGCTCTTGCAGGTCCAGCGCGATGGCCAGATGCAGAGCGTCGAACGTTCTCAGTCGGACGGTTGGTCCGTAGGTCACGAGAAGTTTGTCCGCTCGGTCGTAATGTCGGCGCAAGACTCGGATCACCAGCAACTGCTTCTTAGCGATTTCGGTAAAGAGGCGGGATCGCAGTGTTGCCAGGTGTGACTCAGCGATCTCGCCGGTTCGGACTTTCAACGCGAAAGCCGACTGCGTTTCCAGCACGGTCAGCCAAGAGACGTACTGCGTCGCGTCAGTATCGGCCAGTACTTGCTCAACCACATCCGAGCCCGGCTCAGAGTGATCGTGGCGGCACAGAGCGCTCGTGTCGAATTAGTTCGCCACGGTCAGTACTCGCCTCGAAGTTCGTGGATGGCAGCATCCATCGAGCCTCGAATGGTCGACAGCGCGGACCGAACGTCTTCCAGACTGACATCGGCATCGAACTCTCGACCCGCCGCGAAGTCATCATCCAGGAGGTCGTCATGATCATCGGTCACGACCATGATGCGAACTCGCTCGTGCTCTGCCAACTGTAACGACCGGCTGGGACGGAGCAGGCCATTTTCATAGACAGCGTCGATTTGCTGGATCATCGTTTCTCTCCTCTGTACATGACGATCTTACGGCGTTCCGGTCAATAAACCAACTAGAATCCCGTGGGGGTGGGGGTCAATGTCGTCACTCGCAGAGCCACGGCTCTCTCCGGACGATCCCCCAAAGGGTGGGGTGCAACTGGATTTTGCTCTTTTCCCGTCGCTCCTCCCCGTAAGATGGGAAGAGAGCGGGATCGGCGTTCCCGCATCGGGGGGAGGCTGCTACCATCCGGAGTGTGACGGTCCCGACGGAGTGGACCGAGATCGAACGCATCGCCCCGAAGGCAACATCTCACCATGTGGTTCAAGCACTCGGCAGTCTGGGCTTTTCTCCTGGGACTCATTATGACGACTCCACCCGCTTGGGCGGCGGATTTGAACCCGGTCGCATCGGTGGAAGGAATCACCGAATTTCGACTCGACAACGGCCTGCGCGTGCTGCTCTTTCCCGATCCGAGCAAGCCGCAGGTGACGGTCAATCTGACGATCTTCGTCGGGTCGCGGCACGAGGGGTACGGCGAGGCGGGGATGGCCCACTTGCTCGAGCACATGGTGTTCAAGGGGACGCCCGACCACCCGGCTGTCCCGCGCGTCCTCAAGGAGCACGGGGCCGACTTCAACGGCACGACGTGGCTCGACCGCACCAACTATTACGAGACGCTCCCGGCCAGCGATGAGAACCTGGAGTTCGCCATCCGGCTGGAAGCGGACCGCATGGTCAATAGCTTCATCAAGGGCGAGGACTTGGCCTCGGAGATGACCGTGGTGCGGAACGAGTTCGAGCGAGGGGAGAACTCGCCGTCGCGGATTCTCGACCAGCGGATGTGGTCCTCGGCGTTCGAGTGGCACAACTACGGCAAGTCGACCATCGGCAACCGGGCCGACATCGAGCGCGTGCCGGTCGAGAACCTCAAGCGGTTCTACAAGAAGTATTACCAGCCCGACAACGCCATGGTGATCCTCTCCGGGCAGTTCGATCCGGCCAAGGCCCTGGGCTTCGTGCAGAAGTATTTCGGAGTCATCCCCAAGCCCGACCGCGTGCTGGAAAACACCTACACCGAAGAGCCGGCGCAGGACGGTGAACGCCGCGTGACGCTGCGGCGGGTGGGGGATGTCGCGCTGGTCGGGGCGATGTACCACATCACCTCGGGGGCCCATCCGGATTACGTGTCGCTCGATACTCTGGAGCATATCCTGACGTCCTCCCCGAGCGGTCGGTTGTACAAGGCTCTCGTCGAGACCCGCCGCGCCGCCAGTGTCAGCGGCGGAGCGTATGCCCTGCACGACCCCGGTGTGTTCAAGCTCTCCGCCGAGGTCGCGGTCGGTAACGAGCCGCTGGAGATTCTGGCCACCCTCAACGAGATCGCCGAGTCGATCCACGAGAAGGGTGTCACCGACGAAGAGGTCAACCGGGCCAAGACCTACTGGCTCAAGAACTGGGAGCTATCCCTCAACGACAGCCAGCAAGTCGCGATCCAGCTCAGTGACTGGGCGGCTCAAGGGGACTGGCGATTGATGTTCCTCTACCGGGATCGTTTGGAGCAGGTGACGCCCGCTTCGGTGCAAGCGGTCGCCAAGAAGTACCTCCAGCGGAACAACCGCACGGTCGGCGTGTTCCTGCCGACGAAGGAAGCCGAGCGAGTTTCTGTCCCCGCCACGCCGAACCTCGCCGAGATGATCGGCGACTACACGGGCCGCGAAGAAGTGGCCCAGGGGGAAGCCTTCGAGGTCAACCCGGACAACATCCAAAAGCGGACCATGTGGACCAAGCTCTCCAACGGACTCAAGGTCGCCCTGCTGCCGAAGAAGACTCGCGGCAACACCGTCACCTTCCGATTGAGCCTGCGATACGGCAACGCTCAGACGCTGGCGGGCAAAGCCGCAGCTGCCGATCTGTTGCCTTCGCTGATGATGCGTGGGACGGCCAAGCTGACCCGGCAGCAGATCCAGGACACGCTGGATCAGAACAGCGGTCGGCTGAGTCCGTCGGGCGGGGTGGGCGATCTCTCTTTCTCGGGCGAGACCCGTCGTAAGAATCTGCCCGTCGTCCTCGACGTATTACGACAAGTGTTGCGGGAGCCACTGCTGCCCGCCGATGAGCTGGAGATCATCCGCACCCGCCGGCTGGGGGCACTGCAACAGCAGATCTCCGACCCGCAATCGCTGGCCCGGATTGCGCTCTCGCGGAGGCTGAGTCCGTACCCGGCGTCCGATGTGCGGTACGTGCCCACGACCGAGGAAGAGATCGCCCGCTGGAAGGCCGTCACAGTCGAGGACGTGTCCCAGCTGTATCGTGACTTCATCGGTGGGCAGGTGGGCGAGTTGGTGGTGGTCGGCGATTTCTCGCCGGATGAACTGCTGCCGCAGTTGGAATCACTCGTCACAGGCTGGAAGGCGAAGGAGGCGTATGCCCGCATCGAGCGACCGGCGACGAAGTCCACCAACGTGCGGGAGGTGATCGAGACTCCGGACAAGGAGAACGCCGTGTACCTGGCTGCGACGATCTTCCCGATCAGTGATGTCTCGGAGGACTACCCGGCGCTGGTGATCGGCAACTTCGTGATGGGCGGCAGCACGCTGGCCTCGCGGCTGGGAGATCGCGTGCGTCAGAAGGAGGGCTTGTCGTATGGGGTGGGGTCGTTCCTGCGCTCGTCGTCGCTGGATGACCGCACGTCGTTCTACATGTATGCCATCACGAACCCGGTGAACATGCCAAAGGTCGAAGCGGCGATGGCTGAGGAACTCGACAAGGCATTGAAGGATGGGCTGACCTCGGGTGAAGTGGAGGCCGCCAAGACCGGCTACCTGGAACAGCAGAAGGTCGAGTGGAACACCGACGACACTCTCGCCGGTCGACTGAGTGACCTGCTCTACACCGACCGCGACATGGGCTACTACAGCCGCCAGATCAAGGCGATGCAGGATCTCACGCACGAGTCGGTGAACGCCGCCCTCAAGAAGCGAATCGACCCGAAGACGCTCGGTGTCGTGGTGTCCGGCGACTTCGCGAAGGCGGCCAAGGCGGCTCCGGTGGTGGAGCCGAAGAAGTAGTGGGGAGAGGGTTGAGGGAAAGCACTCCCTACTCGCAAAGACTTCCGAAGTCTTCTGAGACTTCGGAAGTCTGGCCCCTCCTACTCCCTACTCCCTACTCCCTACTCCCTACTCCCTACTCCCTCACCCCTCACCCCTTAACGGATCTCGCTCATGGACCGCATGACGGTGGGACGCCCGATGGAACTGCTGCTCGTCGAGGACAGTCTCGTCGCGGGACGGCTGGCCTCGGGGGCGATCAAGCAGTGCGGGTTTGAGCATCGCCTGACTTGGCTGCGCGATGGGCAGGAGGCGGTCGACTTCCTGTCCCAGACGGGGAGGTTCTCGCAGGCCCCTCGACCGGACCTGGTGCTGCTCGATCTCGTACTCCCCTCGCGATCGGGTCGCGAGGTGCTGGAGATGATCCGCCAGTCGGCCCCCCTCTCCACTCTTCCGGTGGTCATTATGACTGGAGAAGCGGGGGACGAGGACGAAGCTGCCTGCCGCTCACTGCAAGTCGAGGCGTATCTGGCCAAGCCGCTCGATGTCCCCAAGTTCATGAAGGTCATCGAGGAGCTGCGGCACCACTGGCAGGCCGACATGATCCTGCCGACCCGGCCTGCCGTGGGATAGGCTTCCAGCCGGTCAGTATTGCCAGTCATTGTGGGATCGCGGAGACATGACAGGCTGGAAGCCTATCCCACGGTCAGCAGCGATTTACCGCCTCAAACACGCCAGCGCCGCGCGGGCGGAGTCTCGCACCTGGGCATCATCCGTGCGGGCCATTCGCTCCAGCTCCGACATGGATTTCTCGGCGTCTGGTCCCAGCCCTCCCAGGCTCAGTGCGGCGGCACTGCGAATCTCGGGATCGACATCCTTCAGGGCGGACATCAATGCGGTAACGGCACCCGCGGACTTCTCACCCCGGCAACGCCCGAGGGCCACAGCTGCGATCCAGCGTTCCTGACTGACGCGCGACTTCAAGGCGGTCGTTAAGACGGCGAGTGACTTGTCGTCGACTCCCCGGATGCGAATCAGGGCTTCCGCCGCGTGGATTCGCAACGTCCCGTCGGCGTGGTCGCGGAGCAGGGTGAGGGAGTCCAGGGCGGAGTCCGCCTGGCTTCCAATGTCTCCGAGCATGTAACAGGCCAATTCGACGACATCGACATTCGAATGGTCGAGCAGCGGACGCAGCGTGGCGACGCTATCCCAGGGATCGTTCTCGATGATCCACAAGGCCCAGGCCGCGTGCGCTTGCACCAGTGGGTCGGGATCGGTCAGCACAGTTCTCACGGCCAGAGCCGCCTCCCGGGCGGTGCTGCCCATGTCTGCCAGATGAATCAGCCCCTCTTTGCGGACATCGGCCTCCGAGGAGCCCAGCTTCATCACCTGGGCATAGAGCCAGGGTTCGCTGTCCTTACAGGTCATGGACAGCAGTTCCGTCGCATCGATTACCCCGGATGCGGTGTCTTCATCGGTGTCCGACAGCACGGGCGGCGAGAACTCTTCCTCGGCCGGGAGAGTCCTGTCGACTGCATCCGTCAGGGCCAGTTCGTCGGTCGGCTCGGCTCCCCGCTCATGGGACTCCCATGCACCGTGGGGGGCCTCGGCCTCTGTCGCGGCGTCCGCCACGGCTTCTTCATTGGCGTCTGCTACCGGGGCGACCTCGTCTTCAAACGCGGGTGTCGCCGGGGTCTCGCTGGCGTCCGCACGCAATTTGATCAAGGGCAGTTCCGAGTCAGGCACAGCCTCCGGCGTCTCGGCGTCCGCAACGTCCTCGGGGAAGGGCTCCTCCACGGCGGCGGTCTGCGGCTCAGCTGGGGTGTCGCCCCAACTGAGCTCTCCCTCGTCGAGGTTGAGGAGATCATCGAGACTCTCGTCGGACGCATCACTCGGAGGGGGTTGGCGGCTCTCCGAGGCGAGTGCCGGAGCGTCGGTCGCGGGCTCGTCCGCGAAATCCAGCTCTGCCCACGTGTGCGACTTGGACGACGGAGTGGCCTTGTCCGGTGGAGACGGCTTCTCGGACTTTTTCGATGCGAGCTTGGCCGACGGGGTGGGTTTCGAGTCCGTTCGGGTGTCCGCGAGTGCCTCCGAGTCTGACTGTCCGATCGGCGTACCCGCCCACGGATCTTCCATGACCTCGGTCGCGACATTGGCTTTCCGCGTGGTTTTTATCTTGGCGAGAAGGGGCTGTTTCGCTTGGGAGGATTGTTGCTTGGACGGCTTCTTGTCAGAGTCTGAGGGATTGACGGCTGCCGTTTTTTCGGGGGACTTGGTCGTCGATTTCGAGACCGATCGGGAGGTGGCCCGGCGGCTGGCTTCCGTGGGTTCGCCTCCGCCATTCAGATACTCGCGGTACACGCGCGAGGCACTGGTGAAATCTCCGGCCTTCTCGAACTTGCGCGCCTGGGCGAGGAGATCCTCCGACTCTTTCGCCGTCAGCTTCAGGCCCTTCTGAGCGACCGCGGCGTCCTTGTCTTTGGACCCCGGCAATTTGAATCCGGAGATCAGCGGCTTCGAGGTACACCCCGAGAGTTCCACCGCCGTGAAACACAGCAGGGCGGCACATCCGAGCCATCGGCAGGTTTTGCGCATTTCCATTGTCCCCCGCAGACCGTCCATGAACTGGTCGGCCTGTCATTTCGGCTCGGTGTGCGTCATGTTCAAGCGCACTTGCACACGCACGACCGATCGCAGCCCCTCCATTCATCGGCCATGCGCAAGATGCGGTTGAATCCAAAAAGTCCGCGTGTACGAGGAATTCCGGAGCCGGGAAGGAATTCTTTCGGCGGGCCACTGATTCCGGGAAAATGACTGAACCCCAGCGTGTCGCGCAAGTGCGAGACACACTGTGTGATTGCCACCAGCACCCCTACGTCCGCTTCGTCATGATGAGACTCCACGCGGGCCAGCCTGCGAGGTCCGTCGGACTTCCGAGTCCGTCGCTCCTCGATGTGTTTCCCACGGACGGACGAGGACATCCGTCCCACGTCATGCCTCATGCCTTTCCGCGAGAAGCATCGAGTGTCCCCACGGACCATCTTCTTCATCCGCGGTACGGCCTTGCCATCCGCGGTCAGAATTCCACTGACCACGGATGGCAAAGCCGGACCACGGATGCAGAGCAACGCGCCGGGCACGCGGTGGCCCAGGCGAATTGCCGATCATTCCCCGCTCCGCTCTTCCGCTCCCCTCTTCATGATTTTGTTCCCCATGATTTTGTGAACCTCTTCCTTCCCTCCGGTCGGGGAAACGACCCCGGATCAGGAATCACAAAATCATGACCACAAAATCATGGGGAGATATTCAGGTTCCGACGTTGCCTCCTGCCGCACCTCGGGCACCCCAGACCGTTCGTGACCCCGGTCGGCCAAGTGCGTCGCGCATTCGTGTCGCGGCGACACACTTGGGAGCGACGGATCTTGCCGGTTTCGCTACAACGCCCTGCGAAGGTCGCATTCCACGCAGTGAGTTGCCGCACATCATGACGTTCCTGGAAGAGGTCCAGAGCTGGCGAAACTCGACAGAGATCCCCTCTGTGGCCGAGGCCGAGGTCTACTGCGCCACACTCGCGCGGACGCACTACGAGAATTTCCCGGTCGTGTCGTGGCTGCTCCCGGGGCGGCTGCACCAGCATTTCTATAACGTCTATGCCTTTTGCCGTTGGGCGGATGATTTGGGAGATGAGGTCGGCGACCCCGCGCTCGCTCTGGAACTGCTGAACTGGTGGCGGGGAGAACTGAGCGACTGTTATGCAGGCCGGGTCCGGCACCCGGTGTTCGTGGCACTCCAACAGACAATCCAGCAGTTCACGATTCCGACTGAGCCGTTCACCGATCTGATCTCGGCCTTCGAGCAGGACCAGACGGTCCGCGAGTACGAGACCTTCGATCAGCTGCTCGACTACTGCCGCCGCAGTGCGAACCCGGTCGGTCGGTTGGTGCTGCGACTGGGTGAGTGCGACACGCCGCAGAACGTGGCCTGGTCCGACTCCATTTGCACGGGGCTGCAACTGGCCAACTTCTGGCAGGATGTGGCCCGCGACGCCGCGATCGGGCGGACCTATCTGCCGCAAGAAGACCGCCACCGCTACGGCGTCACCGACGAGATTCTGCGACTCCGGCGCTCGACGCCGGAGTTCACGACGCTGATGCGGTTTGAGGTCGACCGGACGCGGGAGTTCCTGCAAGCGGGGCGGCCGCTGGTGGGTGCCGTCCCGTCGTGGCTCCAAGTGGAAATCGACTTGTTCCTCCACGGCGGATTGCAGATAATCCGGGAGATCGAGACGATTCGTTATCGGGTTTGGGAAGTTCGCCCCCGGGTTTCCAAGTGGGCGATCGCACGCTTGTTCGTTCGCAGTCTCATCCGCTGGGCCCAACGGCGGCTGTGGGGGTCATGATGACACCCAGAGGTCACGGGGAGTTGTGACCGTTTCGCTGTTCGTACGGAGATGGAACTTTGCCCGCGCCGCCACTCGTCGAGTCGTATCAAGCCTGCGTGCAGGTGGCCCGACGTACCGGCCAGAACTTCTATTACTCATTCCTGACTCTTCCGAATCATCTCGCGCAGGACATGTGCGTCCTGTACGCCTTCATGCGCTGGACGGACGATCTGGCGGATGCGGAAGAGCTGTCCTTCGAGCTTCGCGCGGTGGCCCTCCACCAGTGGCGGGAACACGTCCGCGCCGCTCTGCACGACTCGACCGCTTCTCACCCGCTCCCCGCGTCGATGCCCTCTCTGCTGGAACCGCTCAGCACCTCCCCCCCACGACTCGTCGACCAGCACATCCTCGCAGCTGTGGTCGATGTGGTCCGGCGCTACCGAATTCCCGAGCAGTACCTGTTTGATGTCATCGATGGCGTGGAGAGTGATCTAGAGGTGCGGCGCTTTGAGACGTTCCCTCAGTTGGAGGACTACTGCTACCACGTCGCGGGAGCTGTGGGTCTGTGCTGCATTCACATCTGGGGGTTTGAGGGGGCCCAGGCCGAACGTCTGGCGATCGACTGCGGGACGGCGTTTCAATTGACAAACGTCCTGCGGGATTTGTCCGAGGACGCCGCGCGCGGTCGGATCTACCTGCCACGAGAAGACCTCGCCTGCTTTGGTTACAGCCCCGAGGAACTCCTCGCGGGGACTCGCAACTCCGCGTTCGAGGCATTGATGAAGTTCGAAGTCGACCGGGCCAGAGACTATTATGATCGCTCGGAGGGCCTCACTGCGTGTTTGAGTCCCCCCGGTCGCCGTATCTACACCGCCATGCGCGACATCTACGGGGGTCTGCTGCGCGAGATCGAACGCCGCAAATACGATGTCTTCACGCAGCGGATTCGGCTCTCCGGATTTCAAAAACTGAAGTCGGCGTTGATGGCGTACATCCGGCATTGAGCCGGTCAGAGCGATCAGCTTTCAGCGATCAGCTTTCAGCCAGAAGGTCGAAGCCACGGCTCTTCACCCCGCCGGGGGGGCTGAGTCGCGGCTGGCGAGGCTGGTTCTGGCTGAAAGCTGACCTCTGCTGGCTGATGGCTGAAGGCTGCTGGCTGACGGCTGAAGGCTGAAAGCTGACGGCTGATGACTGACGGCTCCCTTAAAACAACTTGCGGCTGTCGATCAGCAGCGTCACCGGGCCATCGTTCACGAGGGATACCTGCATGTCGGCCTGGAACCGTCCGGTTTCGACCGGGATGCCCTGGCCCCGCACCTCGGCGATGAACTCCTGATAGAGTCGGTTCGCCAGTTCGGGAGCGGCAGCTGCGATGAAACTCGGGCGGCGACCTTTGCGGCAATCGCCCAGCAGCGTGAACTGGCTGACCGCCAGGACCGCCCCGCCCACCTCGGACAGCGAGCGGTTCATCTTCCCCTCGTCGTCCTCAAACACCCGCAGCCCGACGATCTTGGCGGCTGTGGCCACCGCGTCCTCGCGCTGGTCGTCGGCAGCGACACCCAGCAGGACCAGAAAGCCGAGCCCGATCTGGCCGACGACCTCGCCCTCGACGCGGACATCGGCTCGGGTAACTCGCTGGACGACGGCTCGCATGGGATGCTCCCGGTGTTGGACCTCGGAGTGTGGAGAGTAGTGTCCGCAGCCGGAAGCGGTAGTGATCGCTGGGCTGCAGAGACTTGGCTCGGGGTGAATTCGCCCCTGGGCGGTATCCCCTTTTCTGCTCCCTCTCCCCCACATTTGGCGCGGCTTTCGGAAAGGACTTCACTGTGGGGGAGAGAACCGGGGTGAGGGGGCCACACCGCCCGCTCTCAGCCCCTCACCCCAGCCCTCTCCCCACAGCCACACCCACTCCTCAAGTCATGCCGCCAGTGGGGAGAGGGGGCAGAGACAGGCCAATTGCCTACAATTCTGATGCTCACACCCAGCCGCCCATCCTCCCTGGCGTTTGTTTGCAATCCCGGTGAATCTGAGGCACAATCCCAACCTGTCATCCCGGCGCGATGACCCCACGGAAACCGTCGTTTTTCACACCTCTGAGCGGAGTTCAGCGTCCTCATGGCCATCAACGTCAAAGCCCTTGCCTCCTCTGCTCTCACCGCTCACAAGGGCGTTTTGCGTCTGGCCCCGACCTGGGTGCCTCGGTCGTTTCTCCAGCCCGGTCGACGGCTCAAGCTCCATCCGGATGATTACTACGCCCTCGGCACCCATCGCGGCGGGATCGATGAGCGGTGGTTCGCCTCGACGACCGAAGCCGCCAACGACAACCGGGCCGAGGACGAAGGGCTGAGCTACGTCGTCGTCGGCAAGGACAAGTTCCTGCTGCGCGATGCGGTGGCCGAACTCGGGGCCGAGATGGTCGGCGGGTACATCTGGAAGAAGTACAAGAAGTGGCCGGTCTACTCCAAGTTCTTCGACAACATGGGGCCGATCCCGCACCACATGCACCAGAACGCCAAGCAGGCCAAACTCGTCGGGCGGGAAGGCAAGCCCGAGTCGTACTACTTCCCGCCGCAGCTCAACAACGTCGGCAACAACTTCCCGTACACGTTCATGGGCCTGGAACCCGGCACGAAGAAGGAAGACGTGATCCGCTGCCTCGACAACTGGAACAACGGCGACAACGGCATCCTCGACCTGTCGAAGGCGTACCGGCTCAAGGTCGGCACCGGCTGGCTGATCCCGCCCTGCGTGCTGCACGCACCGGGTTCGCTGCTGAC
>JAYWFM010000188.1:0-4821 GCA_043778825.1 Planctomycetota bacterium | reverse complement strand
CTTTCGCTCCGCGAAAGGACGTTCTTTCGCGGAGCGAAAGACGACTCTGATTGTTTGACGAGTCCTCGCGCATGCCCCCATCGCCACCCCCAGCCCTTCACCGGCGCGCTGCATGCGGTCGCTCAAGTCGCGTCGGAGTGGGAACGCACGTGCGAGTTCAACGTGCTGTCCGAAGCCGATACGCCAAGGGTGCATTCGCCCCTGGGCGGTCTCCTTCCGGCCCCCTCTCCCCCCCAGTGGAGTCCTCTCTGAAAGCCAAGTCGATTGTGGGGGAGAGGGGGCCGAGAGAGCGGAGTCCCGCCATTGGGCGAATGCACCCAACGCGGCGTGACGCTGTTCCCGCCGAGCAAGCAGGCCGATCTCACCGCCAATCCCGCGCGGCGTGCGGACCTCTCGCAACCGGTCCCCGAGGACCAGTGCGACAATCTGCCGACCCAGACCACGAAGCACAAGGATGGCTCGAAGACGACGCGACTGACGAAGGACGCCTTCATCTATTTGGACAGCGCCACTTTCTCGGAGATGTCCCTTCAGTGGAGCGAGAGACGCCAATTCATTTCCCCATTCGCGCGCCCTTGGATTCGCGCGGAAAACAGGATTTCCGCGCGAATCCAAGGGAGCGCGAATGGGGAGGACTTTCGCAGCCGTGTCGTTTGAGTCGCACCACGGTTCAGAGAGTCCCTCTCCAGGGCTGCCAGTCTGTAAATGTGGCGCTGTCGAACGATGACAAGGCCAACAACTGCTACTGGTGCCCCAACGGCCAACCCTTGAAGTACCGCGCCCAGTCGACCGACACACTGGCGACCGGCCCACAAATCCGCACCCACGATGCCGCACAGGCCACAGCCTGTGCCGACTGCCCGCTCCGCGCGAAGTGCCTGAGCGCGAAGGCCGATCACCGCGAGATCAACCGCGATCCACACTGATGCTGGGTGCCGCCAATGGGCGAATGCACCCCCGTCCGTGGAGCGATCGATCGGCATTTGAAAACGGGGAGGTTCTCTTGTAGTCTCATTGTCGACCTCCACCTGCCCCCCCTCCTCATTTCATCGAGACCCCCTGATGGCCAAGAAGAAGGCTGCCAAGTCAAAGACCAAACTCGAACGGATCGTCCTGCGGACCGGCGAGGCACTCGTCGAAGTCGAGGGGGGTCCGGCCTATCTGGCGTGCGAGCCGGAGGTGGTCATTGGCGAGCTGGATGGCCCGGTGGGGTTCTCGATCGCGAATATGATCGGCAACCAAGTCCAGGGACACTCGAAGGTGTTCGCGATCCTGAACTGTGATGTCCAGGTTCGTCCCACGACCGTGATGGTCAGCAAGGTGACGGTCAACTCGACCGCTTACACCAACATTCTGATGGGCACGGTCCAGGCCGGGATCGCCAACGGAGTTCTGGACGCTGTCCGAGCGGGCGACATTCCGAAGGAGAAGGCCAACGACCTGGGGATCATCGTGTCGGTCTGGCTCGATCCGTCCGTGGTCAAGGAAAAGAAGATCGACCACGTGAAACTATTCGAGGTCAACCGGGCTGCGACCGCCAAGGCGATCGGCAAGGCGATGCGTTGCGAGCCGACGATCGACTGGCTATTGAAGAACCAGGCAAGCGTGATGCACTGCTTCCACGAGATGGGCGTGAAGGGGCAGTTGTAGCGAGTCGGGAGTCGGGAGTCGGAAGCCAATCCTTCTGGCCATCCGCCATCCGCCATCCGCCACAAGCCGCCAGATCAGAACGTGATCTCGGCTCCGACCGTAAAGCCTTGGATGCCGATCGGGTTGGTCTTGGTCTTGAGGTGCAGGGCGGGTGGGTCGGTGATGCCCAGGTCGTCATACACGATGATGTCGTGCGACCGGACGATATTGGGCATGTACCAGTAGTACGCACTGCCGGTCAGCGACAACCAGTGATTGACTCGAATTCGGAGGAAGGCGTTCAAGTCCAGGTTCGCCCCGATGGTCGTGAAGCGTTTCGTCTCCGAGGTCGTGCCGTCGTTGGCCAAGATGTCGATGGCCGAATCTCGCAAGTCCTCCGTCAAGAGGTGCGTGCGGACCGAGTTGGTTCCGACCGCCAATTTGGGGGCGACACCGATGGTAAACCACTTGTCGACCAGTTCCGCCTGAAACCCGACCTGGCCCATGTACATCGTGTTCTGGGAGGTACTCAGGATGGTATTGCGATGGGGGGTGGTGAGGATGCCCAAGAGGGGATCGACCCCGGAACTGTTGTCGAACGTCCCGTGCTGAACTAGGTCTTCGCCGTAGGAATTGAATCGGAAGCCGAACAACGGACGCACGTGAAGCCCCAGCTTCGGAGTGTGATCTTGAATCAGGACGTTGACTTCTCCGGACCAATACTGAGCCCGGTAGTCGACCTCGAAGAGCCGGTCGTAGAGGATCACGGACGAGCCTGGAACGCCGTTACTGAGAAGACTCGTGCCGAAGAAGGAGACTGACCCGGGAACGGTATCGGGATCGAGGCCAGGATTGATCGGCACCCGCTGGAAGCCGGACCGCATCTCTTGCACACCGACATACGAGGCCTCGATCGAAAAATCGCGGAACGAATTGATGCCAAACGAAGTCCGCACCCCATTTTGCGCTCTCAGTTCCAGCGGCGAAGCATCCAGCACAATGGCACGATTGAAGGGGTCTGCCACAGCCCCCGCGGTCACGGCAAACGGCTGACGCGGATCGGGGACGTTGACCAGCGGGGCTCCCAGCAACGTGTTACCCGGTCGCTGGAAACTGGCATTCAGGTACTCCACCCGGACCCAGCTGTCAGCCACAACGTCTTTGAAGGTGAGGGCGAGTTGTTGATCGAACTGAGCCCACGGCGACCGATCGCCCGGAAGCAGTTCGTCCTCGATCTCGGTGTCCAGATAAGACGGCTGGTAACCGGCGTTGTATCTGGCACTCCGGCCCGGGGCAAACCCTTCGAACTGAGGGGCTTGCGCCCCACACCAGTTAGTGAGGAGTGCCACACTGGCCATGACGAGCCAAGAGCGAACGAAAGCAGTCATAGCCATCCTTCCACATGGGCTGGCTCCTCGGTAGAGAAGCTCAACACATCCACTGCTCGGCGCAATGGGTGCCACGATCGACACGATCGGTCGTACCTCGTTTATCGGCTGGTCTGGACGTGGCGATTTGGGAAACTCTGCCGAATCTGACGGTTGCTCACGCGATGTTTGGATGGGTGGGTAAAATGGGAAAGAGGGAGGACTGCGCGAGCAGCCTCCCTCTTCTTTCCTGCGGACGAGGCGTTGCTCTCTCAAAGCAGTCGCCGCGCCCGGATACAAGGACTTGTCACGTATTCACACTCGGCAGAGTGTGGGCTCCCCGCCACCGGAGCTTTCAGCCCTCAGCTTTCAGCAGTCAGCCAGAAGACTCCACAGAATCTCTGGCTGAAAGCTGACCGCTGACCGCTTGAAACGCAGACCGATTCTGAAACTGCGTTAGTATTTGGCGCGTTCGTTTTGGGCGGCGTCGCAGGCCAGGCTGTTCTGGTTGTTGTCGCAGGCATCCACGGTGTCTGTGAAGCTCGACCCGGACATGAACGACCCGCAGCCGCCGGGCTTGTTGACGGAGAAGCCCGAGAACTTGAATCCCTGGTTGAGAGAACCGACCGCATCGGCGACATCGTTCAGTTCGCTAACCACCGCGTGCTGGACTTCTGACAGCCCGACAATGAGCCCCACGACCAGCAACGTGGCCACGAGAACCAGTTCGGCAGAGACAATAAAGCCGACCTCATCGGACCAGAGAGTACGAAGGCAATGTGACATGATGCAGACCTTTTTGAAGGAGACGCGTGTGATGTTGAGTACGACTCGGGAACCTGTTCCGTGTGAACCGGACCCGGCTCAGCAAGTCGTGGGTGAGACAATTCCCAATCTCGCAAGGGCAGTGCCAGCGGCCAACCCGGGGTATTTCAAGCCTCATTCAGACTGTTTATCCCGCTTGACATTCTTGACTTACGGCCGATACACGCGCCAATACAAACCACGTCGGATCACGGCATCGCGCATAGAATTCGTGACAGGTTGTTCAAATGATGATTCAACCGCTTATCAACTTCCACTCGCCACCCGTTTGGCCCGCTCGCCTGCCGAGCAGAAACTTGACCAATCGGACTCACCGCCCCTGCTGTCCGAAGAAAACTGAAGCGGGCGTGGGTGGTCCAATCGGGATGCACTTCACTTCCAATGACAGTCAACGTCCACAACTCCTATCACAGTAGTCCGTTAAGGAGACGCGATAATCTACGCCCGCCTCTGATTCTCTTGGCGGCGGGACGGAGTCTTTGACGATCTGTGGCGAATCGTCAACCTCTTGAAACACATTTCGCCACGCCTTTCGGCAAAATTCGCCTGTTCACGTTTTTCCAGATGAGATACACCACCGCTTGTCTTCGGTGGTCCCGCCTCTTGAGGTGTCCGTCATGCGTCGTCCGGCAGCTGTTGTGCTGGTGCTGGCCTGCTCCGTATTGGAGGGGTGCATCACGCCGCATACCACTCATTTCCCGTCTCTGTCGTTCATGCCCTCCGAGTATGAACGCCGGGAGGCTCAGATTCACGACCCCTATCCCGACGCCGATATGGGTCCGGATACCGCGACCAGGCCCCGGGGCTTCCAACAGCGTCCCGAAACATTGAAGGCGCAGGACAAGCATTTCGCCGCCCTCCGCCGTCAACAGTCCGGGGCTCCGTTCCCCGTCATGGATACACGCCCGAGGTCGACCGGGGCTCGGTATTCCAATGCGGTGACACGGTAACGGGGGGAAAGCGGTCAGCAAGTCGGGAGTCGGGAGTCGGGAGTCGGGAG
>JAYWFM010000187.1:0-1934 GCA_043778825.1 Planctomycetota bacterium | reverse complement strand
CATACCGGATCTCGCAGGTCCGCAAGAGTTCTCGCAACTTCGCCAGGTCGCTCCGGCTGATCTCCTCGTCGAGTGGCACATCAAAATAGGGCCGCATGACGTTGATCCCATGCGGCCCCAGTTCTTCGTCAAAGAATTGCAACGCCGCCCGCAGGACGGCGAGATGTGTCGGTGTGAGCAAGTCACCTCCTTCGGCTTCACGAGCCGTCACATGAGAATCGTTCAGTTCATCGAAGAATTCCGACTGACCTTCCGTCGTGACCCCGTCTTACCAGACTGGGCGTAGAGGCCCGGTTGATGGGCCGACAGACAGCGACCGCTCGCCCAAGTCCGCAATCGGTCGACGCTCTCGGCAGCTGTGACTGCCACGGGAACGACGTTCTGGGCGGACTGCACCAGCGGCAGATCGAGCAGTGCCGCCAACCGGCAGCAGGCTTTGATCTCGGCCCCAGTCCAGTCAGTGTCGTCTGGCAGACGTTGATCGCGGTCGATCTCGAACTGGCCCCGGTAGATGTTCCAGATCGCGTCCTTCTCTTCCCGTGTTGGCAAGTCGAGGAAGAAGATCCCATCGAACCGTTCCGAACGCCCGAACTCCGGAGGCAGCTTCGACACATCGTTGGCAGTACAGACCACGAATACATCGGAGGTGTGATCGTTCAGCCAACTCAGAAACGTCCCGAACATCCGCGATGTCACGCCTGAGTCCCCGCTGCTGTTCACCCCGGCGAACGCCTTCTCGACCTCATCGATCATCGCCACGCACGGAGCCATCGCGTCGATGATCCGCAGAGCCTGCCGCGTGCGTTCCTCGCTCTGCCCGACCAGCGAGCCCATCAGACTCCCCACATCGAGCATCAGCACCGGTCGCCCGACTTCCTTCCCGAGCGACTTGCAGAACTGCGACTTCCCACACCCCGGCGGTGACAACAAAAGCACACCACGAGGCCGCTTCCACGGGTTGCCGCGACTCGGCTGCAACAGCGCCCGCTTGCAGAACGACTTGAGCGACGCCAGCCCGCCCAGTCCACTGAAGTCGTCCTGCCCCCGATGCAGCTCCAGCATCCCGGACTTCTTGAGCATCCCCGACTTCAACTCCCACACCGCCTCGCTGGTGATCCGACCCTGCCGCACCAGCGACAGACTGAACGCATTCTCGGCTTCCATGCGAGTCAGTCCCGCAGCCGCATCCAGCACGATGTCGAGGTCCGATCCCGTCGGCAGTTCCGTCTCTTCCGTCGCGATCCCCCGAGCGATCTCCGCCAGCTGTTCCCGATCCGGCAACTCATGCTCCAGCACCACGAACAGCTTTTCCAACTCCAGCGGCAGCTGCACCACCGGCGCGAGAATCACCACGATCGTCCGGTTCTGCTTACCCGCGATGATCTGCTGCGACAGGGCCTGCACGATCTCCGCCGATGACAGAAACCGATGGAAGTTCTGCAACACCAGGATCGCCGTCCCCTCGGGTGTCACCAACGCATTCACTGCCCGAATCGCAGCCAGCGGATCACTTCCACTGTTGTCCACCGCCGCTCCCGAGACCCGCAATCCCTGCTCAATGTTCCACGTCGCCAGCTGCCATTTCTCCTGCTGACACAATTGCGCGATACCCGTGAGCGCATCCTGCTGCTCGTGACTTTCAATCCAAATCCCGGTGAAGCACGCCCGCACGTACTCCGCCAAGTGCTCCATGAGCGCCATGGTTGTTCCTTATCGAATGGTGAAGTGAAGAATGGAGAGTGAGGAGCAGTGGACATCCTTCGATGTGGAGGGATGACCTTCCTGTTCGCCAACGAGCCCCGAGCGAGAGAGCGTTCGTGCCTCCAACCCCGAACGGGGTTGCGTCTCATCGCCCAGTGTTGCCTGCACAGCAGGCGACCCTGGGACCGACCGCACAATGCAGACTCAACCCCGAACGGGGGTTGCGTCCCGTG
>JAYWFM010000186.1:0-4834 GCA_043778825.1 Planctomycetota bacterium | reverse complement strand
CCCCCGAAACCAACAAATACCAAGCCCTCCTCGAAACCCTGCTCACCCTCTGCACCTGAAGAGCACGGGGCGACGACGAGATCGGCTAAAGTGCAGTTCAATCAGAACCTGACCGAAACAGATGAAATCGGGTCGATAAGACTGCTCCAAAACCTCGCCCTTGTAGATCAACTTGAGTTCTGGCTGAGCCACAAAGGGGATACCCCGTAATCTCAGTTCTCGGACCAGGCACTCCTGGTACACCGCTTCCAGGAAGCCGCAGCCCATTTCCCGATACACGTCAAAGATTGCCCCCTGAATCGCATAGACCTCGTCCCTAAACAGCAGCTTGTCCTTTGGATCAGTAGTCATGTCGATGATTCAGGGGAAAGTGGGGGAACCACGAAAGGCACGAAATACACGAAAGGGGAGTGGGAAGGATTATGGTCTACGGCAGTTCCCGAATCCGAATCCCCATCATGTCGATCGGAGCCCCATCGCTCTCCAGGCACAGGAACCTCGTCTTGGGTTCGCAGTTGTTCCCACCGGTGATGTCCTCGCCGTTGATTGCGAGGAAGTAATAGTAATTCCATTGGCCGATCTCCAGGCTCAAGTCCGTGCGGGAGAAGCTGCGCTGGCTGTTGCCTGGGGCCTTGGGTTCGAAGGGGACCATCTTCGAGGAGCCGACCGGAGCGACATCGCTCTACGCGGCGTCGAACTCCGAAATCCGGTTCTGGGGGGCGAACGGGGACTGGGCGTCCTCGTTGGCGTCCAGCCGGAACTGCATGATGTAGGCGTCCTCGCCCGTCTCGTCGTAGTGACTTCGCAGGACGCTGATGGCGCGGAATGCCTGGTTCCGGAAGAACAACTGGCCTTCCAGATTGCGTTCACGGCATTCGAGCATGATCTCGTTGCGACGCTGCTGAGAGAGCTTGTCAATCAGCCGCAGCACCATCTGCGATCCGATCCCACAGCGACGCACCTCGGGAGCGACGGCGAAGTTCAGAATCTGCAGCCGCGATTTGTGCAGCTCATAGATCATGAAGCCGACGATCTTGTGATCGTGTTCGGCCACCATGCCGATGCAGTTCCGTTGGCGGAGGCAGCAGAGGAAATCCTCGTCTGTCCAGGGGAACTCGAAGCTGGCCGATTCAATGCGGAGAACCTCCTGCATATCGCGGCGAATGAGCCAGCGAATTTGAACGTCCAGATGTTCACGTTGTTCACGAACTGCACTCACGTTGGCCTCCCTGCCGCCTGTGTGCTCTGCAAATCAGAGATCTGCAATCGAGTGATGTCGTTCTCGGTCCGCAGGTTGCGACTCTGCCGCATCTGCGAGGGGTGACGATAACACAGCTGCCACTTGGGGGAAAGATCGAACAAACCGAAATTCCTCGAAAGTGTTTTCTTCGGCGGGATCAGCCGCAGAGGAGACTCAATCGAGGTGGCATGTGTTACGCATCACTGGTGAGTCCATCCGGTCGATACGTTACTCATCGGCAGAGTCCGCTGTCAGTTATCACGGATTTATGGTGAGTTTGTCTGAAGTCTGAAGTCGGGAGTCGGGAGTCGGAGGGATGCGGAGAATGCGGATTACCAACAGCCCACCGGTTGCAACCGGTGGGCTTTCTTGCTCCCGACTCCAGACTCCCGACTCCCGACTTTCCTACGCCGTCTTCCCCTCGGTCAGCTTCATAAACGCCGTCTCCATGTCCATCGCTTCGGGCTGAAACATGCGGATGCGGCACCCGAGGTGCATCATGTCTTCGAGCAGCACTTCGGCCCCGGTCTCCGTGGCGCGCATGCGGATCGCCACGCGGTCGGCTTGCGGCTCGACGCTCTCCACACCGGGGAGGGTGCGAATCTTTTCCAGGAGCGCATTGTCGAGATTCAGCACCTGCACATGGATCACCTGCAGCAGGCCGAGTTTGCTGTAGATCTCATCGAGCGAACCCTCCGCGACGAGTCTTCCCGCCTCGACGATCCCGATCCGCGTGCAGAACTGGGCCAGCTCGTGCAGGATGTGACTGGAAATGATGATCGTCTTGCCCATCGCCTTCAGGGCCTTGAGCAGTTCCCGCACCTCGATGCGCGCCCGTGGGTCGAGCCCGCTGGCTGGCTCATCGAGCAGTAACAAGTCCGGGTCATGCAGCAGCACGCGAGCCAGCCCCAGCCGCTGCTTCATCCCCCGCGAGAGGGAATCGACAGCGGCGTCGGCCTTGTGCGTCAGGTCGGTCAGATTCAGCACATCGCCAATGGTGCGTTCCCGCTCGGCACGCGGCAGTTGATAGGCCGCTGCAAAGAAGTGCAGATACTCCGCAGCGGTCAGGTCTTCGTACGTGCCGAAGTAATCGGGCATGTATCCGATCATGCGGCGGATCTTCATCGGGTTGTCGGGCACGCTGATGCCGCCGATCTTGACCACGCCTGCGTTGGGGCGAATGAGGGTGGCCAGCACCTTGATCGTCGTCGACTTCCCGGCTCCATTCGGCCCGATGAAGCCGAACACCTCGCCCTGCGGAATCTCAAACGAGATCCCCCGCACAGCCTTGAGCTTGCCGTAAGAGACTCGCAGGTTGTGGATCTGAACAAACGACATGGCCCACCCCACGGAGATTTCCAATCGGCGACTCAGAGCCGCAGTGTATCACCGGTGTCGACGTAAGATACGTTCGATCAATGTGCCGATGCTGGAACGATCTCGGAGATTCTCCGCCGATGGCCCGTTTCGCCGCGACGCGAAGTCTTCGAAGCGGAGCGTACTCACGTCACCGTGCCCGCTTGAGCCGCTCCCGCACGAGCTCCGGCAGGTACTTCACCGGCACCGTCCCCTGTTCCAAAGCCGCCTCGTGGTAACGCCCGAGGTTGAACTCCGCTCCCTGTTCCCGTTGGACCTCGCGTCGCAACCGCATGAACGCCGAGCGCCCGACGAAGTACGTCGAGAGCTGGCACGAGGACTGCTTCGAGCGGATGACTTTCAGCCGGGCTTCCCCTTCGCCCTGGAAGGCGTCCTCGGTTAGAAACCGCAGTGCCTCCTCATCCGTCATCTGGGTGCAGTGCATCTTGTGATCGAGGATCGAGTTGGCCACGCTCCGCAGAAAGAACTTCAGCTGCATCATGCGGAGCGGGAGGTCATCCGCGCCGTAGCCCTGGTCGAGGATCATCTGCTCGCAGTAGTTGGCCCACCCTTCGGCATACACGCCCGACCCGAGGATGCGGCGGATCATCGACGGGTGGCGGTTGGCGTACTCAAGTTGCACGTAGTGCCCGGGGTAGGCCTCGTGGATCGTCAGAATGCGGAGCATCTGGCGGTTGTACTCGCCGAGGTACGACGCTGAGCGAGCTGCGTCCCAGTCCTTGGGCGGCGGGCTGATGGCGTAGATGCTCGACGCCGAGGTATCCAGCGGCGGGGCGGCGTCGAGGAACGCCACGCTGTTGCCCCGCTGGAATTCCGGCATCTCGATGATCCGGCAGCGGTCCGGCACCGGGAGCTTGAGAATGTCGCGGTCGGCGATGAACTGCTTGAGGTCCGTCACGGTCGCGATCGCGTCGCGAGCCAGTTCCTGGGGCTGGCTGTGATCGAGGCCGATCTGCTCGATCACGCGGCGGAGGGTGGTCCGGCGACCGGCCTCATCATCGGCGGGGAGCGGCTCCTTCGGAAAGTACCGGCCCCAGAGTTGTCTCGCGATGAGCAGCATGTCGCGGTGCGTTTGCACGAGGTGCGCTTCGGCTTCGGCTAGCACCTGATCGGCGGTGACTCCGGCGTCGAGTTCCAGCAACAGCTTCTCCGCGAATCGTTCTTTGCCGAGCCGCCACTCGCCCGTCGCGCGGGGCAGGAGTTCGGTCTCCAGAAACGTTTGGTGCTGCTGGAGGGCCTCGATAATCGGCAGGCTGGCCGCTTGGAGGGCTGCCTTCTGGGGCGTCTCCCCGACCAGCGTGAACAACTCGGTCTCGTAGAACGAGATGGCTCCCTTGTTCTGCCGGATCGTCGTCTCGGTGAGGACGCGCGGTGGATTCTTCAGCGCCTCGCGCCCCGCTGCCAGCAAGCCCGGAACGAGTTTCATCCGCGCCAGGGCGTTCGTGACATTCGTCTCCAGCGGCAGCGTCGACTGCGTGAACAACACGTACACGCAATCCGTCGCCAGCCCCGTGCAGATGCGAGGGTCGCGCTCATACGGCTTCTCATGCTCGTCCAGCCACAGGTCAAATTGCAGCCGGTCCCGCAGAATCTCAAAGTCCACTTGCCCATCGCGCGAGAGCTTGCTGTAGTCCACCACCTTCGGCAATTGCTCCAGCGTCTGCCGCACCAACTCCACCCGCTTGGCCCGCGCGGGGGCCGACACGTCATCCAGCAGCGCGTCAAACCGATGATCGCCCAACCGCGACGCCCGCAGCGGACTGAACTGAAAGTCCGCCTGCAGATACTGACTAAAGAACGATGTGAGCGACTGGTCAGCAGACATCGGGGAACTCCCGGGAGTGACGGTTTGAGCCGAGACATCCGAGACGCCCAGCAGCACGAGGAGGAATGCGAACAGACCAAGTTTCACAGAAGGCGATCCTAAAGAATGTGAAGAGACCCCATGTCGCAACATACCGAAGGAACCCGCAGGTGGGAATGGTGCCTGCGGTCTGGGGCACAACTGGACAGCTGGTGTGCGCATCAAAAAAGTAGGCAGCCCGTTTCCTCTACTCCCTCTCCCCACTGGCGGCGTGGCTTTCTGTGCGGACGTGACTGTGGGGGAGAGGGTCGGGGTGGCCTGGTGAAACGACCGAAATCTGGGGGGCTTGGACTGAGGGGGACGCGCGGAGTCTGTGGCGCCCACGGCGCGCCGATCAGGCGAGCCGGATGGCG
>JAYWFM010000185.1:0-4838 GCA_043778825.1 Planctomycetota bacterium | reverse complement strand
GTTCGTCGGTAGCGGTTTCGCCCACCAAACACACAGGAATCCAACCACGAAAGGCACGAAATACACGAAAAGGCAGGGGGTCGTGACGGTGAACGTCTCTGGGAGCGGGGTGTCGCACCCGTTCTGCGAGGCTGTCGGACGCCTTTCCTCGGTCTTCCTTTTCGTGTGTTTCGTGACTTTCGTGGTTCCACTCCGAGGGTTTGGAAGCTCTGACCCAGAGTACCGACGATTGGGACGCACACTCCCCGCCGTGGCCTTTGCCAAACCTGACTAACACCGATTGCGGGGCATGGGTATCATTGGGCGGTCGAGACTCCTCTTTGAATCTCGGATCTCCTCCCGTCGCTCAACCCTCAACGATCCCGCCGACTTTGTGCATCAGGAGGTCTGTGCCATGCCCATCAGCGTTCCCCACGAGGAGGTTCTGGCACTGAACATGGTGCCGATGATTGACTTCCTCCTGCTGATGAACATTTTCTTCATTGCCAGCAGCCGTCTGGTCGAACCGGAGATGCAGTACGACATCAATCTGCCCACCGTGACCGAGGCGCGACCACTGACAGCCCTTCCGGACGAGATCATCCTCAACGTCAAGAGCGATGGAACAATCATCGTCAAGGGGGAGCCGAAGGCCCACTCCGAGATCGCAGCGGACCTGAAGCAGGCCGCCAAGCGATACGCCGATCAGGTCGTTCGCATCCGGGGAGATGGTGTCGGACCCTACCAGCATGTGATGAACGCCCTGCACCTCTGTCAGCAGGCCGGGATTACCAAGATCAAGCTCGACGCCCGCATTGAGGACTCACCCGTGAAATGACACTGGCCCTCGACCTTTCCGCTCAACTCTGGCCGCTGCTGGAACTGGTCCTCGCGATCTTTCAGCCGGCTGTGGTGTTGCTGTTGTGTGGCGGCGTGGTGGTGGCGTCGATGCACCTGTTTGCGATGCTCGGCACGCAGTGGGGAAACCGGCGGGTGACCGGCAAGGCCCTGATCTTCTCGCTGGGGATTCATGGCTCGCTGATTTGCGGCGTCGTCGCTCTGATCCCGGAATATCAGCCCCGGTTCATTCGCACCATGTTCGAGGAAGAGCATGTCGTCGACGTGACGATGGACTCGTCCGGCTTCTCGGAGGTGCCCGGCTCCTCGGAGGCGGGAGGCGTCTTCGACCCCAACGTCACGAATGCGTCGGTTCGCCAGCCGTGGGACAAGATCTCGTCCTCCCTGGCCTTGGCCCCCGATCGTTCGCAGGTCGACGTGCCTGACACGGCACCGGCTCAGATCGCCCCCTTGGACCCTCGACCCCCGCGTCAAGCCGTCTCTGTCCCCGACCCCGTGTTTGTCCCGTTCCCCCCGTCGGCTCTGGAAGCGAGCCAACTCGCCAAGATCGATGTGCCGCACGACTACAACCCAGCGGCGTATCAACCGGTGATGGACGTGGTCAACCCGCCCGAGCCAGCGCGGACTCCCTCCCGAGCAGCCCCGGCCATTCCGCGGACTGCCCCGGCGCTGTCGTCGATCCCCACCGGGGCTTCGCTGAGCCAGATCAGCCGCCCCGACGCCAGCCCAGCTGCAAACCCCCTAGAAAACCCACTCACGACCGACTTCAACCCCGGCGTCGAGTCCGCACTCCCCTCGGCCTTTCCCGGTCCGGACGACGAGGTGCTGCCGAACATGCAGCCCGAACAACTCCCGCAACGCAGCGGGGCCGTTCCGTTCCAGATCAGCGACGCCACCGGGGAGGGAACTGGTCCATCGGGATCGCCGCTGCCCCCGCAGGCCCCCGCTCCGGCGGTGCGGCCCAGTCGCTCGGCTCCTCGATCCTTTCCAGGAGCAGGCGGAGGACTGGCCAAGATCGAGCGACCCACCCGGCCCGCAATCCTGGGAACTTCCAACGTCGAGGGCTCTGACCCCGTCCTCCACTTGCAGCCCAACGACCTGGGGATGGCTGGCCTGCCGAATCTGATCCGGTCCCAGGGACTCCTCCCCATGCCACTCGGGAGTTCCTCCCCGGCCCAGTATCAACTGCGGTCCAAGGAGCAGCGCGGGCAGGCCCTCCGGCAGTTCGGCGGCTCGCAAGAGTCGGAAGCCGCTGTGGACCTCGCGCTGAAATGGCTGGCCAGTATTCAGGATGCGAAGGGCTTCTGGGACGGTGACGCCTACGGAGCCGGAAAGGTCGCTGTCGAGGGGGGCATCAATCGCGAGTTCGCGGGCCGCGACGCCGACACCGGGTTGACCGCTCTGTCCGTCCTGGCGTTCCTCGGCAAACAGAACACGCTCGAAGAAGGCGAATACTCCGCCAACGTCACCCAGGCTCTGCACTGGTTGGTCGAACAGCAGGGCAAAAACTCCCAGGGCATCGACGGCTACCTCGGCGGAAACGCAGCCGAGATCGCGGGCATGTATTCCCACGCCATCGCGACCTTCGCCATCGCCGAAGCGTACGCCATGACCAAGGACCAGACCCAGTCCGAGTTCCTGCTCGAACCGCTCGAGAAAGCCGTTGGTTTTACGCTCCAGTGCCAGCTCGAGGACGGCGGCTGGCGGTACAAGCGCGGGCAGACGGGCGGCGGCGACATGAGCATTTTTGGCTGGCAGTTGATGGCCCTGAAGAGTGCCCAGGCGGCGGGACTGGAGATCCCGGTGGCGACGCGGCAGAAGATGAACACGTTCCTGCAACAGCGCGGACTCGGGAAGTCGGGGGGACTGGCCGCGTATCGACCGAACGAGCGTCCCTCGGTCGCGATGACAGCCGAGTCCCTGTTCTGCAAGCAGATGCTGGGCCTGTCGCGGGAGCATCCGTCCTGTCATGAGGCCGTCAACTTCCTGCTGACCAATCCCCCCAATCGCCAATCGCTAAACCTGTACACGTGGTACTACAGCACACTGGCCATGTTCCAATACGGAGGAAAAGAGTGGGACCGCTGGAATGTCCCACTGCGTGATCTGCTGATCTCGGAGCAGGTGATTGCGGGGCCGAATGCCGGGAGCTGGGAACCGCGCGACCAATGGGGCGGCTACGGAGGCCGCATCTACTCGACCGCCTTCGCCGCCCTGACCCTGGAAGTCTACTACCGCTACCTCCCCCTCTACCGCACCACCGCCCCCGCCGCTGCGGTGTCGCCGCAAGATGCCGAGCCGGTCGGCGAGCCGTCACTGAAGTAAACATCACGGGGCGGCGAATCCGGAAGAGGTTTGATCGCGAGCCACCGGTGGGATAACCTCTTGTGCCAAGGCACACCGGTAGGCTCCCCAGCGAGCCAACCGGTACCACCCCGCGATAGAGCACCGGGTGCCACTGACGAGGGCTTTGACTCGCCAGTGTTCAGTCGTTCGACGACGAGAGAGACAGTTCTGGTCGCGTCACGCTCGAAGCACTGGCGGTCCAGAGCGACCGCCAGTGGCACTCGTTTTTCACGTCTCACTCGACTTCGGATGCCCCGTTGTCAGTGGCACCCGGCGTTCCCCAACTGCGAGCTGGGGACTCAGGGGTGAACGAGTGGCCCCTCATTTTTTTCGCATGTCCTTGTTCATGCAGCGACCACATCGGTATCCAGCGCTGCTGATGGAGTACCCACCAGCACCCAGATCGATCACCGTGCCGCATGCGGCGCACTTGGTCGGCTCGAAGGTCGGAGGATCCGCCAGAACCTCGAAGTTGTATTCATTGGTGCCGTAGTACACGTAAATCTCGGTTTCATACTCCTTGCGGCACTTCGGGCAGTCCTGCCAGTCGCCAGGATGTCCCTCATTGAAATGGTGGCCGCAAAGCGTGAAACGACGGTGATTCCGGCTGCAGCTGTTCTTTGCGTAGGAGAAGAGTTGGTACTTGTGCTCGTCGTCGCAGACCCAATTCCCACAGCACTCCGTCTTCATCAGGTTTTCGGTCTTGCCACACAGACCGCAACTCGGAACGGACGTGGAGGTGGTTGGCTTGGCCTTTCGCGGCTGCGGAGTTTTGCTGACTTTTTTCTTGGCCATGGAGACACTCCTTGCAGAACACCTGTCATTGCGCTCTCGGTCCCCAGCTCCGGCTGGAAAACGCCGATCCCCGAAGCTCCGCTTCGCCGCGCCACGCACCGCTCACTCTACTGCCAGTCCGTCACGATCTCAATCCGGCCAAAACCCACCGATGGGTGGCACGGTCTGAGGCTTTGCGAAGGCCGTGGTCATCCGGCCCGCGCCACACCCTTCGAAGACTCAGGGTGTGCCTTCCGCCCCGAAGGGGCAGCCACAATTCAGCCTGGGGCAGAGCGACCAACGGGAGCGTCGCCCCAGGTCTCAGAGTTCAAACGGTCCCTGCCCTGAAAGGGCGAAACAGTGCAGTGCGTCGCCGTGTGTCGCCCTTTCAGGGCTCAAGGCATCATCCGCACATCAAACCTAGGGCGGCGCTTCGCAGCTGACGCCGCTGCGCTCTGCCCTGGGCTGGTTTGTGGCTGCCCCTTCGGGGCGAGGAGAAAGCGACCGCCAGTGCCACCCAACGGAGGTTGGAGTTCAGGCTTTCGCCTGCGCTTGTGCGCACAATGCAGCCTAAAGGCTAGACTCCAACGACGGGGTGGCCCCGGTTGACCGCTGTGGGTCTACCGGGGCGGCGCAGCCGAAAGAGGTTCTGGCACCGAGTATCTCGTCCCCGCGAACCTCTTGTGCCAAGCCACACCGGTAGGCTCCAAAGCGAGCCAACCGGTGCCACCCACGGCTGGTCCCACCCTACGTCACTCAATCCAGCATCCAGTCCTCGTATTCCGGTTCAACGCACTATTTGGGGGGATGAGTTGCAAGAACGGGCATGCTGGTTTCCACTGGAGGTTGTGTTTGACGGCACGACATTCCAAGGGAGAACG
>JAYWFM010000184.1:0-11413 GCA_043778825.1 Planctomycetota bacterium | reverse complement strand
TGGCAGACCACGCCAGATTGAGCCCTCGCATTCACAAACTCGACAGCCGCCAAAACCCCGTTTCACCAGGCCACCCCGGCCCTCTCCCCACAGTCATGCCCGCACAGCCAAGTCCTCACAGAAAGTCGCGTCGCCAGTGGGGAGAGGGGGCAGAGGGGGCAGAGGGGGCAGAGGGACACTGGCTGCCTACTTTTCTGATGCACACACAACGGGTGGCGGAACCAGCAACCCGATGCGTCAGCGAGGGCGTACGTCTTTTGATGCTCTGCGAGCGCTTGGCTTTCCGACGAAGCCCTGATGACTCGGCTTGGTACCGGACGCTTTTGGGTGGCACTCCTCGCTGCGCTCGGCCCTCGCTGGCGCGTCGGGTGATTGAAGCCAGTCCCTCAACACACAAACGCCACCGGGGCAGGGATCCCCGGTGGCGTTGTGGCTTCCCAGATGTGGCGTCAGGGTGGGTCTGTCGGCGGAAGCGGGGTCTTGTTGAGATGGGGCGTGTGATCGGCTCCCACGTTCTGGCGAACGGGGCCACCTTCGCCAGAAGGTGGGCGAGCGGGTACGTCGTTCGCGGGTGCCGAAAGACTTCCGAAGTCTTCCGAGACTTCGGAAGTCTTATCCCGTGTTCGGAAGCGGGTTCCGGCCCCCCACGTTCTGGCGAACGTGGCTACGGGGGTTATCGCTCGACGGCGGGGGCGGAGACTCGTTTGGTGCTCAGCTTCTTCCCCTGGCCTGCGGCCTTGGCGAGTTGCTGCGGCAGGCCGGTTTCGAGGGCTTCAAAGGCGGTCTGGAGGTCGTGGTCCTCGACGAGGCTGGCCGCTGTCTCTTCGTTCGCATTCTTCACCACATAGTCCGGGGTCACACCAGCTCCGGCCATTTCGCGTCCGGTCGGGGAGTAGAACTTGGCGGTGGTGAGCTTCAGCACTCCCGACACCGTGGTCAGCGGGAAGTGGGTCTGCACCGTGCCCTTGCCATAGGAGTGACGACCGACCACCACTCCGCGTCCGTTCTCCTGAATCGCGGCTGCGAAGATTTCGCTGGCACTGGCACTGTTCTCATCGACAAGGACGACGAGGGGCAGGTTCCAGGTCTTGGCCCGTTTGGCGGTTTCGGTGGTGTTGTCCGAAGCGTTGCGTCCCTTGGTCGACACGATCACGCCCGAGGGGAGGAACAGGTCGGAGACTTCGATCGACTCGGTCAGCAGGCCACCGGGATTGCCTCGCAGGTCGAGGACCAGCGAGTTCATGCCGGCGTTGTAGAGCTTCCACATCGCCTTCTCGAGGTCTTCGGCGGACGACTCCGAGAACTGCTTGAGCTTCACATAGCCGACCTTGCGGGTCGCATCGACCAGCGTCGCTCCGTCCACGCTGCCGACGTAGACCGACCGGCGTTCAAGGGTGGCCCCGTACTTCTTGCCGGCCCGGTCGATCTGAATGTCGACGGTCGATCCGGCGGGCCCCGAGACGAGTTCGGCGATCTGGTTCAGGCTCATCCCGGTCAGCGACTGTTTGCCAATCTGGATCAGGACATCGCCCCGCTTCAGGCCCGCCTCAGCCGCGGAACCCCCTGCGATGGTTCCCATGAGGAGAGCTCCCTTGGCGTGTGTCTTCATCTCGATGCCGACGCCGACGATGCGTTCTTCGAGGCCCGCCGTGGCCGAGTTGGCCTGGGCACTGGGGGCGTTGGCGACCTTGTTCGGCATGAAGGAAGAGTACTTGTCGAGCGAATCCAGCGTTGCGTTCACAAACTCGAGGGCCACGATCTCCTGGCGAATTCCCAGCTGTTGATTCAAGGTGTCGGCAGCCCATTGCATCACTCCCATCGCTTCTTCCGCCGAACGGGCGGGTTGAGTTCCGATCATCTCGTGGAGGCTGGCCGTCGCCTGTTGCAGGTCGGCATCGCTGCCGCGAGCTCCGGCCACTTTGAGGAACTCCGGGTTCTCCAAGGCTCGCATCAGACCTTCCAGAGCCGCAGCGGTGCGGACTTCATACGAGGTCGGGCTGACGTGCCGGGCGTCGATGGTGCGGGAGACTTCCAGGAACAGGGCGGACATCTGACGCATGCTCGTGCTGTTCAGCACCGAGAGCATCTTGGGGTCTTGATAGCGGGAGCTGATCCGCAGTTGGAGTTTCTCGGTCGAGAGTTCGTGAGGCTGCACGGCGGGGACGGACACGGGGCGTTGTGTCGGTGCGGGGGGGGCGTAGCTGGCTGGGATGTTCTCCGAGGGACGGAGAGTTTCGGGGCGGACCGCGACCTGCATCAAGTCGGGAGAATCCTCGACCGTCCGGTGCTGACTCAGCAGGTGAATGGCTGGCGAGTGCTTTTCGCCGTGCAAGCGATCGGGGGTGGTGGGGTTCTGCGACTGCCAGCCCTCGAAGGCGGACGGGAGAACCAACCGGGTTTCCTGGGCCAGGCTGAGGGTCACGCCCCCCAGAATCAGCAACAGGGAGGAGAACGCAGCGAGCGTCCAGAGCGGGCGACGAGAGGGATGGGTTTGGAACATGGAAAGTCCTTTTCAACCAGGCCGGGTAGGCGACCATCGGGGGACGAGAGCCATTGGACAACTCTCGGGGAATGACTGTTGGTGTTTTTGAATTACTTGGCAGCGACGACCAGGCGGCGAGCGAGGACTCGGTCTCGCAGGGTCTGAGTCGGAATCATCGGAGCATTCGGCTCAACCGTCAGTTCGGCACGCACCACTCGGACATCGTTCGGGGCTTCGATCCCGATCTTCACCTTCCCATTGCCGCACGAGATCACCTTGATGACAACGTTGTCACCGATTCGAATCATTTCGCACTTCTTGCGGGTCAAGACCAACATGGCATGTCTCCAGTTTGCAGAGGTTTGGGGTGTTCCAGGCTCCCCGACAGGGGCCTCGCGATCCATTGTGCGAGGCGTTTGTATCCTGTCGTTGCCGTCGCAAAGTGATTATGCACGACCCGTGCCAAATCGATGACGGTCTGTGTTTTCATTGGTGAGACTAGGTTTTTACCTGAGACCCACGGGATCCAGTGGCGGGACTCACTTCTTGACCGACTGGGATCCGCGTAGTTCCTGGAATCCAGCCGATCTGGACATGCACGAACTGCAATCGTCTCGACAACAGCAGGTCTTGCCGGACCTGTCATCGACATGGCGGTATTTAACGATTGTAACGGCAATAACTGCCGGTTTCGGGCGAATTCAAAGGCCCCAGAGTCGTCAGAATACCCGTGTGCCGACTCCGATTCGCGGCGCTGGGGCATCCTGGCTCCAGCGGCATTGTAAGAATGGGAACCAACCCCTTCGAGAAACTGATGGGGGTGTTCTCGGCGATGTTCAGGCCGTGACTCGGCTCTGCCATCCGTGCGTCGATTTCTTCGCACGGATGGCAGGGCCGAGGCACGGATGGGGGGAGGTCGACATCCTGGCCTCCGCGAAATGTCACTCCGTCACGGCCCCAGACAACGCCACGCAGACGACACGAACCACAACAGCTTGTGACAATCAATTTCCCGTCAACACGAATGGCGGAGAACCCGAAGTTGGGACTCGAGGCGAAGCCGAGTTGCGGGGCATGGAGTCACCCCGCCGGTCGTTTGTTACGTCAGACTGAGGTGCGGTATGTGTGTGCGTCCCGTTCGTCGGTCGCGGTTTCGCCCACCCAAACACGCAGGAATCCAACCACGAAAGGCACGAAATACACGAAAAAGCAGGGGGTCGTGGTGGAGAACGTCTCTGGAAGTGGGGTGTCGCACCCGTTCCATGAGGCTGTCGGATGCCTTTCCTCAGTCTTCCTTTTCGTGTGTTTCGTGTGTTTCGTGAATTTCGTGGTTCCACTCCGAGGGTTTGGAAGCTCTGACCCAGAGTACCGACGATGGGGACGCACACACGTGCGGTATGGCTACCACACCTGGATCTCCAGTTCCAACTCCACCCCGTGGGCCTCGGCGACCTTGGTGCGCATCACATCGATCAGCTTCAGCACATCGGCAGACTTCGCACCCGGTTCGGTAATGATAAAGTTGCCGTGGCGGTCGCTGACTTCGCACTGGCCGATCTTCATTCCCTTCAGGCCCGCCTGCTCGATCAGCGCCCCGGCGCTCAGGCCTCGCGGGTTCTTGAAGACACAGCCCGCGGATTGGTGCGAGAGCGGCTGGGTCGATTTCTTCATGACCCACAGCTTGCGGATGCGCTCGGCGATGTCGTCCGGGTTGTCGGGAGTCAACTCGAATTCGGCCTCGATCACGCAGAGTTCGTTAATGCTGCTGTGGCGGTATTCGAAGACGAGTTCGTCGCCCTGGCGGACGAACTTTTCGCCTTGAGCGGTGATGACGGTGACGGAGTGCAGGTGGTCGGCGATCTCGCCGTTGCGACCTCCGGCGTTGCCCTTGAGGGCTCCGGCGATGGTGCCGGGGATGCCGACGAGGGTGTCGAGCCCGGCCAGCCCGGCTTTGACTGACTCCGAGATGACGTGCGAGAGCGAAGCCCCGCCGCCCGCTCGCAGACGTTGGCCGATGATGGCCACTTGGGCGAACGCGGGATCGGAGAGGCGGATGACGACCCCGCTGACCCCCTCGTCGCGGACGAGCAGATTGGAGCCGCCGCCCAGCATGTGGACCGTGACACCGTTCTCGTGGCAGGTGCGGACCACCGCGACCAACTCCTCGACGGTGCGCGGCTCGATCAGACGCTGCGCGGGGCCGCCGACCTTCAGCCAGGTGAGCGGAGCCAGCGGCTCGTCATGACGCGTGATGTGTTTGAAGTCGTCCAGTGAACTCATGGTAGATGCGATCGATGTCCCCAGCCCCGACTGTCAACACGATGTCGCCGGGCCGCGTGTGAGTCTCCAATGTGGTTCGCATATGGTCAAGGTCAGCGACAAAATGAGCGGGGGTGCCGGAGTGGGTGATGCCCTCGACCAGTTGACGGGCGAGGTCGTGTTGTTGGGTGCCGCTGGCTTCTCGCGCCCCGAACACCGGCAAGACGAGGACGCCATCGGCCCGTCGGAGGGAGTCCACGAACCCCTCGAACAACTCGCGCGTGCGGGAGACCTGGTGCGGTTGGAACAGGCACCAGACGCGGCGATTCGGATAGCGGTCGCGTGCGGCGTCGATGAGGGCCTTCACCGCTGTCGGGTGATGAGCGTAGTCGTCGATCCAGGTGCGGCCGCCCCAGTCGCCTCGGTGCTGGAACCGTCGGGCGATGCCAGCGAAGGTGGCGCATGCCTCGCGGCAGGTGTTCGGAGAGACGCCGTGTTCGAGGGCGATGGCCAGCGCAGTGACGACGTTGACCGCGTGGTGGTTGCCCCACAGAGGGCACTCGATGTCGAGCGTCGACTGGTCGGGGAGCTTCACTGTGAGAGACAGCCCGGCTGGGGTGGTCTCAACCCGGTCAACGAAGTAGTCGGCTGTCTCGTCGGTCGTGGAGACGAAGACCTTGCGAGAGGGGCAGGCCGAGAGGATCGACAGGGTCGCCTGGCACTCGAGGTTGGCCACCAGTAGACCGTCGGCGGGGATGTTCTCAATGAACTCGCGGTAGGTTGCCAAGGCCCGGTCGAACGTCGGGAAGCAGTCAAAGTGGTCCGGCTCGATCCCCAGTAGCCCGACCACTCGCGGGGTGAGTTCGAGAAAGTGTCCGCGATACTCGCAGCTCTCGGCGACGAGCAGGGGTAGCGTGGGCTTTAGCCCACGCTTCTCGGCAGACGACACCCTCGCGTGGGCTAAAGCCCACGCTACTTCTACTTCCCCACCCAACACCCCGTTGAGGCCGGTGTCGAGCATCTCCGCCCCGCACAGGATCGATGGAGCGAGTCCCGCGTGCCGCAGCAGATGGCCCACGAGAGCCGTCGTCGTACTCTTCCCATGCGTCCCGGCAATCGAGATCCCATCGCGGCCCTGCATCAGTTGGCCCAGAGCCTGCGGGTACGACCACTGTATTACTCCTCGCTCCCAGGCGGCCTGTCGCTCGGGGTTGGTCTCCGGAACTGCGGGGCTATAGATGAGGAGATCCAGCAGCGGCGGCAGATGGTCCGCAGAATGTTCAGGAACCAGCCGCATCCCTCGGCTCTGAAACTGGGCGATCACCTCGGGAGTGACCGACTGATCCGACCCGCTGACCTGCCATCCCGCCGCCGAGAACCACTCGGCGATGGCCTTCATCCCCGTCCCTGCCATGCCGACACAGAACACGCGGCGCACCGCCACTCCGCCCACCGTGACGACGATCGCGTCGGAGCCGGTGCAGAGCCTGTGCGAATCGGGCCTTCCTGGCCGCGAGCTGCTCATCCATGAGTCCTGGGGTGTGGGCTGACTTGCGACATCAATTGCCGTTTCAAGGCGGTCGGGAGTATCGGCAAATCTGGCCGGTGGGAGAAGAGGAGTTCTCGCGCTGCGGCTGGTGGATCGCGGCTAAACAATGAAACTCCGATCGATTACGATTCGGACTCCATTGACCCTTCACCCGTGTTCGGAACCCCGACCATGTCCCCAGCTGTGCCTGCTCCGCTCTGTCCGCCGCGTCGTATCCTGATGGGGCCGGGGCCGAGCGATATTGCGCCGTCGGTGTTGGCCGCCCTCGGGGCACCGACGGTCGGGCACCTCGATCCGTACTTCCTGAAGGTCATGGACGAAGTGCAGTCGATGCTGCGGCAGGTGTTCCAGACCTCGAACGAGTTGACGATGTCGGTCAGCGGGACCGGCAGCGCGGGGATGGAGACGTGCGTCGTCAACCTCATCGAGCCGGGCGACCGGATGCTGGTCTGCGTCAACGGGGTCTTCGGCGGACGGATGGCCGATGTGGCCGCGCGTTGCGGGGCCGAGGTCACGAAGATCGAACGCCCGTTCGGCGAGGTGTTCACCCCCGAAGAGATCGAAGCCGCCGTGAAACAGTGCCGCCCCAAGGTCGTCGGGATCGTGCATGCCGAGACCTCGACCGGAGCCTGTCAGCCGATGGAGGAGATTTCGCGGATTGTGCATGCGCACGGGGCCTTGCTACTCATGGACTGCGTGACCTCGCTCGCGGGACTCCCCGTCGAGATCGATCAGTGGCAGGTCGACGCCGCCTACTCCGGCACGCAGAAGTGCCTCAGTTGTCCTCCGGGATTGTCGCCGGTGACGTTCTCGAAGACCGCTGCCGACATGATCGCGGCCCGCAAGACGAAGATCGCGAGTTGGTACTTCGACACGATGCTGGTGCGGAACTACTGGGGCCAGTCGCGGGCCTATCACCACACAGCCCCGATCAACATGAACTACGCCCTGCACGAGGCACTGCGGCAGACTCTCGCCGAGGGATTGCCAGCGCGGTTCGCGCGGCATCGCCGGAACCATCTGGCGCTGCGAGCGGGGGTCGAGGCGATGGGCCTCAGCTTCGTCGTGGCCGAGCCATATCGCCTGCCGATGCTGAACGCCATCCGCATTCCGGACGGAGCGGATGACAAGGCCGTGCGCGGCAAGCTGCTGAACGACTACGGCATCGAAATCGGCGGCGGGCTGGGGGCGATGGCCGGGAAGGTGTGGCGAGTCGGCCTGATGGGTGAGACGAGTACGCCTCGCAACGTGCTGGTGTTCCTGGCGGCATTGGAGGCGTGCCTGGCGGGCAAGGTGCCCGCCGGGGCCGGAGTCGCGGCGGCGAATGCGAACTACGCTTCGTGACCGGGATCACCATTCCAGTTGATTCACATCGACCTTCACCGCATTGGTATGCACTCCCACCACGCGCCCGTCGGAGATCGACACCACACGGTCGGCCATCTTGGCGATCACGGCATTATGCGTGATGACAGCCGTGGTGGTGCCGAGTTCGCGGTTGATGCGCTGGATCACATCAAGAACGACGATGCCGGTGTGGACATCGAGGGCTCCGGTCGGTTCGTCGCAGAGCAGGACTTGCGGGCGCTTGGAGACCGCGCGGGCGATGGCCACGCGCTGCTGTTCGCCGCCGGAGAGCTGGCCGGGGAAGTGGTCCATGCGGTGTTCGAGGCCGACCAGTTTAAGGGCCTCTTCCGGCGTCATGGGGTGGGTGGAGATCTCGGTGACGAGGGCCACGTTCTCGCGGGCGGTCAGGCTGGGAATCAGGTTGTAGAACTGAAACACGAACCCGACATGGTTCCGCCGGTAACGAGTCAACCCGGTGTCTGTCTCATGCGTGAGGTCGATGTCTCGGTAGCGGACGGTCCCCGCTGAGGGGATGTCCAGCCCGCCCAGGATATTGAGCAGCGTCGACTTGCCGCTGCCCGAGGGACCGAGCAGGACGACCAGCTCACCCTCAAACAGGTCGAGGTCGACGCCGCGGAGGGCGTGAATGTCGACCTCGCCCATGTGGTAGACTTTCGTCACCTGCCGGGCGGAGAAGACGGCGTTCTGCGTCACAATTAGGGGAGGTGCAGGGGTGGAGTCGGTGGACATGGACGGCGGTTCGCGAGGGGAGCGGGCGGACGACTGGATGTTCAAGGATTGAGGGGGAAGGGTCAAGAGGGGGGGGGGGCGTTGAGGGTTGAGCGATGAGGGTTGAGCGTCAGAACCCTCAACCCTCAACCCGGCCTGCGAATCGGCGTTCTCAGGCTTCGGGGTCCGGGGTATACTCCATGGATCGGGGTGTCCTGATCCGACCAGGCGACTCACCGGCTTGTCCCTCATCGAACCAAGGCTGCACAATGGCTGCTCCGTCCCAGGCTGACCTGCTCTGTGAACAGGGGAAGGCCCTGCTCAAGGCACGCAAGGTCGACGAAGCGTTCGCCATGTTCGAGCGGGCCTTGCAGGAAAACAGCAAGCATGTGGCCGCGCACGAGAGCCTGGCCGCGATCTACTTTGCTCGCAAGGACTATGCCAAGGCTGCCGCTTTCTTCCAGAAGGCATCGCAATACGACCCGCGTCGCATCGATCCGATCATCAATCTGGGGGCGGTCCAGAACCGCATGGGGGACTTTCAGGCGGCTGCTAAGACGTTGCGACTGGCAGTCTCGCGCGACCGCAAAAACCCGGCAGCCTACTACAATCTGGCCATTGCGCAGAAGGGGCTGAATCAACCGCACCTGGCTGTCTCGGCGTACAAGGAGGCTCTCAAGGTCGACCCCAAGATGGTCGAGGCGATTCAGAATCTGGCCAATCTGTATCTGGAGATGGGCAACATTCAACAGGCCCAGTTTCATTTTCACAAGGCCCTGGAGATCGACCCCACGTTCGAACGGGCCAAGCGCGGACTCGAAAAGTCTTACGTGATCCTGGAGGAGAAAAAGAAGGCCGTGAACCCGTTCGGTCGCCTCGTCAACATGGACGAGTTGAACCAGCGGGCCGCCGTGGAAAAACACCGTAAGTTGACACCCCAGGAACAGTACGAGGATCGCACGGAGGTCCACCGCATCGCCAAGGAGGGGGAGCAGGCAGCCCTAGTGTTGCTGAATACGCTGCGCGATCGAGTCGGTCCCGCGCTGACGCGGATCGGGCATTCGTTTTCGCAGTCCGATGACCGCCGCATGCTGATGCGCGAGGCCGACACGTTGTTCGCCGAGATCGCAGCCTTCGAACGCTCGCATGCCGAGTTGCGGGCCAAGGTGGAAGACCTGCGGGCGCATGAAACCATGATTCGCAAATAACTCCACGTCGCCAGGATCTGCATCCAGTGTCTCACACTGGGCAAGCTGTTAGCGTTTAGCCAGCAGGAGGCCACCTCGAGAGAAACAGTGCGTTGCCGTGCGTGGACTCCCCTGACCCTTGTCCCCTGCGCTCTTCTCGGTTCAACTGCACAATCTGTCGAGCCGTTGAGGCCCCCTGGTGAACTTCATTCGAGAGCGAGGACGATGATGCGGCGTGGATCTGTGAGTCTGTGGAGTGTGTGTCTGGCACTGGGAGTTTCGGCCATGAGCCATGCGGGAGATACCGTGCGGGCCTATATCGGGACCTACACGAGCAAGGGCAGCGAAGGGGTGTATGTCCTGGAACTCGATCGGGACGCCGGGACGGTGACCGAGGCGCGGGTGGCTGCCAAACAGAAGGATCCGTCGTTCGTGGCGATCAGTCCCAACCGGAAGTTCCTCTATGCGGTGAGCGAGGTCAACTCGGTGGATGGCAAGAAGGGCGGCGGGGCTTCGGCCTACAAGATCGACCCCGCGTCCGGGAAGCTGGAGTTGATCAACGCGGAGATCACCGGCGGCAGCGGGCCGTGTCACCTCGTGGTCGATCCGACCGGGAAGAATCTGCTGATCGCCAACTACGGCGGCGGCAGCGTGGCCTGCCTGCCGATCAATGCGGACGGTTCGCTGAAGCCGACCAGCAGCTTCGTGCAGCATGTTGGCACCAGCGTCGACAAGGGTCGTCAGGAAGCCCCGCACGCCCACTCGATCAACGTCGACCCCACCGGCGATTATGCGGTGGTCGCGGACCTCGGCCTCGACAAGGTGCTGGTCTATCAGTTCGACAGCGACCACGGCCAGCTCGTCCCCAACGAGCCGCCATCGACCTCGGTCAAGGCGGGCGGCGGGCCGCGTCACTTCGCGTTTCATCCGAGCGGGAAGTACGCCTATACCAATCTGGAGATGACCTCCGAGGTCGCCGTCTTCCAAGTGCAGACCGGCTGTGTCCTGGCGGGCATTCAGACCCTCAGCACGCTGCCGGATGGCAAGCCCGTCCCCGGCAACTCGACCGCCGAGACGCAGGTTCACCCCAGCGGCAAGTTCGTGTACGTCTCGAACCGGGGCCACAATAGCCTGGCGATTTATACGGTGGACCATAAGACCGGCTTACTCACCCACGTCGGCAACCAGTCGACCGAGGGCGGCGTCCCCCGCAACTTCTGCATCGATCCCAGCGGGAAGTACATCCTGGCTGCGAATCAGGACACCGACACGGTCGTCGTGCTGAAGATCGACCAAGAGACAGGGAAGCTGACCCCGACCGGCAGTCAAGCCAAAGTCCCGACGCCAGTGTGCGTGAAGTTCTGGACGGCGGAGTAGTGTTCGCTGTGGCTTTGTGACCACTCGAAAGCCCAGGGGTTGCAACCCCTGGGCTTTTGTGTAATTGCTACGACTGGCCATCCATTTGATAAGCCTCTGATCCACTCGATAGCATCTCGCGTTCATTGAAACGTTCGGAGACCGGATCATCGCGCCTGGCAACCCATTCCACATTCCAATCTCAAACAAGGATATCGCCCCCATGTTTCCACAGCCACCGATTCGAATGAACGGCGAACTCGGGATTCTGCTTGTCGTAGCCTTTGCGCTTGTCGGATTCATCCTGAATCTGTTCCTGGCCGTGGGAGTCTATCTGGAGGCCAGCGATCGCTCGCTCCGAGGTCGCAAGCTCTGGTTCATCGGCCCTTTTCTCTGGGCCATCTTTGACGTTTCCGACAGAAGTCGAAGTAGTGTGGGCTTTAGCCCACGCTTCCCTGATGATAACGCTCCCGCGTGGGCTAAAGCCCACGCTACAGGGACTTT
>JAYWFM010000183.1:0-11484 GCA_043778825.1 Planctomycetota bacterium | reverse complement strand
GGACAGAGACAGCGTGCCAAACGGCACCCATTCTTCGGGCGGAATCGCCACCATCATGCCTTCGTAGGTGCCTTGCAATTCACACGACAGCGCATCGGTCGAGAGTTCATCGACCGCCTCGTCGCCATGCACCGAGCGCAGTGATCCCATGAGCATCGCCAGCGTGTTCTCCAGCATCAGGGCCACGCAAAACACGAACAAGGCGGCCTTCGGATAGCCCAGCGTGTTCACCTCGCAACGCAGCGTCATCGTCAGTTCATGGAACACCACTTCGATTGTCCAGCGGCCTTGATACAGCTCGGCCACCTTCACCGCCGACGCTTCACGCTTCGTCAAGTTCGTGAGCACATGCAGCTGGGTGTCGCCATCGCGAGTCGGTTGTTTCAGGTGGACCGTGATGCGTCGTACGGTGCGTTCGAGGCCCTCGTGCGTCAGCGTCACGGCGTGTTCGAAGACCGGTTCGCCAGAGGCTGTCTTCCCGACCAGACGCGGCTGGCCCACGGGCTTCCCCACCAGTGTTCCGTGCTGGCGAATGACGAACCGGGCCTCACGACTCCACAACCCAAACAGAAAACCGAGCGTGCAGAAGTTGCGATCCGCGATCCACAAGTCACGCTTCTCAATCGTCTCCCAGACCTGGCCCAGCAACGAGCGTTCTGAAGCATGTCCGCATTCCGACAGGAACACGTCGGACACCAATCGCGTGGCCTGATCCCACACCACCAACGAGCGTCCAGGCAGCGGCGCATCCCACATCGTCCGCAGCTCGGCGAGGCGATGCTCCGTGGCCGCCAAGCTGTTGCCATCCAACACCTTCACCCGATATTTCGGCAGCCACGACGGAGCCTCGACCTTCAATTCGGCGATCACTTGCCGGGCTTCGCGAAAGCTGTCGCGGACCAACGCCTGACACACCGCAGGCTCGACCCGTTGCAGCTTCTGATAGACCGCGTCGTCCGTGACAGTCAGCACATCACGCAACGCTTCAATGGCCTTGAGGACCGACCGATCGACCCGCGTCACCACTCGCGCGATGACCTCGACCCGCTGAGAAAACAACAGATCGCGCTCGTACTGCGTCGAGGCATGCGTCCGAAACAACTCATCCAACCGGCTCGCCGAAAGCATCCGCTCCAGCATCGCCCGAGCCATGACCGTGAACGGCTTCTTGTCGACATACTTCGTGAACAGCGAATTGAGCAACATCCTTGTCGCCTCCCAGAACCATGCAACCCCCACACCGATCAAGAGTATCGGCGATTCACCCCCACCTCGGAAGCCCTGCCCGTTTGGGGTTAAGGGGGAAGAGTGCCACGTTCGAATGCCTCATCCCCTCCCTACCGGTCACACCTCAAACCGAATCCCCTGTGCCAGCGGCAGGTCGGACGAGTAGTTGATTGTGTTCGTGGCCCGGCGCATGTAGGTCTTCCAGCAATCCGAACCCGCTTCGCGACCGCCGCCGGTGGCCTTCTCCCCGCCGAAGGCCCCGCCGATTTCGGCACCGCTGGGACCGACGTTGACGTTGACGATGCCGCAGTCGGACCCGGCTGGGGAGCAGAACAGTTCGGCCTCGCGGATGTCGTTGGTCAGGATGGATGAGGCCAGGCCCTGCGGCACATTGTTGTGCAGGGAGATGGCCTCATCGAGTGAACGGTACGTCATCACGTAGAGGATCGGGGCGAAGGTTTCCTCTTGCACGATCCCGGCAGCCGGGGCGATCTCGACCAGCGCGGGGCGAACATAGCAGCCCCCGGTTGGAACGCCCTCGGACAGCAGCTGGCCTCCGTGGATGACGCCGCCTTCGGCCTTCGCCCGCTGGAGCGCGGCTTGCATCGCGGTCCCGGCGCGGGCATCGATCAGCGGGCCAACGAGCGTTCCGGCGTCGAGCGGATTCCCAATCGGCAGTCGTTGGTACACCGCGATGAGCCGCTGCATGAGGTCGTCGGCCAGGCTCGCATGCACGATGAGCCGCCGCAGCGTGGTACACCTCTGACCACACGTGCCCACGGCAGAAAACACGATCGCGCGGACCGCCAACTCCAGATCCGCCGACGGGGCCACGATCATGCCATTGTTGCCTCCCAGTTCCAGCAGTGAGCGTCCGAGTCGCGCAGCCACTCGCGGGGCCACCGCGCGGCCCATCGCCGTCGAACCGGTAGCCGAGATCAACGGCAACTCGGGAGCCTCGGCCAGCGCGGCACCGACTTCGCTGCCAGTCCCGATGAGGACACAGGAGACCGCCGCTGGCACCTGCGGCATCTCGCGCAGCACCGACGCCACGACCGATTGGCAGGCCAGCGCACACAGCGGCGTCTTCTCCGACGGCTTCCACACCACCGGATCCCCGCAGACCCAGGCCAGCGCGGCGTTCCAGGCCCACACCGCCATCGGAAAATTGAAGGCTGTGATGACCCCCACCGGCCCCAGCGGGTGCCACTGTTCGGCGAGCCGGTGGCTCGGTCGCTCGCTGGCGATCGTCAGGCCGTGCAGTTGACGACTAAGTCCAACAGCGAAGTCGCAGATGTCGATCACCTCCTGCACCTCGCCGAGGGCTTCGGAGGTGATTTTGCCCGCCTCCCACGAGATGACGGTGGCGAGGTCGGCCTTCAGTTCGCGGAACCGATTGCCGACTCGGCGCACAAACTCGCCCCGCTGTGGTCCCGGCGTCACGCGCCAGACGGAGAAGGCATCCGTCGCGGCCTGGAGCACGCGCGGGACATCCTCGACCGACGCGGCAGGGAACGTAGAGAGCGTCGAGCCATCAATCGGCGAGCGACTGGTGAACACCTCTCCCGACCCCGCAGCCCCGGTGCCTCCGATCCAGATAGCCAATGGAGCGGCATCCACGCCGATCCGATGCAGTGCGTCACTCAAGGGGGACATGGGGAATACTCCTGCCGTGTCAACGCTCGTGTTGGGGGTTGGAGTCCAGCCTTTAGGCTGCTCCGGGGCAGGCCAAAGCCTGGACTCCAACTCCGATTCCGAGACCTGACAGGCACTCCGCCGACTCACAGGGGGGTTGTCGTGACTGCTGTCACGACGGTATCCTGTCATTATGAGTCCGCTCGACTTGGCCCCGCTACTGAAATCGCCGTGTTTGCCCGACATCGTGGCAACTCTGAACGACCGTCTACAAACTGAGGCGATCGCCCGCGCCAAATTCCGCGATGAGATGTCGGATGACCAGAAGGTGGAATTTGTCGATGGGGAAATCGTGATGCACTCGCCCGCCCGTCGTCAACACATTATCGCCAAGAACCACTTGTTGGCACTGCTGGGAGCGTACGTTCGAATGAATTCGCTCGGCGAAGTCCTGGATGAGAAGTGCCTGTGTGCCTTCCCTCGCAACGATTACGAACCGGATATCGTGTTCTTCAGCCCTGCCAAGGCCTCTGTGTTTGAATCGGAGACGATGTTGTTCCCCGTCCCCGATCTGGTGATCGAAATCTTGTCGAACTCCACCCAAGCCCGCGATCGGGGAGTCAAGTTCGACGACTACGAAGCGCACGGCGTCGGGGAATACTGGATCATTGATGCCCACGCCGAAATCGTCGAGCAGTACGTAATCGAGGACGGCTGCTTCCAGCTGTTGCTGAAGTCGGGGTCGGGCGAGATCGCCAGCCGGGTCGTCTCTGGTTTTCGCATCCCCATCCGCGCGATCTTTGATGATCGCGAGAACCTGGCGGTGCTCAAGCGGTTGCTGGGGCCGTGATTGTCGTCTTTCGCTCCGCGAAAGAGCGTCCTTTCGCGGAGCGAAAGGCGACTCTGATTGATTGACAGCGACTCAGCCGCTCACACATACCGATCGATCACTCCCATGAATGAACCCCAGCGGCCACAATCGATCGCCCTCGCACTGCTGGCCGCAACGGTCGGCGGATGCGTGGGGTATTTTGCCTTTTTCTGGATCGCAAAACAGGGGTTCTACGCGATCATGCTGCCGCCCGCGCTCGTCGGCATGGCCGCTGGTTACTGCACGCCGAGACGATCGCAGCCGCTAGCGATCGCGTGTGCTATCGGGGGATTGGCACTCGGGCTGTATACCGAATGGCGATTTGCCCCGTTCATTGTGGACGCAAGTTTTTCATACTTCATCACTCACGTCCACAAGCTGAAGCCCATCACGCTGTTGATGCTCGCGATCGGAACGGTGGCGAGTTATTACTTCGCCCTGGGGACGGAGCGGAAGTCGGACGACACGTAGTTCGACCGTTGGAGTCCAGCCTTTAGGCTGCCTCAGCTGCGTTCGGTGATCGGGCGCTGCCAGACTAAAGACAGGCTAAAGCCTGAACTCCAACAGTCGGAACCACCGGGGCCAGCCCGGTGGCGGCGGGAATCAGCCGTAAATCTTGTTGGCCTCGGCATGATCGATGATGCGGGCCTTGATGCGACCGCCGGAGAGCTTCTCGCCATGGGGATCGACATAGACCCGGCCAGTCGGCCCCGCATTCACGCTCAGGACGTGGATGTTGAAGATGAAGCTGCGCTCGCTGTTGGACTTGAACCAGTGGACGTTGTCCTTGAAGTCGGAGACCGTGGAGCACCCGCCGACGCCGAATGTCTTGTCGAGCGTGGGCTTGATGATCATGTGTTTTCCTTCATCTTCCAAACGATCGAAGTGCCGCCCGTGGAATTCTCCCTGAAGGATCAGGAACGCGGTCGCCATATTATCGTGGCCATGCGGCACCACCGAGCGCCCCTTGCCCAGAGCGAACACCTGATGCCCAAACACCAGATCGGTCGGCAGCCCCTCGACCTTCGGAAGCGTCGCCCGCAGGCTCATCTCCCCATACTCGGGCGGTTTGACATCGCGGGTCAGCTTGTCGAAGTCCACGAACTTCAGCATCTCCGGCAGGTCGACCTTCGCGAACAACGTCTCGACCTGCTTCTGCCACGCCACCGGATCGAGCGTGTCGCCCCGCAGATCGCGGCTCATCGTGTTCAGTTCCGTCAGCCACTTGGTGGCCACCAGCTTCACGTCATCGGCAAACGCATCCGCCGTGAACAGAGTGTTCAACAGCGACCAGGTGAGCAGCGACCCGAGCGTCTGCTGCTGGAACTCACGACGGGAGATCATGGTCATGGCCGGAACCTTTGTGTGAGGGAAGTCCGATGGGACGAGAGTGCCCCGCGACGGCTCCGAGTATATCACGTCGCTCTGATGCGACGGTATCCAACCGGCTCGGGTGGCCAGTGGCGGGGTGGGTGGAGTCGCGACGGAGTGGCGATGGGGTTCGGAGAGCTGGCCTCTTGAGGGGCAAGCAGTGGGGATTCCGATCCCGAGGGTCGACTGATGCGACGCAACCCGGGCGTCCCTCTTGTGCCTGCGTCATCCAGACGCCCAAAGCAGCGTCTGGGCCACACCGCCCGGATAATTCGATCTCAGGTATGTCCCCAGACGTGAGTCGTACGGGCACGTCGGAAACGTGCCTCGCATCAGGTGATCTCGCTCAGCGGCCCGGTGCTATCCCCAAACCGGTCCAGCTTCGCCCCCATCCGGTCGAGCAGCGACAGATACAGATTCGCCATCGGCACCTCCTTCTTGAGATCCAGATGCCGACCACTCGTAATCGTATCCCCCCCGCGCCCGGCCAGCAGCACTGGCAGGTCTTCGTGCTTGTGCCGGTTGCCGTCGCTGATCGAGCAGCCGTACACGATCATGCTCTGATCGAGCAGCGTCGTGTCCCCTTCCTTCGTCGACTGCAGCTTCTGCAGGAACTTCGCGAACTGCTCGACGAGGTACTGGTCGATCTTCTGCAGCTGATCGATCTTGTCGGCCTCGTTGCGATGGTGCGAGATCTGGTGGTGCCCTTCCTTGACGCCCACCTCGCGGTAGGCCCGGTTGCTCCCCTCGTTGGCCAGCATCAGCGTGGCGATCCGCGTGGTGTCAGTCTGGAAGGCGACCAGCATCAGGTCGTACATGAGCTGCACATGCTGGTGCAGTTCCTCGGGAATCCCGGTCGGAGCGGCAATGGTCGGGGTGCGTTTCTGGTTGTCCTCGGCGGCACGGGTGATGCGCTGCTCGATCTCGCGGACGCTGCTGAAGTATTCGTCGAGCTTGCGCTTATCGTTCACGCCGACGTTCTTCTGCAACCGCTCGGCGTCTCCGGCCACGAAGTCGAGGATGCTCTTGCGGTAGAAGTCGCGCTCGGCGGCCTTGGCGTTGTCGCCCCCTCCGAAGAGCCGCTCGAACGCCAGCTTCGGGTTGACCTCTTTCCCCATCGGCGTCGTGCCGGTCTTCCACGAAATACTGTTCGAGTAGGCACAGCTATACCCCGAGTCGCAACTCCCCGCCTGCCGCCCCGACTCGATGCCGAGTTCGATCGAGGGGAGCCGCGTCTGCGTGCCGATCTTCTCGGCGGCGGCTTGATCGATCGAGGTGCCGACCAGGATGTCGGCCCCGTCCGTCTTGCGAGGATGGGCACAGGTCAGGAACGTCGAAGCGGATCGCGCGTGGTCCCCGGCTCCGTCGGCCTTCGCTCGGGCGTGGTCCTGGGCCAGTCCGCTGATGACCATCACCTGCTCGCGGACCGGCTCCAGCGAGGCGAGTGTCTTGGGCAGCGGGAAGTTTGTCCCCTCGGCGGTCGGCTTCCAATGCGGCATGATCGCCCCATTCGGAAAGAACACAAACGCCATCCGCCGCGGCAACTCCACAACCGCCGGAGCCGCAAACAAGCGGCGCGGCCCCATCGCTTCGAGAAGCGGGAGACCGAGAATGGCTCCAGCTCCGGTGAGGAATGTCCGACGAGGCAGTGGCAGCATGGTCGCGTCCTGTGTGAGGAATCACCTGATAATGAATCATACCCCGCGACGAGACCGGGGCACAATTCGTGTTGGGGATTGGACAGAAGGAAATATGTCCAGTTTGAGTTTGGAAAACGAGAACCACTGACCTCCTGCTACTTAATCCAGCCGCAGTCGGCTCAGCAGGCGGGCATCCCATTCGACCGGGGAGGCTGTGCCGACCGTGATCTTGGAAAAGTCCGGGTGCGCTGGATTCAGGAGGTAGTTCGACTCCGTGGGTGAGACGGCGCTGGGGACTTGCAACACCAGAGACTTGCAGGCAGCCACCCATTCGGAACCCATCTCGCGAAGCTGCACGTGCGATGGGTAGTCGCGCCAATCGAAACCGAATTTCTCCAAGTCGATCACTTCGATGCGATGCTTGATCAAATTCTGGGGAAACTCGATTCTCAGGAACTCGAATCCGCCCAGTGGCAGAGAGCCTTCCAAATGAACCAGTGTTTCCAATTGCGCCAGTGCCAGGGAAGACGAACAATATAAAATCGAGACACCCTTCTCGTTCCATCGGCCTCCGAACCTGCTGGAACCTGCACCGGTCATGGCGGATGAGGCGTACCGAGACTTGTAGATTCGGAACGCCTCGACGGATTTCACGAAAAGACTCCGTACTCGATCCGCCCGATGAGTTCCTCGACTTCTCGGGCTCCAGGTTCGGTGACGCTACACCGGAGTGGGGAGACGTTACCCAAAGCCCGTTGGGGGGAATTCAACCACTCAGTCGCTTGTTCCCCGTTGCCCTCAAAGAAGTGGAGCGACTTTTCGAAAACATTCGCTAGCCGCCAGAGTCGTTCCGATTCCAGCGGGGTCAGTCGGGGTCTATCCGTGCGCTTCCGCAATTCACTGAGTGTGAGCTTGAGCACTCTCAACACCTCGGTTCGTGGAAGATGTGTCACCTCCAGAAAATGGTCGAGATGTTTCAGGGGCAGACCGCGTTTCACGGCGTCAATGGCCCGTTCATCGGCGATCCCCATCGCATCCCAAGCGGATCGAAGCGGCTTCGAAGGGATGGCTGGGGAGGGGGAATTGGATTTTTCACGACGAACATCCATGTTTCCGGACTCCATGAACAACGCGAGATGCGAGTGAACTCAATTCCACTCGGCGGACATGTTCGCAGGTCGACACCAGTGCCACAAGAAGAAAAGCCCAGGGGTGGCAACCACTGGGCTTCTGATTGTCGCTCGATCACTCACTTCTTCTTAAACATCGGCGAGTTCTTGTTCCCGCGCGAGAGCAGGAACGCCACCAGGTCCAGCACCTCGTCCTGGTTCAGGGGCTTCAGCAGATCCTTGGGCATCTGCGAGGTCGTCGAGACGGCGCGTTCTTCGATCTCGCTGAGCGGGATCGTTTCGAACTTGGTCGCGTCCTCGGGGTTGGTGATGATCGTGACCGACTGGGCAGTTTCCGAAGCGATGCGACCGGTGTAGACCTTGCCCGCTTTGGTGGTGATGACGCTGGCCCGGAACAGATCGGGTACCACCTTGTTGGGGTCGACGATGGCTTCGGCCATGTCCTTCAGCGAGAACCGCCCGGCCAGTTGCGTCAGGTCCGGCCCCGTCGCGCCCCCCTCGGCGTCATACCGATGGCACAGCACGCAGCGGGTGGCGGCGAACATCTTCCTTCCGTGTTCAAAGTCGCGGTCCTTGAGTTCGGGACCAGCTGCGGCCAGCACGGAATCGAGGGTCCAGTCCTGGCCGGGACCGACGGGCTTGGGGAGTTCGGCGGGCAACACCGGCTTGCGGGCCCCGAAGGCTTCAATGGCCAGCTTGTCCTGGTCGCTGGCGTTCTCCCAGGCGTCCTTCTCGATGTTGCGGAGGAACCCCTGATAGCTGGCCCCACCGCTCCAGGTGCGGGCGGTGTTGAACCAACTGAAGTAGACCTTGCGGTCCTCCATCGTCCAGCCGGTCTTCAGGTTCCGCAGCGCGAACGCATAGTGGAACTGCATCACGTCCGGATGGTTTCGCTGCACGGCCAGCAGCGTGCCGCCGTAGCCGGGATTGCGGCTGAGCAGGTCGCCATAGTTCGGCGGGATCTGCTTCGGCGGAGCGGCCAGGAGCGTGGCGATCTTGGTCGAGATGCCGGGGGCCTTGAGGAACACGAGCAGGTTCGAGAGTTCCTTGTTGAGGTCGTCTAAGTCGAGTTGGAGCTTGGCATCGTCCCCACCCGGCAACTGCAAGGCCGGGAACCGCTCGTCGAGTTTCTTGATGACGAGCAGCCGGTCGGCCTCGTCGTACTCGCCCAGGCGGACGCCGATCAACTCATACGTCCGCAACAGTTCGAGCCGCTGCGTGTGCGTCAGCGTGGCCCAGTTCAACTTCTCCAGCGATTCGATCATCCGGTGTCGCAGCGCCGCGTCCCCACCGACACGGGCCAGTCCCGCCGCGCCGTTGATGAGCTGGTACGGCGTGGTCGAGCCGAGGACCATGTCGCGCCACGCATCGGTTGACTGATGCTCCAGCGCGAGGCGCGCGGCATACCGAATGAACCGGTCCGGGTGGTTCAGGTTCGGGAAGGCGAGATCGACGACTGGCTTCGGGTCGGGCTGCTTCGAGTGGAACGCCTCCAGCTGCTTGCGGAGGTTGTGCAGCTCGATGGTTGTCGTGTTCTTGGCAATCGCGGGCTCCACCGATTCAGTCCCGGTGTAGACCACGCGGAACAATTCCGACTGCGCCCCGCGACCGCCGACCGTGAAGCACAGCGTGCCGTCCGGTGCGACCGCGACATCGGTCAGCGGCAGCGGCGTGCGGGAGACGAACTCCTCCTTTGTCGCGGTATAGCTGGCCCCGCGCGGTTCCATGTGAATGGCGTACAGCGTGCCGAACGTCCAGTCGCACAGGTACATCGCGTTCTGGTATTTGGCCGGGAACTTGGTGCCGTAGCCAAAGGCCACGCCGACCGGACAACCCGGCCCGATGTTCACCAGCTCCGGCAGGCTGTCGACATAGTGCGACGGCCACTTGCCGGTCCCGCTCCGCCAGCCGAACTCGCTGCCGCTGACCGCGTGCGAGACACGGGTCGGGCGATACCACGGAGCACCGAAGTCCCACTCCATGTCGGCGTCATAGGCAAACAGTTCGCCATCGGCGTTGTAGGCCATGTCGCACGGGTTGCGGTAACCGGAGCTGATGATCTCCCAGGTCTTGCCGTCCGGGTCGGTCTTCGCGATCCAGCCGCCGGGAGCCAGGATGCCAACCGCGTGGCCGTTGGCGTCCCACTGCCGGGGCAGGATGTGGTCCTCGTTCCAGTTCATCGGCAGGCGGCTGGTGTACTTGGCCCGCTCCCCTTCCGGCAGGTTTGGGAGTTCGGTCGGCTCGAACGGAGGCCGCGTATGGTTGCCGCAAATCACGACAATCGACTGGCCATCGGACGACAAAAGCAGCGAGTGCGGGCCGTGTTCGCCGCCGCCTCGAAACTCCTTCAGCTTGACCACCTCGTCATACTGGTCATCGCCGTTGGTGTCCTTGCAGCGGTACAGGCCGCTCCCCTTGCCGCCGTTGACGGAGACATACAGCGAGTCGAAGGCATACAGCAGCCCCTGAGCTGCGGAGATATCGACGGTGAGGCGTTCGACCTTAACCGGGTCGGGGCTGCCGGGGGCCGGGAGGGTGATGCGGCACAGCCCCTTGTTGTCCTGGTCACTGGCGATCAGCCGGCCCTTGTTGTCAAAGGTGATCGCGACCCACGAGCCGAGTTCATCCTTGGGCACCGTGAACAGCCGCTCGACCTGGAACCCCGGCAGCGTGTTGAACAGGCCGGTCGCGACCGCCCCCGTGAAGACATCGCCCCACGGGCCATCGCCCAGCTTGCCGACGATCTTCGGTTTAACGAATTCGGCAGCGTCGGCCTTCTCGGCCAGTAGCCACGATTCATCAGTGACGATGTAGTCGATCTTGCCATCCGGACGATGCAGAGCCAGCCGGGCCACGAGGCCGCCGGTCCCGCCCTCGTTGCTGATTTGAATGAGCAACGTGTTCTCGCCGTCGACGATGTGCTTGGTGATGTCGACCTTCGACGGCTGCTGCCATTCGGTGCCCGCAGCGACTGGCTGGCCATTGAGCTTGGCGGAGAAGACGTTGTCGCAGCTGATCTGGAGCATGGCCTTCTTCACGGGGCCGGAGAAGGTTTTCTTGACGTGATAGACCTTGCTGGGATCGGCTCCATAGATCCACTGTGGGACGGGTCCGCCGACCGGATCGGGGGTCTTGTCCGCTGCTGGCGTCGGGGCGTCAATCACGCCGGTCGAGGAGACCTTCTCGACCTTCTGCGTATAGACCTGGGGATCATCGGCCCGCACCAAGGCGTTGTTCCCGCCCAGAACCAGCATTGCGACCAGGCACAAAAGTCGAAGTGTGAAAGTCATCCGGATCACCAGCACCACAGCAGCCGTTCGCACCCCGCCATCCACGGGCTGCACACCACCGGCCTGCCTCGCGACAGATCAAACAGTTGTGATGGGAGGACGATAGGAGATTCGGGGAGAGGACTCCAGCGAGCGGGTGGGGAGCCTCCAGGCGGGGAAGTTCGACCACAGGGGCGGAGTGTCCCAGATTTCGCCTGGGACATCTGGGTGACGCAGGCACACGGCAACGCACTATGTGAAGTTGGTCAACTCTTCTCTGACTGAAAACTGACGACTGACGACTGACGACTGACGACTGACGACTGACGACTGACGACTGA
>JAYWFM010000182.1:0-28153 GCA_043778825.1 Planctomycetota bacterium | reverse complement strand
GGCTTTGCCATCCGCGGTCAGAAAGCTGCTGACAGCGGATGGCAAAGCCGGACCGCGGATGAAGAAGACCATCCGATTGTGCAGCGGTTCGCACCTTCTTACGATCAACCGCGTGTTCCGACATGCGGCTCAACATCTTGACTGAGAACCACTCATGCCACGCACTTTCATGGCCCTGCTCGTGTGCCTCCTCAGTTGGACCTCGCTGACTCTCGCAGCTGATGCTCCGCGCAAGATCGTGCTGATCGCGGGGCCGAAGAGTCACGGGCCGGTCGGGAATGGGATTCATGATTACCCGTGGAGCGTGAAGCTGCTGAAGGTGATGCTCGACAATTCGAACCTCGCGGAGCAAGTGCGGGTGGAGTACCACCTGGACGGGTGGCCGACCGATCCGGCCACGCTCGATGATGCGGACACGATCATGGTGATCTCGGACGGGCGGGATGGGGACGCATATGCGGAAGCTCCGCACTTTGCCTCGCCGGAGCACCTGGCTCTGGTGCAGAAACAGATCGATCGCGGGTGCGGGTTCTGTACGTTCCACTTCTCGACGTTCGCCCCGGACAAGTATGCGACGCAGATTCTCGACTGGTCGGGCGGGTATTTTGACTGGGAAGAGAACGGGCAGAAGAAGTGGTACTCGGCGATTCAAACACATGACACGCTGGTGGAGATTGCCTCGCCGGACCATGTGCTGAGTCGCGGGATCAAGCCGTTTTCGATGAAGGAGGAGTTCTACTTCAACGTGCGGTTCCTGCCCGAGGGAGCTGACCGGGCCACTGTGAAGACAGCCACTCCGCTGCTCAGCGTGCCGGTCCTCCCCGGTCGCGAACCGGATGGGAAAGTCGTCGCGTGGGCCAAGGAGCGGGCCAACGGCGGACGCGGGTTCGGCACGACGTGCGGCCACTTCTATGAGAACTGGAAGGTCGCCGAATTCCGCACGCTGATCCTCAACGCTCTCGCTTGGACGGCCAAGGTCGATGTCCCCGAGGGCGGCGTCCAAGCTCGCTACTTCACCCATCAGGAAGTGACCGCAGCTCTCTCCGGCGTGAAGGGGACCGACAAAGCCCACATCGACGCGGAGCCGATCCGCGTGCTGCTGATCGTTGGCAACGAGGCCCACAAGTGGCACAACTGGGAGAAGACGACCCCCGTCCTGAAGTCTCAACTCGAACTCGACCCGCGTGTGAAAGTGACCGTCAGCACTGATCCCGAAACAGCCTTCACCAAACTGATTCAGATCCAGGATGTGGTCCTGCTCAACAGCTACGCGAATTGGCACGATCCGAAGAGCCTCTCGCCCAAGGCCCAGCAGGAGTTCATGGACTTTCTGCAAGATGGCGGTGGGCTGGTCGTGGTCCACTTCGCCAACGGAGCGTGGAACGCTTCGCTGCCGATGGCCGCTGAGTCGGACTGGCCGGAGTACCGCAAGATCGTGCGACGAGTGTGGAACCACAAGGGGGTCGGCGAGGCCCAGAGCGGGCACGATGCGTTCGGCCCGTTCGAGGTGGCCATGACCTCGCTGCCGCATGAGATCACGGCGGGCCTCAAGGGCTTCCCGATCGTCGACGAACTTTACTTCCGTCAGGACGGCCCCGATCCGATCAACCCGCTGATCATCGCGCATTCGAAAGTCACCGACCGCGATGAGCCGCTGGCCTGGGTCTACACCTACGGCAAGGGGCGGGTGTTCCAGACCCTCCTCGGGCACAGCGAGCGGACCTATGAAGCGTTCGAAGCCAACGAGATGCTGCGCCGCGCGACCGCTTGGGCCGCGAACCGCCAGGTGATTGCCTTCACAGCCGATGGGGCACCGCCAGTACCGAAGGCCGAACCGCCGAAGGACGCCGCCGCTCCGACAGCGAAGCCATCCGGCAAGCTGGTCCTGGCCGAAGGCAAATTCGGTAAGGCTCTCGATGCCTCCCAAGGTGGAGCGTACTTCGCGGGTCACGCCGATCATCGCAATGCGACAGTGACGGTCGACTGCTGGACGAAGCTGACCTCGAAAGACGGGTTCAACATCCTGGTGGCGAGCGAGCCGAAGTCGTCGGCCACGCATTGGGAGATGTACTCGCACGCGGGGGCCGGGCACTTCGCGGTCTTCATGCCGGGTCGCGGCGGCGACTACAAGACCGAGGTGGATATCGCCGATGGCCAGTGGCATCATGTGGCGATGGCCTTCGAGCCGGGGAGACTTCGTCTCTTCGTCGATGGGAAGGTCGCGCTCGATAAACCGCTGCCGCCTTCCAAGCCTGCGGAGGCCGGACCGATTGCGATTGGTCAACTGGTCGAGGGGACGATCGGCTGCGCGGGTTTGATTGACGAGGTGCGGTTCACGCGAGGGGTGCGAGAGTTCACCGAACTACCGACCGAAGCCCCGGTCCTCGATGAGCGGCAACTGGCCACGACGCTCGGGCTGTGGCACTTCGACAAGCTCACCGACGGCAAGTCGCCGGATGAGTGCAAGCGGAAGCTCGATGCGTTCGCCTCAGTCCCCCCTGTGGCAGCGAACGCCGCAGCCCCCAAGTCCGAGCAGAACCACTGGGGCCAGGAGCAGGTCGGGTTCGACTGGACGGAGAAGAACTCGGTCGATGGCCGCTGGCAGGAGAGCGAGATCGGGCGCTGGCTGGCGAGCATTGTGTCGCTCCCCAATGGCCCGGTGAAGAAAGGGCTCTCAATTCGCGTCGGGGACGATCAAGGAGCCACACTGTGCTACGACACGCAGCACTGCGGGCTCCGCGCGATCTGGACCGGTGGGTTCTTGAAGTTCGACCCCGCGCGGTACGGCATCATCGCCTCACCTCAACCGAATGGGACGTTACAGATGGCACTTCCCGAGGGACCGCTGTGGGGCGGCTCGAAGGTCCAGTTCCGCCGGATGTTCTCGCACGACCCGCGCGTGGTGCTGGACTACACCGTCGATGGGACGCTCGTTCGCGAGTCGCCGTGGCGCGAGGCCGACGCCGTCTTCTCCCGCCAGTTTGAGATCGCCGAGGGGAAGGCACCTCTGTCACTGACGCTGTTCCCCGCGAACCCGACATTGGTCGCGAATGCCGTCGGCAACCGCGCCTCGCTCCAGATCACCGATGGAGCCATGAAACGCCGCGTGGTCCTGGTGGCCGATGACGCGGTGGGCGAGTTCGTCATCTCCGACAAGGGGGGCCAACTCCACCTCCCGGCCAGCGAGCAGCCCCGGCGGTTCAAGCTGCTCTATTCGATCTGCTTCGAGGATGACACCCCGACACTGACCAAGTTGCTCCCGAGCGTGAAGAGTGAATCGCTCGCCGAGTTCATCGCTCCCGGCCCGGCGCGGTGGACTGAGAAGATCACGACCAACGGCTCGACCACGTTCAGCGGTCGGCACCCGTATGTCCTCGACACGCTCCACATCCCGTTCGACAACCCCTACAAGGCCCTGTTCTTCACCACCGGTGTCGACTTCCCCGCACCCGGGCCGGTGCATGACGGCATCGATCCACTGACGACGGCCTTCGTGTGTACCGTCCACGGCGATGTGTGGCGCGTCTCCGGCATTGATGGGGAGCTGCGCGAACTGACGTGGAAGCGGTACGCCACGGGGCTGTTCCAGCCGCTGGGACTCAAGGTGTTCAACAACGAGGTGTACGTCCTCGGTCGCGATCAGATCACGCGGCTGCGCGATCGGGATGGGAACGGCGAGGCGGACGACTACGAGTGCTTCTCGAACCAATACGACACGTCCTCGGGTGGGCACGACTATGTGACGTGCCTCGAAGCCGACCCCGAGGGGCGATTCTACTTTCTGCACGCGAAGCAGGGAGCGGTCCGCACCTCTGCGAACGGCCAGTCGATCGAGGTCATCGGCACCGGACTCCGCAACCCCAACGGCATGGGCTTGGGGCCGCAGGGCCAACTCTCGGCTTCGCCTCAAGAAGGGGAATGGACCCCGGCCACCGGCATCTTCGACATCCAGAAGGGCGACCACTTCGGCTACCCCGGTCCGCTGCCTCCAAACAAGCTCGAACAGCCGCTCATTGCTTTGCACGACCAGTTGAAGACAGTCGGCGTCGAGGCCCCGTTCACCTACATCCCCCGCCGCATCGACAACTCCAGTGGCGGCGAAGTGTGGGTCGACAGCGACCAGTGGGGCCTGCCGCGCGGGACGATGCTGCACTTCTCGTACGGTCAATGCACGATGTTGCAGGTGCTGCAAGAACGGGTCTCCGGACCGAACGGCGACTCGGTGCTGCAAGGCGGCACCGTGCAGTTCCCGTTCGTGTTCGACTCCGGGGCCTGTCGCGGTAAGTTCAGCCCGCACGATGGCCAGCTGTACGTCACCGGCCTGCGCGGGTGGACGACGTCTGCGACCCAGGACGGGTGTCTGCACCGCGTGCGGCATACGAAGTCAAACCCGCCGTACCTGCCGGATTCGATCAAGACCTATCAGAACGGGCTGGCGGTTCACTTTCCGGGCTTTCTCGGCAATGACATCGAGGACCAGACGAACTACCACGTCGAGGCGTGGAACTACAAGTATTCACAGATCTACGGGTCCGCCGACTACAAGCTCACCAACCCGAATGAACCGGGCCGGGACGAGCTCATGGTGAAGTCGGCGACCAAGCTCGACCGCCAGACCGTGTTCCTCGAAATTGAGGGGCTGCAACCGTGTTGCCAACTCACGATCCGCTTCAATCTGCATCTGGAGGTCAAAGAGCAACCGACGCGAGGCATGATCGCCTACACGCTGCATCGCATCCCCGGTGAGCTGATCCCGAACACGCAGATCGTGCGGCGGATCGCTCCGGGCACGCTCCCGAAGGAGATCCTCGACCGCCTGCGACCGGGCTTATTGGAGGTGCTCTACCTGGGGAAGGGAACTGATCGCCGCGTCGTCCGCATGGCGGCGACCTCTCATCCGCCCTACACCCCCGCGTCCCCGTGGCTCCCGCTGGGACTCACCGCGTATCGCAAGGAAGGATGGCTGAAGGTTCCCGAGCGCGGGGTCTATCACTTCCGGATGCTGACGAACGGGCATGGCCAGATCCGCATCAACGGGCACCAGATCACCGACAATCAGAACGTCTTGCCCGCTTCGGACCTCGGCGAGGTCGAATTGCATGCGGGATACAACGAGATCGTGATCGAATCCGGCGATCCGGTTCTCTCCAAGCAGAAGCAGGGCATCGGCCATCAGATGCGCGTGCTTTGGTCGGGGCCGGACTTTGCCGAGGAGTCGCTGCCGCCGACGCTGCTATTCCATGTCCCAGACCAACAGTTGGTCACTCGTGAACTGGTGAGCGAAGGCCGCGAACTGATCGAGACCATGAAGTGTGCGCGCTGTCATGCGCCACCCGAGGGTGTCTATCCCCAGGACGCCGCGCGGTGGAACTCGGCGGAGACGGCGGGGCCGAGCCTCAAAGGGGTCGCCTCGCGGTTGAAGAGCGCCTGGGTGCGGGACCATCTGCTGGCCTCGGCCCCGAAGGCCGACGAGCCGCTCTCTGACTGGACCGCCACGCGCCGCAGCATGCCGCAATTGTTCGATGCCCAGAAAGCAGAGGACCAGCAGGCGGTGGCGGACCTCGTGGCCTATCTCGGGGATGAGGTGGCCGAGCAACCCCTCCCCGCTGATGAGGCGTTGGCCGCGCGCGGTCGCACACTGTTCGAGGACTTGGGGTGTATCGCGTGCCATACCCTTGATTGGAAGGCACTGACCGAAGGTCCGGCAGTCGGTCGCACGCGCCAGTCCCTCGACCGAGTGGGAGACAAATTCCATCCCGCCGCACTGAAAGAGTTCCTCAAGTCGCCGACCGCCCTTCACTCCGGAACTCGCATGCCCGACTTCCATCTCACCGATGACGAGGCGACCGCTCTGGTGGCCCTGCTGCATCACCCGCAGCCGGTGAAGAAATCCTTGGTCCGGCCCGCTGGGAACGCCGCCCACGGAGCCAAGGTCTATACCGCGCGCGGATGTGCCGCCTGTCATGGGACGCGCGAAGGCGGACTCACCGAGATCGCTCGGCGTCCCGCACTGTCGTTCCGCAATCTCGGCCAGGGCTGCCTCGCCGAGACCGTCCCCGCAGCCGCCCCGCGCTACGTGTTCACCGACCGGCAGCGGAAGGCCATCACCAAATTCCTGGAGAACCCCGGCCTGCCCGATTCACCCGAGTCACTCACCGAACGCACCGAGACGCTCATCACCCGTCTGAACTGCGTTGCCTGTCACACCCGCGATTTGCACACCAGCCCTCGTGCGGAACTCATCGCCGAAGAGAGCGAAAGCGGACTCGCCCCCGACCCACTCCCCCAACTGACCTGGACCGGGGAGAAGCTGCATGAGGCGTGGGTGGCCAAGCTGCTCAAGGGGGAACTCCAGGAGCGTCCTCGTCCGTGGTTGAAGGCCCGCATGCCCGCGTACCCGGCCTATGCCGAGGTGCTGGCCGCCGGAATGGCCGCGCAGCACGGCATTCTCGACACGAGTGAGCCGAGCGGACCGACCCCGATCACGGACGGCCCGGCCCTCGGAGAGAGGCTGATGCAAAACACCGGCCTCGACTGCCGCCAGTGCCACGCCCTCGGGAACGCCCCCCCGACCGGCGACGCCAAAACCCTGCTGGCCCCCGGCATCAACTTCCGCATGACCCAGGAGCGAATGCGGTACGACTTCTACCGCCAGTGGGTACTCGACCCGCCGCGCTACGACATCGGCACCCGCATGCCGAAGCTCGCCGCCGATGGCAAGACCACCAAGGTCCGGCACATCCTGGATGGCGATGCCGCAAAACAGTTCGACGCCATCTGGGAGTTCCTGAAGGCGGTCGAGTAACCGTGGGACGGGGTCAAGTAACCGTGGGACGGGCACATCTGCCCGTCCGTGAAAAACCAGGTTCAGCCACTTCGGCTGACGACTGTCAATTTCCCGAAGGGAATTCAGCCCATAGCCGGTGGTCGAGCGCAGCGAAAACCACCGGACTGCGGCCTCCCCACGCCCGTCTATCCCGCAGGGATTGCAGCCCTCGCCGCACGGAACTAGCCAGAGCGGCTGGAATCCCTTCGGGATATTTACGACAAGGATCGAACTTGATGCGATGTCGCGGGAAGCAGGGTGGCAACCTGTCCGTACTGCGAAGACTCAGGGCGGATTCGGTTCTGGCTGAAAGCTGACGGCTGACTGCTGTTTCCACCTATCCACCGCCCTGCCCGCTGTTTACCATCCACCCAGCGATCGCGACTGTTGGTGTTCGTCCTCCGGTGGAATGGCTGCCCGGGCAGCTGGTGACTCTCATGACTCCCAAGGAAGTTTTGGCTCTGTGTCGGCGTGCGGAAATCAAGGTGGTGGACCTGCGGTTCATGGACTTTCCGGGCACGCAGAAGCACTTCACGATCCCGGTCAAGGCCCTGACCGAAGACAGCTTTACCGAGGGCTTCACGATCGATGGCTCGTCGATTCGCGGCTGGCAGTCGATCAATGAGAGCGACATGCTGGTCATTCCCCAGCCGGAGACGGTGACGGTGGACCCGTTCCTGACCCACACATTGGCGATGACGTGCAACATCCATGATCCGGTGACGGGGGAGAGCTACGCCAAAGACCCGCGGAATGTGGCCCTCAAGGCCGAGCGGTACATGCAGTCGACCGGGATCGCGGATGTCGCGAACTTCGGACCGGCGGCGGAGTTCTTTGTGTTCGACCAGGCACGGTTCGACCAGAACTCGCACGAGGGATACTACCACCTCGACAGCGGCGAGGGAGAATGGTCGCGCGGGCAGGCCGGGGCCAACTCGAATGCCGGATACAAGGTCCGCCATCGCGAGGGATATTTCCAGACCCCGCCGGGCGACACGCTGCAAGACCTCCGCACGGACATCATGCTCAAGCTGCAAGAGTGCGGCGTCGAGGTCAGCGGCCAGCATCACGGGTCAGCTTCGGGGGGGCAGTGTGGGATTGACCTGGCGCACGGGCCGCTGCTGAAGATCGCCGATGCCCTGCTCCAGTACCGGTATGTGGTGAAGAACGTGGCGGCCCGGCATGGGAAGTCGGCGACGTTCATGCCCAAGCCGCTGTGGAACGACCACGGCTCGGGGCTGCATTTGCACCTGTCGCTGTGGAAGGCCGCGCAGCCGCTGTTCGCGGGGAACGGGTACGGCGGGCTGAGTGATCTGGCGCTGCACGCCATCGCCGGAGTGCTGCAGCATGCCAAGGCGCTGATGGCCTTCTGCTGCCCGACGACCAACAGCTACAAGCGATTGGTCCCCGGGTTCGAGGCTCCGATCAACCTGACCTACAGCTTCCGCAACCGCTCGGCGGCGATCCGTATTCCGGTGCATAACTCGCGCCCGGCGAGCAAGCGGTTCGAGTTCCGCTGTCCCGATGCCTCGGCGAACCCGTACCTGGCGATGTCGGCCACGCTGATGGCCGCGATCGATGGGATTCAGCGAAGGCTGGAACCGGGCCAGCCGCTCGACAAGGACATCTACGGGCTCTCCCCCGAGGAACTCAAGGGGTACGCGAGCGTGCCGACCTCGCTGGAGGAGTCACTCGCCGCCTTGAAAGCGGACAACGAGTTCCTGCTGCGGGGCGATGTCTTCACGGAAGACGTGATCGACGCGTGGATCGCCTACAAGCAAACCCAAGAGGTCCAAGCCATCCGCGAACGCCCGCACCCGTGGGAGTTTGCCATGTACTACGACATTTGAGGGCCATTCGGCCGGCCGGAACAGACTGCCCATCGAGCTGTCAGAGCGGGAGATAGAGGATCTGATTTCGGATTTCTTCTGCCGAGAGCAGTTGGCATATCAAATCCAAATCTCGTATCGCCTGGCCAATGGTGACTTGCAGTTGATGCGCGTATACGATTCCATAGAACTCCGCGCCGGATGACTGCGAGGCTCGACCGATGGCCAGAAAGTCGCGATCACGGGTGAACACGACCCGCTGCAACTCCGTCGCACGGGCCAGAATCACTTCATCTTCCGCGTCATAATGGTCGTCTTCGTATGCGGTGAGGACATCCACTCCTCGTTCCCGCATCGCCAGGCTAATGCTCACGGCGACATGCTGGTCCATATACAGCGCCAGCATCACGGCCCTCTCTTTAGAAGCCTCAGCTTTGTCTGGAGGGCCGAGTTCTGAAACCTCTCTCGCCACTCATCGACTTCGCGTAACTGTTCGTCGATCTGCCGGTCGCACTCTGCTTGATTCTCGTAGTAGTAGCCTAAAGCTGCGTGGATGTGCGTGAGTAAGAGATGGGGATACTCACGATGAATCTCCTCCGCGTCCCAGCCATTCGCCAAGTGATCGAGGACCACTTCCAGAATTTTCGTGCGCGTCCCCGCCACATGGGGCACCCCCTGTGTATCGAACTCAATGAATGGCCAAAGCGTCATCGGCATGGGAAATCCTTGTCTGAACTCACTGCAAGGATACCGTTCGGGAGGCACGCCCGTCGAGGATATCCTTCCTCCGGCACGCTTGACCTGCGTCGCGAATCCCGTGAAAGTCGACTGGGAGGGACCATTGCTGTCCTCCTCGTCCTTGAGCGAACACTCCCCGATGTCCCTGCTCCTCCCCCCCGAACTTCTGTTCCGCTGGATCTTGCCGGTCCCGCGTGTGGATCGTCTGCCCGGTGACGGCAAGCCGTTGTGGGCTTTGCCGAAGGACGCGCTGTTGACGATTCCTCGGCACCTCGAAGACGACAAGATTCCTGTCGTGTGGAAGGCCGCCTGGAACTCCGAGGGGCTGGCCGTTGTCGTCGAGGTCAGCGGTCCCTCGAAGTGGGCCTGCAACCCCGATCGACCGCTCGAAGCGGATGGCATCCAGCTGTGGATCGATACCCGCGATACGCAGAACGTCCACCGGGCCACGCGGTATTGCCACTTGCTCTGTGTGCTGCCCAGCGGCGGCGGTGAGTCGGGACGCGACCCGGTGGTGGTTCCCGTTCCGGTGCCGCGCGCGAGTCAGGACGCCAAGCTGGCCGACGGCGACGACTTCCTCGTCTACTCCGAACACTCGAAGACCGGCTACCGGCTGGCGGTCTGGATTCCGGCCAAGACGCTGACCGGGTTCGACCCCACCGCCCAGCCTCGCATCGGGTTCTTCGCCCAGCTTCGAGACCGCGAACTCGGCACGCACCCGCTGGCGCTCACTGCGGAGTTCCCGTTTGACGGCGACCCGAGTCTGTGGCTGACGCTGGAACTGGTTTCGTAGCTGCGTTCACCAGAACGCGGGGAGCCCGCACTCTGGCGAGTGCAGCTACCTGACAAGCTCCCCGCGTTCTGGCGAACGCAGCTACCCCAATTTCTTCGCGACAGTTCCACCCCGTGGCGTGACCCCGATCAACAGCTGGATTGCCAAAAAGATCCCCAGCGGCAGGAACAGGACCACCCAGCCCGCGACCATCCCGCGCTTGAACCAGACGCCCCGGAGCGGACGCACGAGGGTGCGGACCTCCACGTCCTTCAGTTTGGCTGCGGTGAGTTTGCGAATGACCAAGGCGCGGTGCTGATTGCCCATTGAAGTCGGCGGCTCTGGGACGCCTGCGATCAGGATCGTCGCCGACCGGCGTTGGTAGTTCTCGATGATCCCGGTGAGTGTCTCCTGTCCCTGTGGAGTCAGTTGGTGAAACTCTTCTGCGTCAAACACCTCAGTGAAAGCCTCCTCGGTCAGTACGAACCCGGCCACCTCCGATTGCTTCTGCTGCGTGTCGCGCGGGTCGAACATGCGGCCCACGAACAGCAACCCGATTAACCCGAACATCGTGTATAGCAGCAGTCCGCAGCCGACTGTGGTCATGTGCGTCTTGAACTGGCTGCGTTCGGAGGTGGACTCGAATTGGAGTTCGACCGTGCGCCGCCGGACGAGGGAACGCCGCGCGGCATCGAGCAGGTCGAACGCCCGCACGGCTTCGCTCCAGGGAGTGACTCCGATCGGCAGTTGCTCCGCCGGGATTGTCGCCTTTCGCTCCGCGAAAGGACGTTCTTTCGCGGAGCGAAAGACGACACTCTCGGAGGCCTCGATTCCCAGATCTACCGCGTGGCAATTGATCGTCAACGTCGGGGCGGCATCTCCCTCCCACAACAGCACCGAGGCCCCGCGCTCGGTGGTGATGGTCAGCTCCGCTCGTGACGCTGCCCCGCCACGAAAGGCCCACATCGCATCCGGCACTCCTTCGCCGCTGAGCCCCACCGAAGCGGTGCTGATCCCTTGGGCCGAGAGACCCGAATGGATCGCCGTCACCCGGCGATAGTCTCCTCCCGCCAGTAATCGCAGCAGGTCGGCATCGTGCAGCCAGGCCGCCTCCGCAGTCGCCGGGGCGAACGACGAACCGCCGGAGCAGGTCCGCTCCATCTGCAAATGCAACACCACACCCAGGTCGCCGGTGGCGAGTTGGCGTTTCAACTCGACAACGGCGGGGGACTGCCTCAGCGGCCAGACCGCCCGCAGCCGGTCGGGGAACTCCTCATCGAGCGGGATCTGCGCGTAAACGAAGCCGGAACCGAGGACCGATTCCGGGATGAGCCAGACGGGTAAGCCACGCCGGACAAGTGAACGTGTGGCAGTGGCGACGGGTGGCACCAACCCCGAAGCCAGCACGAGTTCGACTCCCTCGGGTGTCTCTAAAACAAGGTCCGACCAGACGTGTACGCCCGGCGGAATCCGCTCGCCACCGACCGTTCCCCCCACGGCCACCAGTTCACCCTGCCACTGCGAGACCAGGCCCGACAGGCGGGGGAACGAGGCGTCGTCCGCAATCACGGCGAAATTCATGGAGGCTCAGCTGTGATCGGAACGGCAGTCGGCCCCGGTGCCGCCTGTCCGTGGAGAGTGTCGCGGAAGGGGATGAGGATGGCAAATGGAATGTGGCACGACGCTCCGCGTCGTGAGTCACGACGCGGAGCGTCGTGCTACAATGACCGCCCCCCCCACCGCGTGGAGTTGATCGGTTGCCCCCCCTGCCCTCCCTTGCCGCCTCACCGCTGAGCTCCGATCGTGTCGGCGGCATTGTCCTGTGCGGCGGGAGGAGTTCGCGCATGGGGCGGGCGAAGGCGCTGCTGCCGGTGGGGGATGAGGTGATGCTGCAACGTGTGGTCCGCATTCTGGCGACGGAGGCGAACCCGATCGTGGTGGTGGCGGCGGCGGATCAGGAGTTGCCGGATTTGAGTGTCGCCTTTCGCTCCGCCAGTATTGTCGCCTTTCGCTCCGCCAGTATTGTCGCCTTTCGCTCCGCGAAAGGACCTTCTTTCGTCGAGCGAAAGACGACACTCGGTGATTCCCCGTCCATTCGCATCGCCCGCGACCCGGTCGAGTATCGCGGCCCATTGGCAGGACTCGCCGTCGGCATGACTCAACTGCGGGGCGAGGTCGACGTTGTGTACGCCTCGGCGTGCGATGCCCCGCTGCTCAGGCCCGCGTTCGTGCGGGCGATGATTGATGCCCTGGGCGATGCCGAGATCGCCGTGCCGTTTGATGGACGGTATCACCATCCACTGGCGGCGGTGTATCGGCTCTCGGTGCTGCCCGTGATTGAAGAGTTACTGGCCGCCGACCGGCTGCGACCGGTGTTCCTGTTTGAGAAGTGCCGCACGCGCGAGGTGCCGCTGGAAGAGCTGCGGCGTGTCGACCCCGATCTCGATTCGCTGTGCAACACGAATACACCGGAGGAGTACGAGCAAGCCCTGGCCCGGATCGCAGCGGAGGAGTCCCGGTGAGCGACCGCCCTCTGCCGCCTTATACGCATATCCCGGGCGTGACCCCGCACCCGCTACGCGACCCGGCGGGTCACTCGTATCGGGGGGATGCAGCACCGGAAGCGGACACATCAGGCATTCGCCCAATGGCGGTCTCCGGCCCCCTCTCCCCCGCGAGCGACAGCCAGCCAGCCGGAGAACACGTTGCGGGGGAGAGGGTTGGGGTGAGGGGGCCACATCTCTCGCTCAAACCCCCTCACCCCGGCCCTCTCCCCCACAGTGGAGTCCTCTCCGCAAGCAGTGCCGAATGTGGGGGAGAGGGGGCAGAGACGACGGAGTACCGCCTGTTGGCGGATGCACCTGACACCACACCGCCAGCGCAGGCCCCGCTGACTTGGGCCGTCCTCCCTGCACACCCCGAGTTCCAGTGGGCGGTCCAGCTGTTCAACGCGGGCTACTACTGGGAGTCCCACGAAGCCTGGGAGTCACTGTGGCACGCCGCCGGGCGTTCGGGAGCTTTGGCCGACTTCTTGAAGGGGCTCATCAAACTCGCGGCGGCGGGGGTCAAGCTGCGCGAGCACAATCTGGTGGGAGTGGAGCGGCACGCGCGGAGGGCGTTGGAACTCTTTGAAGAGGTTCAACGGAGGGTTTCCAGCGAGGAGGCGTCCTGGGCTTCGCGGTCTCTCATCCAGTGGATGAGGATCGCTGAACAATTGATCGATGTTCCCCCCCCATTGCCCGACGACCGCACGGGGCGACCGGTGGAAGTGCTGCCGCGTCTGCACTTGCCGAGTGAGTGAATCACAGAGGCGATGTCACTCCCTTGATGGGCTGGCAGCCAGAGCGGCTGGTCTCAGTCACCAGGTTCGCCAACCCGATTATCCCGAATGGATTCCAGCCCATAGCCGGTGGTGAGCGTAGCGACACCACCGGAAAGCAGGCTTCTCGGCCAGTCTATCCCGAAGGGATTGCAGCCCTCCGTCTCGTTGATGTCGTCACGTCGGCTGGAATCCCTCCGGGATACAGGATCCCGATGGGGACGCGAACCGGTGGTGTTCGCTGCGCTCGACCACCGGCTATGGGCTTCGACCCCTCCGGGGTGGCCTGATGAAACGGGCGGACGCTGGGGGATTGGGATGAGAGCCAGCGCGGAGTCGGTTGTGCCCCCAGCGAGCCGATCAGGCGAGCCGGTTGAAGTCAGCCTCCGGACCTTGCCGCCCGACGCCGGAGCCCGGGGGCTGACGCCGCCCGGCTCGCCTGTGTTGGAGTGGGGGGCTGACGCCCACCGGCTCGCCGACTCGCGGTTTCGCGGGAGTATGGGCACGTCGGTCACGCGTCCCGTTTACGGTTGAGTTCAGGCTCCCGGCGGCGTAAGTTTCGGGGAGGTGAGTTTGCCTGTCCAGGCGAGTCACTTCTCCTCTGGTCCCCGTGATCGCACTGCTGAGACTCCCTATGAACCGATCACTGCTGACCGGACTGGTCGTCGCGTCCCTCGCGTGGCAGGCCCCCTCGCCCGCCGCGGAACCGCCGAAGTCGCTTGACCCGCGGGTGAAGATCGAGCTGTTCGCGGAGACACCGCAGATCGTCACGCCGACGGGGATTGATGTCGATGAGTTGGGCCGCGTGTGGGCCATCGAGAGCCACACGCACTTCCCGCCCGAGGGGTACAAGGGGCTGCCGTCTGACCGACTGCTGGTCTTCACCGATAAGGACGGAGACGGAAAGGCCGATGACCCGACCGTCTTTGCCGACGGCTTCCGCCATGCGATGAGCGTCGCCGTGCGGCCCCCGTGGATGGACATCATTCAGCTCAATGAGCTGCAAGTCGCAGCTCCCGTCGGCACCACTCAAGTCTTCCTCGCCACTCGTCGCGACCTCCAACTCTTGGAGGACACCAACGGCGATGGGAAGGTCGATCGGCAGCACGTCCTGCTCAAGCTCGACACCAAGGGGGACTACCCGCACAACGGTCTCGCGGGGTTGGCCTTTGACTCGCTCGACAACGTCTATGTCGGGTTCGGCGAGAACCTCGGGGCGGATTACTCGCTCACCGGTCGCGATGGGGTCACACTTCGCGGCGGCGGTGAAGGCGGCAACGTCTATCGCTTTCGCCCCGATGGGACCGGCCTCGAACTCTGGTCGACCGGGTACTGGAACCCGCATGCCTCGTGCGTCGATGCCCTCGGTCATCTGTTCACCGTCGACAACGATCCCGATAGCCGACCGCCGTGTCGGCTGATGCACTCGGTGCGCGGCGGCGACTTCGGCTATCGATTCAGCATCGGTCGCAAGGGGCTGCACCCGTTCACCTCGTGGAACGGCGAGATCGCGGGGAAGCTGCCGATGACTGCCGGGACCGGTGAGGCACCGAGCGGCATCCTGGCCTATGAGAGTGCGGGATTGCCGGAGGAGTACGTCGGCGATCTGCTCGGTGGGAGTTGGGGCGATCACCGCATCGACCGGTTCCGGCTGAAGCAGAAGGGGGCCTCGTATGAATCGGTGGCTGAGCCACTGATCGTGGGCGGCGAAGAGTTCCGCCCGGTCGGGATCGCCACCGCACCCGATGGTTCGCTCTTCCTCACTGACTGGGTGCTGCGCGAGTACAAGGTCCACGGGCGGGGTCGCATCTGGCGGATCTCCAATGTCGAAGCGAAGGCTCACCAGCCGCTCGATCTGGCCCCGATTCGCAAGCTCGACGACCAGAAGCAATTGCTGGAGCACATCAAGTCCCCCAAGCTGGCCGAAAGGCGCGTGGCCTCCCGAAGGTTAGCAGACTTGGCCATCCGCCCGCTGATCGCGCTGGCCCAAGACGCGAACGCCTCGACCCGCGCGAAGTACGAAGCCGTCTCGGCCCTGATCCCCCACAAGGGACTCGACCACGAACGCCAGTTGGTGCAATACGCCACTGCTCAGGTCGCCCCGTATGACGCGGTGCAGACGCTGTACCTGGAGACGTATGACCAGGTGCCGTCGATCCCAAAGCTGATGGGGATTCTGGAGAACTCCACCGGGACCGACCCGCAGTACATCCTCGGTGCCATGCGGGGCCTGTCACCGCTGATTCGGAGCCTCGGCTCGACGCAGCCGAAGGCGGCTGTGCTGTTGCTCAATAAGGCCGCGAATGTGAACGACCCGTTCGTGTTTGCGGAGTTGGTGCGGCAGTTGCGAGTGACGCTCAACAGCGAACAGATGTTGAAGGCCCTGGCCTCAAAGGCCGGTCTGGAGCCACGGCTGCGGCAGGCTCTCGTTCTCGCCGCTGCCGGAAGAACCCTCACCCCCAGCCCCTCTCCCGGGGGGAGAGGGGAGCCGGAGGGGTTCTTGGCGATCGCAGCGTTGGGTTTGGTGGATGCGGATGCAGCTGTCCGCCGGTCGACGGTGCAGGCCGTCGCCGAACTCAAACTGACCGCACTCAAGCCGGATGTCGAGAAGTTGCTGGCCAGTGAGCCGATGACGGAGGATTTGTTTCTGGCGACGATCGCGTCGCTGGAGATGCTCGATGGCAAGTCGCCGCAGGTGTTCGACCAGACCCCGGCGGCGAAGTATGTGCTGCCGCTGCTGAAGTCGAACCTCGACCAGCCGGGGATCGCGATCCAGGCGATTCGCTTGGCGAACCCGAAGGACTCGGTGGAGGTGGCCGAACTGCTCGCGGGAGTGGTCACCGGAAAGCATCCATTGGCGATCCAGCAGGAGGCCCTGCGCACGCTGGCCATCTCGCCGCGTCCCGAGTCGCTCGCCATGCTGCGCCAGATCGCCGATGACTCGAAGCAGGCACCAATCCTGCGCGAGTGGGCGTTCCTCGGACTCGCGGGGCAGCCGTCGATTGAGACCGACTGGTGGCTGGGTCACTGGAAGACAGAGGCGGGAACTGAGCTGCGAGAATCGATCCTGCGGTCACTCAAGTCGCGAGTGAAGGAAGCCCCGGTGCAGGCGATCTTTCAGGCGATCTCCCCGGAATACCACCCGGGAACGAATCGCGAGTGGACCGAATTGGTAGCCAAGGCAAACCCCGAGGATGCGGCATCGGTCTCGCGTGGAATGTTGGTCTTCTCGCACCCCGGCGGACCCGGCTGCATCAAGTGCCACCGGCTGGAAGGGCGCGGGGGGATGATCGGTCCGGACCTGTCGCATGTGGGCTCGACGTTCAGTGCCCAGAAGCTGGTGGAGTCGATTCTGGAACCGAGCAAAGAGGTCTCGCCGCAGTTCACGACCTGGGCCATGACGACCCTGGAAGGCAAGGTCCACACGGGGATGTTGGTCTTCGAAAACGAAGGCAAGACGATCCTCGGAACCGCCGAAGGCACGACCCTCGAACTCAAGACCGCCGATGTCGAAAACCGGACCCCACAGAAGACCTCGGTCATGCCCGAGAAGCTGGTGGAACGTATGAGCCAGCAGGAGTGGATCGACCTAGTGGCGTTCCTGCGGTCACGGAAGTAGGACGGCCTTTCCAGGCCGTCCGGTTTTTCCAGAGCATCGCGAAGTGAGAATGGAAACGGTGTGGGGCTTCCCAACGGGGCGGTGTATAGAAGTTGTGCGTCGCGCGGGGACGGGCTGGAAATCCCGTCCTACGTTCTGAAAAAGGAGCAGTCATGAAGTCCAAGAAGAAAAAACCAATCGGCGGTCTCCCGCCGCGTTATCGGTGCTTTCTGAATCCGTACTCGGAGTTGCGGTTCACCAAGTGCCCGCGATGCGACAAGGGAACTTATCCCCGGAAGTTCGCGCTGGTCATCCTCTTCGAAGGGGGCCAAACGCCCGTCATCCTGGGAGTGAACTGCAAGTATTGTCCGACCTGTGAAACCATCATCGTCCACAAGGATGTCATCGAGCCATTTCTGAACCAGGTGTTCCACGAGACAGATCCCACCATCCTGGAGCAGTTCTACATGATTGCTGGCACCGTTGAACTGGCGTACTGGAATCGCATCAAAGATCAATCGCTCACCTTGGAGGAGCTTCGCCCCAAGATTGCAGACATCAAGGAACATCTCCATTACGAGTACCAGCCCGCGGGGTGGTATCGGAACGACGAGTAGTGCCCGCGACACCTTTCAGAAGAGGAATGGCCGCAGCGGAGGTCGGTGATCCACTTGAGCGTTGACTGGGCAGTCGTGACCTGCGCTGCTGGCCTCAGTTCGCAGTGTGACGGTTCGGGAGAGCGGTTGAGGAAAGTCGAACAGAATTTATTCCGTTCCTTGGTACGCGGGGAACGGAATGAATTCCGTTCTACTGCGGGGTCACGATCGGCTGGCGACTCGGCGGGCGAGGATCTCGGGGAGCGGGTATTCGGAGATGGGGATGCCGAGGGGGCGGACCTCCTGGAGCCGCTGCCAGGCGCGGGTCACGAGGGCCTCGCGCTCGCCGACCGAGGCGGGGTCGAGTTCGGACTTGCTGAAGACTCCCTCGACAATCACCGGCTCGAACCCCGGATCGACGATGAACTGGGCCACGACCGGATTGCAGCGGAGGTGCCGCTCGGGGGTCGAGAGGAGTTGCCGGGCCTCGACCTCGCCGAGGATGAACCGCAGGTACAAGTCGCTCCCCTCGACGAATTCGACTTCGTCGCCGCAGACCTCGCAGAGGTATCCCTGATCGCATTGTGCCATGTCAGTTCCCGATTCGCGTGGAGTCCCCTGGTGGCTGGCTGGCGGGGGGGCACAGCATCCTCTCCGAAAATCGTGAGAAGTATAGGCCGGGGCAACACACTGTTTCACAGTGCGTTGGTTTTCAGTCGTCAGTTTTCAGTTTTCAGTCAGAGAAGAGTTGCCCAGCTTCACAAAGTGCGTTGCCATGCAAAGGCGGCAAGGCTTGGTTGCGACTGTTTCCGGGCAGCGTTAGCATTCCCGGCTTGGTGAGGCTCCGGGGTGCGGGGCTGTTTTGGCCGGATTCCCCTGTTCTGACCGCGACTCGATTCGACATGAGCAATCTCCCCCTCGACGTTCTCTCCGAAGCTGCCAACATTGCCCGGGGGCTGGCGATTGATGCGGTTCATCAGTGCTCGTCGGGGCATCTGGGGCTGCCGCTGGGGGCGGCGGAGATCGGGGCGGTGTTGTTTGGGCAGGCGTTGACCTACAACCCGGCGGACCCCAAGTGGTTGAACCGCGACCGGTTTATCCTGTCGGCGGGGCATGGGAGCATGTTCCTGTACTCGTGGCTGCACTTGGCGGGGTATGACCTCTCCTTGGAAGAGGTCAAGAACTTCCGCGTCCTGCACAGCCAGACACCGGGGCACCCCGAGTACGGCGAGACGGTCGGCGTCGAAGCCACGACCGGTCCGCTGGGGCAGGGAGTCGGCAACGCGGTCGGGTATGCCGTCTCGGCCAAGATGGCGGCGGCGCGGTTCAATACGCCGTCGTTCCCGATTTTCGACCAGCACATCGTGGCTCTGGCCGGAGATGGCTGCTTGCAGGAAGGGGTCTCGTATGAGGCCGCTTCGTTCGCGGGGCACTTTCACCTCGACAATCTGATCCTGTTTTACGACTCCAACGATGTCACGCTCGATGCGATGGCGATCAAGACTCAGAGCGGCGACACAGCCGCCCGGTTCACCGCGATGGGCTGGGACGCGGTGACGATTGATGGCCACGACATGGCGGCGGTACTGAAGGCGTTCGAGCAGGCCAAGGCCAATGACAATGGTCGGCCCAAGCTGATCGTCGCCAAGACCCAAATTGCACGCGGCATCCCGGAAGTCGCGGGGACCGCTGCCGGTCACGGCGAAGGGGGCGCGAAGTTCGCCGATGCGGCTCGCCAGGGGCTGGGGCTGCCTGCGGAACACTTCTACGTTTCGGATAAGGTGAAGCAACACTTTGCCGCTCACAAGCAGGCACTCGTCGCGAAGTACAATGCCTGGCAGAAGATGTTTCAGGCGTGGGCCGAACTGCACCCCGATAAGGCCCAACTGCTGGCCGATGGCGTGGCGAAGAAGGTGCCCGCTGACCTGCTCGCATCGATCCCCGAGTTCCCCGCCGATGCCAAGATCGCCACGCGGCAGGCGGGCAGTGATGTGCTGCAACCGATTGCCAAGGCGCTGCCGCTGCTGGTTTCGGGGAGTGCGGACCTGTACGGGTCGACGAAGAACTACATGAAGGGCGGCAAGGACTTCGAGCCGCAGTCCGGCACCTCGGACGGTCGCAACATCTGGTTCGGGATCCGCGAACACGGGATGGGGGCGATCATGAACGGGATCGCCTACGACGGGATCTTCCGGGCCAGCGGGGCGACGTTTGCGGTCTTCGCCGACTACTTGCGGCCTTCGATCCGGCTGGCCGCGCTGGCTCACCTGCCGACGATCTACATCTTCACGCACGATTCGATCGGCGTCGGCGAAGACGGCCCGACGCACCAGCCAGTCGAGACGTGCAGCGGGTTGCGGGTCATCCCGAACCTGGATGTCATGCGGCCCGCCGATCCCGAAGAGACCGCCGGGGCCTTCGCAGCCGCCCTGCATCGAACCGATGGCCCGACCGTGCTACTGCTGACGCGGCAGAACATCCCCTCGCAAAGCTCGATCCCGGTCAGCGTCCGTCGCGAAGGGGCTGCCTTGGGCGGGTACATCGCCAAAAAAGAAACCGGGAAGCTGGAGACAATCCTGATCTCCACCGGCAGCGAGCTGCAACACGCGATGAAGGCCGCCGAGCAACTCGGGCCGGGAACTCGCGTGGTGTCGCTGCCGTGCTTCGAGCGATTCGATCGCCAGCCCGCCGCGTACCGCGAAACCGTGCTGCCGAAGAGTTGTAAGAAGCGGATCGCCATCGAGGCGGGCGTCAGCGGGCTGTGGTGGAAGTATGTCGGCGACGAGGGGCAGATCATCGGCATCGACCGCTTCGGCATCAGTGCCCCCGGCGATACGGTGATGAAGGAGTTGCACATGACGGCAGATGCCGTCGTGGCCGCGGCGAAATAGCGTGAGATGCCAGAAAAGCCCGGGGGTTGCAACCCCCGGGCTTTTCTCGAAATGCGAACCAGATCGTACTTGACTCTATCCGATAGACAGATCATGATTTATTTTTGAAGACTGAGAGAATGGAGTCGCGACGCATTGGTGTGCGATGAGTTGCATCGGTTTGTTTCGTGGTTCAGTCATGGTTCCGATCGAATACAGGGGGCGGGGTAGCCACTCGGAGATCGATCTGGGCCAGCATCAGTTCGCAAGAGAAATGGGAACCAGTTTCAGAAGTCTGGAATGGTTCTTGAAATCTGACTTTCTGCTCCCAGGCTTCTTCCGTCTTCTCTCCCCGTATCCCACTTCATCAGGACATTCCCATGCTGCGACGCATCCCCGTGAAAGTTCAGAGTCCGCGTGCCCCACGTCTGGGGTTTACGCTGATTGAGTTGCTCGTGGTCATCGCGATCATCGCCGTGCTGATTGCCCTCCTGCTGCCCGCCGTGCAGCAGGCGCGCGAGGCCGCCCGGCGTTCGGCGTGCAAGAACAACCTCAAGCAGCAGGCACTGGCCATGCACAATCACCACGATAACTACAGGGCCTTTCCCCGGAACTACAAGCAGGTGGGCGGCAATGCCTGGGAAGCGTGGAGCGCGAACTTTTTCCTGCTGCCGTTCCTCGATCAGGCTCCTCTGTTCAATCAGGGCGTGACCAACTTCACCAACTGGGGAACGACTTACAACACGTTGATGAATCAGCCGATGAAAGTCTTCTTGTGCCCCTCCTCGTCGAATGCTCCCGCGCGGGGCACGAACCCTTCCGGTTGGGACGGTCCAGGGACGAACTACGCCTGGTCCACGGGGAGTTCTGTGGAAACGGTGTGGGCGGGAAATCGCTTCAATGGATTTATTTCGTATTCGCAGGATCTCAAGATGTCCGACTTGGTGGACGGCACGACGAACATTCTCATGGCTTCCGAGATTCTCTCGGGGTCCAACCAGGGGGGCGCGTCGGGGTTGTACCCGAATGACATCTTCTACACGGGGAACGGTGCGTTTACCTCGGTCGCCAACCGCGACTTTCCGACGCAAGCTGAACTGACCAACATCGGGAGTATTGCAAGAAGCGCCCCCATTGGTTTCAAATCCAACAACGGAACGATGTGGGGGTGGTACGCAGCGGGGCAGTCGACGCTGAACACCGCGACGACCCCGAACTGGGTGTATCCTTCCGCCGGTGGCGATTGCTGTCCGGGCGGTGCCCACGACTGGAGCTACGGAATTATTCCCCCGCGGAGCAAGCACGCGGGCGGTGTGCATGCGGCACTCGCCGATGGATCCGTGCGGTTCATCTCCGACAGTGTCGATCTCCTGTTGTTTCAGCGACTGGGGCACCGCAGTGATGGGGCGGTGCTTGGCGAATACTAGTGGTCGACCAAGTTGAAGATGAGGGGTCGCTGCGTTCGCCAGAACGCGGGGAGCCCGCACTCTGGCGAGTGCAGCGACCTCACAAGTTGAAATTGGTGGACCACAAGTGTTCCGCCTCGGATGGATTTCGGGATTGGAGTCCAGCCTTGAGACTGCTCCGGTGCAGGCGACAGCCTTGGCCACCGATTCCGAGTCCTGTCAAGGCCCCCGGTGTTTGCCGACGGAGCCAACACAGACTTGTATTGGACTCCCTGCGGACCGAGCATCGATTCGCGGGTGACACTTTTTCGCATCACGTCTTTCTGACAGAAGGTGAAAGCATGTTTTGGCAACGTGGCTTGTTGGCGTCTGTGTGCCTGATCGCACTCCTAGTCGGTTGCGGTTCGGGCGGTGTCCAGGAGTCGCAGATCGAGGTCAAAACCTCCAACGATCCCCTGTTTCTGCCCAGGTCCATCCTGCAGCGGTACTCGGAGGGACAAGCCCTCGGCAGCGAAGTCAGCAACTTCCCGAACATGGTCGAGACCGTGCGCAAGGTGGACAAGGTGCGGGCCGACATCCTGGAGGCCGGACTGAAGGAGATTCAAGACGCCCCGGCCGCCAAGCGTCGAACGTTGGCGAAGGAACTGTTGGCCAAGCTGCAACCCTCGATGACGTAGTTTCCCCTTCTCGTTTCACTGCGACGCGAAGTCTTCGAAGCGGAGCGCGCGTCACGCCCCCGAATCGCCTCTCGACAGCGAGCGTTGGATGTCAGTCCAACGTGTTGTGCGGTGCTGCATCGCTCGCCACCCCGTTGTTCGGTCGGAGAGCGTCGCTCGGGCACGGGGGACTTACGTCCGCCCGCTCGCTGCGGTTTGGTATCCGCCACCTTCGAGATCCTCCTCGCCACATTGGCCGATCTGGAGAACCGGATCAACCAGGTTGGCCATGGATCAGGAACGTCAAGGTAAGTTCGGGCACTACTTCACAATTTTCCGACTTGCAGAAATCACCCCTTCCGGATGGATGACAGACTCGTGGGTTTGGAACATACTCGCGTCTGGCGGACGGGAGGTCCGTGGGTCTCCGGGGGTTCCACCTTGATCGAATACCGCAGCTTCCGCAACTTCGATCCGCCGGGGATCTGGAAGCTCTGGATGGAGGGGCAGATGGGGCGGGGAGCGGCCCTGCCCCGCTCGATCGATGCCTTTGAAGAGATCAACTACGGGCAGCCGTATTTTGACCCGGCGGGGTTCGTGGTGGCTCTGGATGAGGGCCGGATTGTGGGGATGGTCCACACCGGATATGGGGCGACGGAGGACCGGTCGCAACTCGATCGGACGACCGGGGTGATCTGTGCCGTATTGGTCCATCCCGAGTATCGCCGCCAGGGGATTGGGACCGCACTGATTGCGAAGGCCGAAGCGTACCTGCACGGGCAAGCGGTCACGCGGTTACTGGCAGGCCCGGCGCGGGGGCTGGATCCGTTCTACTTTGGGTTATACGGCGGATGTCGACCGTCGGGGTTCTTGCTCTCGGACCCGGCGGCCCAGCCGTTTTTTCAGAAGCTGGGGTTTGCGGAGTTCGAGAGGCATGGAGTGTTCCAGCGCGACCTCAAAATCCCGCGAGATCCGACCTCGATGCGGGGGGTGGCGATTCGCAGGCAGACCGAGCTGGTGACGCTGGACTCTTCGGAATCGCCCAATTGGTGGTGGTACACGCACCTGGGCCGGATCGATTCGGTGTGGTACTGTTTGAAGCTCAAGCGGACCGGGGAGCCGATCGCCACGGTCAGCGTGACGCCGCTCGATCACTATGACGACGTGTGGGAGGACCGCTCGGTGGGGATCGTTGACATGCGTGTCAATCCGTCGTGTCGGGGACAGGGATATGGCCAAACACTTCTGATTGAAGTGGTCCGCAGCCTGCGGCAGGATCGCTTTCATCGGGCGGAGATCCACTCCCCGGAAAGCAATCCGATGGGAATTCGGGCTCTCATCGCGGCGGGATTCACTCGCATCGACACGGGAATCGTCTACCAGAAAACCTAAACCCGCCCCGGCGGCTCACGGACGGAGACAGCCACCGGTGCGGGTGTGTTGAATCAAACGGGAGGCGATACGCCCCGCTGTGGGAGCGAACGGATCTACGATTGGGTGTCCTGCGGCTCGTGGTCGTGCTTCTCGCGTTGGATGGCTTGGTAGACTTCTTCCCGGTGGATGGAGACATCTTTGGGGGCTTCGATGCCCAAACGGACTTTATCACCCTGGATGGAGACCACCATCAACGTGATCGAGTCACCGATGATGATCTTTTCGTCCTGCTTGCGGCTGAGCACCAACATGTCCTGAGTCCTCGGGTTGCCTCATGCGTCGTCCGTCCACTCCAGTGAGTTCGGACATTTGAGTCAATGTAGGTCATGTTGTGATGCGAGATTGCATCAATTGTGAAGACACCGCGATCAATTGCACGGAGACGACAACAGTGACGAACACGCCCGGTCAGAACAGGAATGAGGATCGGACCGGCAGTGCCAGTCCTTCCGAGGACTCCCGAGAGACACAATATGCCGGTGATGCCGGAGACGCGGGTGGCCAAGCCCTGTCCCGACAGACAGAAGATGCTCCGCGGGACTCATTGCCGCTCAACGCTCAACGCTCAACCCTCAACGATGCTCCCTGGTACGCCGAGGGTCTGCGATTCGAGTGTACCCAGTGCGGGGATTGCTGCACGGGGGCTCCGGGGGCGGTCTGGGTGACGGATGAGGAGTTGACCGCCATTGCTGCCGAATTGGGAAAACCGCTGGGCGAGGTGCGTCTGTTGTACACCAAGCTGATGGGGGGACGGTGGAGCCTGCGGGACTATCCGAATGGGGATTGCGTGTTCCTCGATCCCCAAACCCGCCGGTGCCGCGTCTACGCGGCGCGTCCGATGCAGTGCCGCACCTGGCCGTTCTGGCCGTCCAACATTGAAACAACCGATTCCTGGAAAAGGACTTGCGACCGTTGCCCTGGGTCGGGGACAGGGGCCTTGCACTCGTTGGAGGTCATCCAGCTTCAAGCGGACGCCTGCGAGATCTGACGCAGCTACGGAACCGTGTCAACATACTCCGTTTGGGAAAGCTTTGCGGATTTTTCCAGTTTTACTGATTCTGCCGGGGAAGACCGTCCGATACAGAGGTTGGCTCGGATTGTTTCGTCGGGAAGTGCGTTCGTAGGCACTCTCTGACGGGCACCGGAACTCCCCACACACCCGCATCTTGACACTAACTCGTAATTGGAAATACACTTGGGGCATCTGTCCCAGTCCCTGGGACGACAAGTGTGTGACTGGTTCGAGCGGTTCGGCTGCGGGAGAACGTCGTCGTGACGAAGAAAGAGATTGTCAAAACGATTTCGGAAGAGTGTGGCCTGACGCAACTGAAGACCAAAGAAGTGGTCCAGAAAACGTTTGAGGCCATCATCGCCACACTGGTCGGTGACTCTCGACATCGAATCGAGTTGCGCAATTTCGGAGTGTTCGAGGTGAAGAAGAGAGCAGCCCGCAAGGCGCGCAATCCTCGCACCGGCGAACGTGTGGAAGTCGCAGAGAAGTACGTCGTGACCTTTAAGCCCGGCAAAGAGATGGAGGAACAAGTCCTCCTGCTGGAGAAAATGGGCGCGGTCCTGCTCGAAGGCAACTTCGATTCGGACCACGACGATGACGACTCGGACGATGGAGATTCCGGCGCTGCCTCTCCCGGTTTGCCACAAACCTCGCCTCACGGCGGGACTTGGGTGAATCCAGGTTAGGTCTCCCTTCGGGGAATCCGGGCACGCGGTGCATCGAGCATCGTGAGCGTGCGGTCAACAGACCGCCGCGATTCAGGGTGTGGCCCCCGCAACCCCTGATCGCGTAGCCGACCGGAGTCAGGGAGGAACTCTCCAAATGCGCAAGATCGCCACAAGTCTTCTGTTCGCACTTCTGATGGGTATTCAGGTCGGCTGCATTGTGCCGATTTGGAGTCCCAATCCAGACCACCGTGTGAAGCAGCTGATCTATCAATCGGAATCCTACCGGCACATCCCGGAAATCTGGGACCGCATCTGGGGCTTTGACATGCCCGACCTGGCCACGCCCTATCGGACGCACGGCGGCGTGATCTAACGCCCGCCCGTTGGGGGACTCCCGCGTCGCCACGTTCGCCAGAACGTGGGCGATCGCTTCCCGGCGCGTACACGTCCCGAGGCCCCCCTCCACCCATTCCACAGCCGCGCACCGGTCCACCTGGTGAGCGGCTGTCGCTGTTGAGACATGCAACTCATTCAGCAGAAACAGAATCCCCACCAAGTAAAAAAGATTGTTGCTGGACATCCCGCTCCCGACCGATATAGTTCAATCTCGCGACGGGGTCACACCCTCAGCGAACACAACGCGGGGTGGAGCAGCCCGGTAGCTCGCGAGGCTCATAACCTCGAGGTCGCAGGTTCGAATCCTGTCCCCGCCATTTCAGGGTTTCGCAAGAAACCGCAATTCGACGCAAACCCCGGCAACACCGGGGCTTTTGCGTTTTCTGGCTCCATCGCTTGCAGCCCGATTTCTGCCGTTTCCGACGTGTACTGCGCCTCTTTTTGCGCCGCTTTTTCTCCCCCTCGAACAGCTGCGTCGAAGTGCTCATCCGTGGTCATCAAGTAGTGCCGCATGGCCACCTTGGGAGTATTCCCCAGCCATCCCGTCACCACATGAACCGGGTACGTCTCGACGAGTTCCGTCTCCCGACTGGCTCTCAGATTCTGGAACACGCGGGGCCAGGGCTGTAGCCCTGCCCTGCGGATGATCTTCAGGCAGGTGGTCCGCAGATTCGAGTTAAGCCAGCCCGCTGGCCCCAGCGCCCCCTTCCGGAATCGGGCATCGACAACGAACTCCGCCCCATCCGGTGCCGACTCAAACGCCCGCTCCAGGTACGGTCGCAGCTCCGGGAAGAGTGGGATCGCCCGATACGCCTTTCCCGCGTGGTGTTCGGTCTTCGGACTCTGAACGACAATCCGGTTCGCTGCCCAATCGATGTCCTGCCAGCGGAGCGACAGAGTTTCGCTGGGGGTCCGCAGTCCCCCATACCGAGCCAGAACGAGAATCATCTGCCAGTCATGATCCGGACATGCTTCCAGAACTCGCCGAATCTCATCACGAGTCACGAATCGTTGCCGGTCCGCGATCCCGGACGCTGTGGCCTTCACCCCCTCGAACGGGTTCTCGGGAATCAGCTTGCGACGGCGCAGAGCGTGGAAGAACGACTTGGCGACCTGCAATCGCTTGTGGACCGTGGTGGAAGCCAGCTTCCGACCGATCAGCCACTGCTTGAAGTCATCCGCGTCCCCCGGCAGGATCAACAGCACATCGCGGGACTCTCCGAAGAACTCCTTCAGATCGCGGATGACCTGCCCTTGGACAATCTTCGTCGCGGGTTTCAGATCGGTCCGACCATTCATGAAGGTCGTCAAGAATGTCCCGAGTTCTGAGACTGACTTCGCGTTCGGCTTCGGGATCAACCCCACAGCAGCCAGCTTCTTGGCGAGAACCGGACTCTGAACTTTGACCCAATTGGTCGTATCCGTTTCCAGCGCGTGCCCCGTCAGCCGACAGGCGAGCAACTGCTCGACACGAAACTTCACCGCTTCCGCACCTCGCTCGGACATCTTACCGAGCCGGATCGCCTTGCGGACTCCGTCCGGAGCGACGAACAAGATGCGTTTCTTGCCATTGGGATCGTGAACGATGCTGGCCATGAGGGGCTTTTCCTGATTGGGCCGGGTGACAGGTCAGAGCCTGTCGCCGGTCGGTGTTGGTGTTGAGAATACCGAATGAGGCGGGAGCGCGCCATCCGTAAAGCGTGGTAAGGCGTCGAAGGGGTGATCTTGGCCGATGTCGGTGAGGTGACGAATCAAACGAAAGAAACGAATGATGTCGCAGCCGAGCAGGGATCTCCCAAGCAGTTCTTTCGTCCAGTTTCGTTTCTTTCGTTACGTCATCCGGTCGCATACCAGACTTCGGTCGGTCGGCCTCCCGTGCCGATCGTTTCCCGTCTGGCGAGCTTCGCGGAGTGCAGCTTCTGTAGCGCTCCGTCGAGGTCGGACTTCGATTTGTTGCGTTTGAACAGGTCTGAGATTGCGGTGCGTGACAGCCCATTTGTGCCGTTGGAATTCAGGGCGCGGAAGATGGTGTC
>JAYWFM010000181.1:0-1963 GCA_043778825.1 Planctomycetota bacterium | reverse complement strand
CATCACTCGAGGCCCAGGCGACTGGCTAGGTCTTACCCGGTACGACTCTCTCATTCGCAACCTCTCCCCGGCTTTCGCCGACGCACCCTGACCCCTTTATTCCACCCCCACCTTTATTCCACCCCCCTCGCGCCACGCCGCGAGTTTTGCCCCTAGCGTTCCTCAAACTCGCGCAACCATTCGCGGAAATCTTCCTCATCGTAGAGATACGGCCTGTCGGTACTGATCAGGTCGGCCATTCCGAGATCATCAATCGCTTGTGAAATCCGCTTGTCTTCGATTCTCATTCCACTGACGATATACGACACCGCCCATTCGGATACGTCTTGGCGAGTACGTGTCCCTGAGATCAGAGCGTTGAAAACAGCGACGACATCATCGTGCGATGGGGGTTCCATATTTACTCTCCTATCTCGTTCCTTCGAAGGTTCCCCAGACATCGAAGATGCGATGATTGCCTACTCCGCGATTGGGGACAATCTCCGGCTTGGGGGCAACACTGCGAACATTGCCGAGTTGATCGATCGTTTCATACCAAGATCGAACCTTGCCTGTGGTTGGGTTCAACTCTTCAACCAATCTGGATCCTCGCATTTCTCCTGGCTTATTCGACGGTTTGAGCCGACCATAGAATCGAGTGTTTCCATTCTCAAGAGATCTGCCTGGACCATGCTTCTGTGAGAGTCGATAGAACTCCTTTAGTTTCGCAAAGTTCGCAGCGTTGTGTGCAGGACCAGTGGGAGCAACCTTCGCCTGTCCGGCGTTCTTGGTACACCACCACTGCCGGATTTTAGCCAATCCCTGCTCGCCTGCAACCGCAGCGGCGTTGGCGAGTCGGCCAATCGGTGATTTTGCAATGACATTGGCGGTCCCTCGGGCTGCCGCACCAAGAGCTGCGGTCGTCTTCGGAAATGTCTTGGCGACAGTAGCCAGTGCTTTGTTGGTCACTTTCGCAAACGGCAGCCGTGACGCAGCTAAGGTCATCACTCCCCAAGACCCCAGCCGACCGCTGTACTCATCCTGCGTGATACGACCGTGGTACAGGTCATTCGTTGCGAAGATCGGATCGACGACGCCCTTGGCGATGCCTACGTAAGCCGCTCCCGGGCCCTCGCTTTGCGTGACCTGCGAGAGGCCACTGTAGTACCTGGGCTTAAAGCCAAAGGTTTCAATCCCCAAATCCGCTGTTTGTTTGCCGACCTCGGCTCCAGCACCCGCGAGTTGTGTGCCAATGAGGATCCCCCCCTTACCCACTCCGGCGACTGCGCCGAGACCGACTTTCCCTCCCATAGGGACGCTCAGCCAAAACGGGACTCTCGAGATCGCGTCCTGTGACATCGCCTCCCACGCTTCGGCTAATGTCGGCTGGATCGCTTGCGTCACCGGATTCTGCTGGCCATTCCCCGCCGTGTGGACGTTCGTGGTGGTCTTCTTCGTGCCGTTGCCGTAGACGTTCACGGTCGTGATCAGGTTGCCCTCATCCGTGACAGTCGTGGTGCCGTCCACGGTCTCCACCGTCACATCGTGGTTGCCATAATTCGGGTTGACGCCGGGATCTCGTTCATCGTAGTAGTTAAACGACACGCAGCTGTTGCCGTCGCAGACGAGGAAGCTGGCGGGACCGTTGATTCCCGAGTTCATCATGGCCGAGCGCAGTGCGGCGGCATTTGCGGCACCGATAATCTCGCCTGCGGTTCGGATGTCGAGGAGGCCCGCATTGGTCGTACATGATGGCTCAGTGGTCGCCACCGCTGTCGGGCCGTCCGTCCCATCGCCTTGCGCCGTATACCCCCCGCTGCCTGAGCTGTTGGAACTGCCCGAGCCCGAGCCGTTGCCGATATTATTCAGATTCGTCGTCGCCGCTCCGGGCGGGCTGGCCAGCGTCTGCTGCGAGGTCAGCTGCGTGCCCCAGCCGCGCGTCAGGCCCTCGGCACCGGGCGGGTTATCAGAGCCGCTGCCCAGC
>JAYWFM010000180.1:0-28160 GCA_043778825.1 Planctomycetota bacterium | reverse complement strand
TCTCGCTCGCTCAGGCCCCCTCACCCACAGTGGAGTCCACCCCGAAAGCAGCGCCGATTGTGGGGGAGAGGGGGCAGAACCTTGGAAAACGCCTTGCGGGAATCCTTCACGGCGTTGCCTGCCGGGGCTGCTGACCGCGTGAGGCTCGTGGACCCACCGATGAATCGGTGGGCTATGATCGGGTGTCCCTGCCGGGACAAAGAGGAACTGGCAGCGAAGGCGAATGCCTTTTGCGTGTAGATATTCGCGGAGTAACACGTCTTGGAATCTCTAGGGATTGGAGATTGAATCAGGGTCTCCCGCGATTTCTCTCACCGCGAAGTCCCGGTGTAGAACGCCAAACCTTTCACGGGGGCGAAAATCTCCGGTCGCCCCGGCCCCTCAACGGGCGAATTCCCGCCTGCTCTGCCGTTCCCCTCTTGTGACATCTCCGGTTGCGACGTAAGTTTAACCGGACGCGGATGATCGGTGACAAGTCGGTGTTGTGGCCGGTGTTGTGGCCCCGATCAGCGGGGCAGGGGAGTGGCGCGTGTTGGATTGGCGAAAGCTCTGGCAACCCACCCAGACTGAGTTGCGGCAGTTCTGGGGGATCGAGTGGTCGACCGAAGGGTTGGTCGGGGCGGCGGTGCGTCTCGACGGCGGCAAGGTCGCGCTCTCCCACACCTTCTCCATCCCGTTCACCCAGGACCGCACACCCGAACGGGCCGCAGCCGACATCGCGGCGGAGCTGGCCGGGAAGACGATGGCTCTGGGGGCGAATGCCGCCTGTATCGTGGTCGTGCCGCGGGAGACGGTGGTGGTCCGGCAACTCCAGTTGCCGAATGTCCCGGCGGACGAGTTGCCCGCGCTGGTGAGCTTTCAGTCCGCCGCCAAGTCCTCGACCCCCACGACGGCGATTGCGGTCGATTTCGTACCGCTCGGGGCGCAGGGGGACGGGCAGGCGGTGATCGCGGTGACGCTCGATTCCGCGCGCGTGCAGCGGATGCGTGACCTGCTGACGCGAGCCAAGCTGGAGTTGGTGGGGCTGGAGGTCAGTCCGTTCCTGATCGCGGAACTGGTGGCTCGCGAGGAGGAGCGGGTTGGCACACCGGACGTGCCAACACTGATCGTGGCGCAGTCGGGCGACCGGGTCGAAATCTCGATCCTCGACCAGCGGCGGTTGATCGCCACACATGCGGTCTGGCTGCCCGAGGGGGACGCGGCCCGGCATGTGTCGCCGTTGCAAATGGAGATCAATCGCTGCCTGATCTCGCTGGGTCAATCGCATCCCGGCGTCGAGGTGGATCAGGTGTACCTCGTCGAGGATGAAGAGGCGGACGAGGCGGTCGTAAAGGCGGTTCAAGAACGGTTCGGGGCCAAGGTTCACCCGCTCGACTTCGATCGGTTCGATTCGCCGATCCCCTCCAAAAACCGGCTCTCGTTTGTGGCGATCCTCGCACGCGGGCTGACCGGGGAAGCGGGGATTATCCCGCGCGTCGACTTGGTCAACCCGCGCAAACCTGCCGAGAAGCCAGACAATACGAAACGCTATCTCGTGGCAGCCGGGGCGGCGGCCACGCTGCTGGTGGTGGGAACATGGTGGAACTTCAGCTCGCAGATGGCGAGCATGAACGACGACATCGACGTCCTCACGACCGAGATCAACGTCAAGAAGGCCGACATCACGAACGGGGCAGGGGATCTGGCAGCGGCCAAAGTCCTCTCCACCTGGATCGAAGGGGACCAGGACCAGTTGGCCGTTCTCGATCAGTTTCACCAGTTGCTGCCGGGGACCGACCGGCTGTACCTGACCGAGTTCAAGTCGCTCCCCAGTTCCGGGGCCAAGCTGTTGAAGATCACGGGCACTGCTCGCGCTCGTGGGAGGAGTGATTACGACGACCTGCTCCAGAAGCTGGCCGACGCTGAATGGACAGTCAAGTCGCCGCCCCCGCTGGAGAACAAGAAAGACCCCGACTACCCGTGGCAGTTCTCGGTCGAGGCCGAGCTGCCTCGGCCCACAGATGTGAAACCTGTCGCCGAGAAGCCCGCCGCCACTCCCACCCCGTCCTTATCCTCCACCAACCCCCGCTGAACAGGAGACATCGCATGCAACGCCGCGAACAACTCCTGGCCGGTGGGCTGGGATCAGCTGTCCTGTTGTGGGGCGGACTGGGATTGTATGACAGCCAGATCGGCGAGCCGCTCAAGCTCAAAGACACCCAACTGATTCAGGCGCAGCAGGATTCCAGCGACACCCGGACGGAGTGGAAGGGGCTCCTGAAGTCGCAGAAGCTGGTCCGCGATTCCGTCCACGACAGCCTGCCTCCCCGCCCGGAAGATGCCCAGCGCGTGTACCTCAAGTGGGTGCAGGAACTGGCGGAGTTGAGCCACTGGAAGGCCATCACCCCGAACAAGAGCCTCGACGCCCGTACCCAGCTCGGCAAGATCGGCGTGCGCGTCCCGGTGACGCTCACGGCGAAGGCTCGGTTGCAGGAAGTGGCCACGTTTCTGTGGCACTTCGAGCGGACCGATCTGTTGCAACGGGTGGCCTCGTTGGAGCTGGTCAGTCCGTCTGCCGATGGGGATCCCGAGTTCACGGTCAAGATCACTCTGGAGGGGGTCTCGCTCTCGGCTGCCCAGACGCGGACGCGGTTGTTTCCCGAGACGGAACTGGCCTCGGCGGTGGACGAGAAAGCCACCACGATCCAGGTCTCCAACAGCGCGGGGTTCCTGACTCAGCCGCCGTTCCGCGTCCGCATCGGCGGGGAGTTCGCCACGGTCACCGCGGTGGCCGGGAAGAGTTGGACCCTGACCCGCGGCGTGGATGGCACTCCGCCCGCCCCTCATCCGGGGAACAGCAGCGTCGAGTCGGCCCCGTTCCGTGCGCCCGAGCCGGGCCGCGAGGCAGGGATCGCGAGTTATCAACAACTGCTGGAGCGATCGGGGTTCGTGAAGCCCGCTCCACTCATCGAGTTCAAGCCCCGGCTGGCGTCGGACACCCTCCCCGCACTGACGCGCGGCGAGCCGTGGACCGCCGAGTTGAAGGTCGCCGGTTGGAACCCGGCCTGGCCCGCGCCGGAGTTTGAACTCGTCAAGCCGCCCGCTGGTCTGAAGGTCACTCCGGCGGGGAAGCTGGAGTGGGTCGTCCCCGCTGAGGCCGAAGCGAGAGATTACATCGTCAAGGTCATCGCCCGCGCGGGAGAGGTGGCCAAAGTCGAAACCGACATTCGCGTGACTCTGAGAGAGAAGAACCGCCCGCCGAAGTTCGATCCGGTCACGACTCCCTTGCAAGCCTTCGTCGGGCTGCCGCTCACATTCCCTGTCGTCGCCAAGGACGAAGACCCCGGCACCCGGCTGACCTATGCCCTGGCTGGCACGGTTCCCGCAGGCATGACGATCGACTCCAGCCGAGGCACCATCAGTTGGACTCCCGAGGAGATCGTCGAAGCCGCTTCCATCGCGTTCCAAGTGACAGCCACCGACAACGGATCACCGGGACTGGTCGCCACACTGGAGATTAAAGGGCAGGTGAACGACGATCATGCACAGTTCACCTACCTGACCGCCTCGGTGGACAAGACAGGAGACCGGTTTGCCTGGCTGCACGATCGGTTGACGAACACCAAGACCGTGATCCATGTGGGTGACGCGGTGCAGGCGTCGGAGATGGCGTTCGTGATCGACTCGATCGACTCGGAGGGGATCGCGATCCGCACGGGTTCCGCCCGTCAGAGGGTGGAGCTGGGGCAACACCTGCGTCAGGCGAAGGCTCTGCCCGCCGCCTCCAAGACCCCGCCGCCACCGCCCGTGGCTGTTCCACTGGAGAAGTCACCGGATGCCGCGCGCGAGTGAAGTTCGAACCGGAGCCCGTCTGCACTTTGGCCCGCTGGCCAGTGGGGCAGAAGCGGGTCGCTGTTTTGGCGGCATCGGGATGATGGTGGCCGAACCGGCGATTGCGTTCCGCGTGGTGGAGTATTCGGTCGAGCGCACTGTCGGCTGTTCGCCGGAGACGAGTGAGCGGATCCGCAGGTTGCGAGAGGCTGTGAGGCACGTTTCCGACGTGCCCGAGTCAGATCAGCCGAAGCATGACAGGCTGGAAGCCTATCCCACGGGGAGTCCGCTCTCCTGGGAGTTTGACACGCCGCCGGTGGAGCACGCCGGGTTTGGGACCGGGACTCAGTTGAGTCTGGCGGTGGCTTCGGTCCTGGCGAGACGGGAGCCCGCACCGTGGCCGACGGAGACAGAGATCGCTCAGCGCTGCGGGCGAGGTCGGCGTTCGGCGATCGGGCTGCATGGGTTTGCACAGGGCGGCTTCCTGGTGGATGCGGGTCAAGCGGGGCAGGGGGCTCTCGGGGAGTTGGCGGTGCGACTGCCAGTACCCGAGGCGTGGCGGGTCGTGATCCTGCGGCCGCGCGACTCGGGGCCGGGTCTCCACGGAGCCAAGGAACTCGCGGCGTTTGAGGCCCTCCCCGCGATGGCTCCCGCGCTCACCGACCGGCTCTGTCGGCTGACGCTGATGGAGATACTTCCGGCTCTCCAAACCGGCGACTGCCTCGCCTTCGGGACTGCAGTCGCGGAGTATGGAAGGGCGATTGGGAACTACTTCGCCCCCGTGCAGGGCGGCGTGTTCGCCGACCCGCGTGTGCGCGAACTGGACCGCCAGTGGCCCGAACTCGGGCAGCGGTTGGTCCAGTCCTCATGGGGGCCAGCCGTGGTGACGTTTGCTCCGACGGAGTTGACCGCCCTCCATCTACGTCAAGAGATCATCGATCGCAGTGGTTCGCATTGGCAGATCGATGTGGCGTCGCCGTTGAACGAAGGAGCGACGATTCGCGAGTGGAACACCTCGGGCCAGCGCGAGGGATAACCCATGCCTATCCCGAAGGGATTCCAGCCCATAGCCGGTGGTCAGCGCAGCGCCACCACCGGACAGGCACCACCCGATGATTCCTATCCCGAAGGGATTGCAGCCAGAGTGCGTGCGGGGATCGCGCCTGAGGATCGGTCTCTGGATGGAAGGCGGCTACAATCCCTGCCGGGATAGGGATCGTATCGTCGTGTCTTTCCGGTGGTGTCGCTGCGCTCGACCACCGGCTATGGGCTGGAATCCCTTCGGGATCGGGGGAGACGCGTGATGTCCCTCCCGACTCCCGACTCCAACGCCGTGAAGGATTTCTCAGGGACCACGCTCACAAGGTAGCCAGCACGTTTCCGGCCCCCTCTCCCCCGCGAGCGACGTGACTTTCGGAGGGTGCGTATTGCGGGGGAGAGGGTTGGGGTGAGGGGGCCACACCGCACGCTCTGGCCCCCTCACCCCGGCCCTCTCCCCCCACAGTCGAGTCCTCCCAGAAAGCAGCGCCGATTGTGGGGGAGAGGGGGCAGAACCTTGGGAAATGCCTCACGAATATCCTTCACGGCGTTGCCCCAACTCCCAACTCCCAACCCTCAACGATCCCCCCCACCCATGCCCACTCCCGCCGAACTCGTCGCCCGCTCTCAGATCATCCTCGCCCATGCGTGGATGGTGCGCACGTTTGTGAAGCACTCCACCGAGGTCGAAGACTTTCCCGAATTGATGGGGATCGTGCGCGCGGTGTTTGATCTCTCGCGGGCGGTCGAGCCGCGCGTGGACGACCCCGTCGAATACTTCAAGATGCTCGACAAGAAGCTGCCGGAGTTGAAGCGGGCTGTCGAGAAGTTTGCGCTCGATGCTCCCCACGCTTCCACCCATACCAACTTCGCTCAGGCGGTGATCTCGATCCGGGCCAGCACTGAGGATTTGGCGGGTCTGCTGGCCGAGGGGCTGCGACAGACCTCGACGGTCAAGGTGCCGATTTCGATCACGAAGCCGATCCCCAAGTCAACACCGGGGCCGGGCTTGGCGAACCCCGGCACCGACTCCGGAAACTCGCCGCTCCCCCCGCCCGTTTGACGCCTTGGCCCCGTCGGCGTAAGCTCGCACGTGTCTGACTGAACGGAGAAAGAAGTTCATCTTCAGCGGGTCAGTCAATCGGATGGAATCAGGAGAGATCATCGTGCGGCACTCACGCTTACCTTCCGCGAGTTGTTGTGTCCTGTCACTGGGCCTGCTGGGATTCGGCGGCGAGGTACTCCTCGCTCAGTCCACACCGCCTCCGTCGCGTCCGCCCGGCGGGGCTCCCGCGACCGGAGCTGCCGGTGCCGCCACAGCCGCCGGGCGAGCCGTCGTGATTGAGCGTGCTCCGGTGCTGTTTCGAGACCCGGCGAAGTATCAGGTTCCGCTGCATTTGGAACCAGTTCGCAAGCTCACACTGGCAGCGACCGTCGATGGGGTCGTCAGCTCGGTCTTGACCCAGGTGGGACAAGAGGTCACGCCGCAGGCGGAAGTCCTGCGACTGGATGCCCGTGATGCTCAATTGAAACTCGCACGGGCTCAGGCCGCGCTGAAAGCCGCCAAGGCCGACCTTGCAGCAGCCACAGTCAAGCCCCCTGCGGAGGCGCGGGTCGAGGTGGCGGAGAGCGATTTGAAGATCGCGGAACTCAACCAGTCGCGGACCATCATCCTCTCTCCGCTCAAGGGAATCGTGACCGCCGTTCTGGTCATCGAGGGGGAATTCGTCCATGCCGGACAGCCGCTCGCGACCGTGATCGATCCGACCCAGTTGGTGGTGGAAGTCCCGATCGACGGCAAGACCCAGAAGGCCGGCGACACCATCGAACTGAAGGTCGAGGAGGCCAACGTCCCCGCCAAGCTGGCCGCAGTGCTGCCGCTGAGTCCGCAACTCGACCCGCTGCGAGATCTGTTTCCCTCACCGGCGACGGGGCGCGTCCTGGTGGATAACGCGACCGGGAAGTGGCGAGCCGGTCAGACGGTCTATTCCGCGATGATCCCCCGGCTGCCGGTAGCAGAAGTGCCGACCGCCGCTCTGGTGAATGGCGAGCAGGGCGGTCGCAAGGTGCAGGTGATCCGCGAAGGGTTTGTGCGGGACATCCCGGTGCAGGCGTTGGGGCAACTGGGAACGGATTATCTGTTTGTGAGTGGGCGCTTCGGGGCGACCGACGAACTGGTGCTCAAGACTTCGGAGACGCTGCTGGATGGAGCGCGCGTGACCGGTCGGGATGCGAAGGCCACTGGCACCCCGGCAGGTGCGGCACAACCGGGACAACCGGCCCCCGCTGGCACCACTTTCTAGCGGTCCACCAAGTTGAAGATGAGGGGTAGCTGCGTTCGCCAGAACGCGGGGAGCCCGCACTCTGGCGAGTGCAGCTACCAAACAAGTTCAAGTTGGTGGACCACTAGCTCACACGCCAGACTTCCGAAGTCTCAGAAGACTTCGGAAGTCTTCTCGCACGGGTGACGACGACTCCGCTGAAAATGCCGGTGTTTCGTAAGAACCGGTTGTTTCGGACTGCGACGACTGCATCGCCCCCGGTATACTGAGCGAAGCCCGTCCTCGGGGCGACCCGTCTCGCGGTCCGCCCCGTGCCGACGGCCATTGGTCGCCCGAACGCTTCGAGGACGGTCGCATGGCCGAGAACGCCACTCCCCCCCCGCAAAACCAGATCGACCAGTACCAACTGGTGAACTGCATCTCCACGGGCAACCTGACCCAGATTTGGGAGGTCAAGCACCTCGCCAATCAGCAGCAGTTCGCCATGAAGCTGCTGCTGCCGGAGCATCTCAAGGACAAGGCGATGGTGGCGGAGCTGAAGCAGGAAGCGAGCATCGCCAAGCAGTTGGAGCATCCGAATATCGTGCGGATCATGGAGGTCTCGATCGGTCGCGACAACGCCTACTTCATCATGGAGTATTTCCGGGGCGGGAGTCTGAAAGGACTGATCCGCAACGACCACGCCAACATCCAGGCCCGCGCCAAGAAGATCATGGAGGCCTGCGCCCAGACGTTCGCGTTCATCCACGACAAGGGCTGGGTCCACAAGGACATCAAGCCGGACAACATCCTGGTGACGAAGGCGGGGGAGGTCCGGGTGATCGACTTCTCGCTGGCCTCGAAGCCCACCGGGATGCTCTCCGCACTGCTCACCAAGAAGAGCAGTGTGGTCATCCAGGGGACGCGGACCTATCTGGCACCGGAGTTGATTCAGCGATTGCCATTGACGTTCTCGGCCGACATCTACAGCCTGGGGATCCTGTTCTACGAGATCCTGACCGGGCGGGCTCCGTTCATCATGAGTAGTGCCAACGATCTGTTGATGGCCCACGTGCGGGAGAAGCCCGAGAAGCCCTCCGGGTACAATATCAACCTCACTCCGGAACTCGATCAGTTCATCCTCAAGATGATCGCCAAGAAACCCAAGGACCGGTTCGCTTCGATGCACGAGGTGAATTCGGCCCTCAAGAACCTCAAGGTGTTCAAGGAAGACCCGGAGACCTACCTGCGAGCCAAGTCGAAGAGCGACGACGCCAAGTTCTCCGATTCGATCGCCAACACCCTCGACAGCCGCCTGGACGCCGAACGCACCCCCGAGGAGCGCGCGCGAGCTCGCGAAGAAGCCGCCAAGACCAAGGCCGCTCTGCGCGGCAATCGGACATCGGTCTTGAAGGACAAGGAACCCGCCAAACCCGCAGCACCGCAACCGCTGCCGCAACAAATGCAACCGATGATGCAGCCGCAGATGATGCAGCCGATGATGCCTCAGATGCCATACCCGCAACAAATGGGAATGCCGGGGATGCCGATGGGGTATCCGCAGCCGGGGCAATATCCGGGGATGATGCCAGGTCAGATGATGCCCGGTCAGCTGTACCCCGGAATGCCGATGCCGGGCATGATGCCGATGCCGGGACAGATGCCGGGGCAGGGACAGATGCCGGGGATGTATCCCGGTCAGATGCCAGGGATGCCGATGCCAGGGATGCCAGGGACGATGCCCGCTGCGCCGCTGCCGATGGCGGCACCACCGGCTCCGCGCCCGCTGGCGGCTGCGCCACTGGCTCCCGCGCCGATTCCTCCCGCCGCGAAACCCGCTGCACCGAAGCCGAAGCCGGTCGAAGAGATCCCGCTGATGGAGATGGACGAGTTGCCAGATGTGATGTGAGTGCGCTGTACATTCAAGCCCAGGGGTTGCAACCCCTGGGCTTTTTTCGCGCGCTCGATTGTCGAGACTCACGCGTCGGAAAAACGACCTCTTGGTTCGCACGCCATGACCACGAGCGCTGGACCCGCGACCCCAGTGTCGTCCTCCATGCGCGCCGCCCGCCAAACGCAAACACGGTGTTTTCCACGCCAAAATACGGTTCAATTGAACATAACGGACATTATCGGACGTTGGTGGTGTGGTTTGGGAATCACTTCAGCCTCTGAATTCTGCCCGCTCTGCGACCAATCCTGTGAGCGGCACGGCGCTCGCCGCCGGTTCTTCGCACGCCCACACGCCTCCGCATAACCGGCGGATAGCGCGGTGCCGCTCACGGACTGGGCGGTCACGCCCGGCTACTCCGTCCGGCGATCCTCGAACGAGACAGATGAGCCCTTCACGAGTTCGACAAACTGGTCCGCCACAATCGCCGACTCAAACCCGGTCAGTGGCAACCAGCGCGAAGCGAGCCCGGCCCAGTTCTCGACGACCACGAACCCAGCGTCGAAGCGAACGACTCGCGCGATCAGAAACCACTGATGCTCAGCCCGCGTATTCGCTGTGGAGAGCGTCCAGCCATCTGGACGGACCGTGATTTCAAAACGGCTGTCACTCGTGTCGAGTCGGGAATCTATCGAAGTTGACTCGAAGAATCGGCGAACCAGATGCACCCACGGAAGCATCAACACACCAAGGAGGAACCATTTCGTTGGCCCATGCAAAGCCGGACTACGGATTACCAGCAGCGTCGCAACTGGAAGCAGAATCCCGATCCAGGTCATCTCTCCGAGAGTGAACCAGAGATTCAACCGGGACCGATGTGGCAAGACCCGGCCAGCATGGATGAATCCAATTTCGCAGCACTCGAAGTCGACATCAAAGCAGATTCGAACTTCGGGCATCGGCGGACTCCAGCCAGTACGAACCCACTGATCTCGAACTAATTCCGAAGTCCGCTTCGAATCAGCGTACCGCGCCGTGCGCGGGCGGCTCAGTCGCCGCGACTTCCACCGGTCCTTCCTCGAACCGGCCAATCTTCCGAAACTTGTTGTAGCGCCGATCCAGCAGCTGCGCGGACGGCAGCGCGCTGAGAGACTTGAACGCTCCGAGGATCGACGCCTTCAAAGTCGTCGCCATCCGCCGGTGATCGCGATGCGCGCCGCCCAGCGGTTCCTGGATGATCTCGTCGATGATCCCGAACTCCAGCAGATCCTTCGACGTGAACCGCAGCGCGTGGGCGGCCTTGTCCGCGTGCTTGGGATGCTTCCACAAAATCCCGGCACAGCCTTCGGGACTGATTACCGAGTAGTACGAAAACTGGAGCATCGCCACATGATCGCCGATCCCGATGCCTAGCGCGCCGCCGGAGCCGCCTTCGCCGATCACGATGCACACGATCGGAGTATCGATCCGCGACATCTCGCGCAGGTTGTACGCGATCTGATACGCCTGGCCGCGTTCCTCGGCTCCGATCCCCGGATAGGCTCCGGCGGTGTCGATCAGGCACACGATCGGGAGACCGTACTTCGCCGCCAGCTGCATTTTGGAGAGCGCCTTGCGGTAGCCCTCGGGATGGGCCATCCCGTAATTGTGCTTGAGGCGTTCTTCGAGGTTGCGACCCTTTTGCTGAGCGACCAGCAGCACCTTGCGACCATCGATCCGCGCCAGGCCGGTCACGATCGCCGGATCGTCGCCGTGGGCCTTGTCCCCGTGCAGCTCCACGAACTCATCGCAGACGAGTTCGATGTAGTCCAGCGCCTTGGGCCGCGCCTCGTGCCGCGAGACCTGCACCGTTTCCCACGGATTCAGGTTCTCATAGACCTCCCGCTTCAGACGCTGAATCTCAACCCGCATCTTGCGAATCGCATCCTTCGTCACGTCGGACGGATTCGGCTGGCCCTCCAAAGTTTCCAGCTGCCGCTCCAAGTCATGGATCGGACGTTCGAACGGGAGCGGAGTGAGCAGCGACATGGGCACGGAATCCAGACAGACCATCAGCGACCCCGGCCAAACCGGGACGTGAAAGGATACCGATTTCGAGGATTGGCGTCACGGGAAACAAAAGCGAAGTGCGAGTGGATCAGTTCAACTCATCGCAGAAGCGGCCTCTTGTGGGCACATCCGCATCATGATCGTGTTCACTTCCTCGACGCACACTTCGGGAATGAGACAAGACACCTGATTCCATCCCGGGTTGACGATCAATGTCGTGCCGTTCCATTGGTATTGTTTGACATCACTCCAGGGGATGAACCGTTGGTCCCTCATCCACAGCGTCCGAGTGGTCACTCGCATCCCTTGCTCGAGTAGGCATCGCCGCTGTGTCGAGTCCATCCAGCTTGTGGCGAGCAGGCACGCGAAGAAAACCGATATCGAGAGTCCTTCCCAGAAAGGACGATTCTCGAAACACGTCCAGCACACCGTTCCGAAACCGATTGGGAGCCACATTTCGCCGCACACTCGCCCAATACTCCACGGGGTTTGTCCCAGATCAACCAGGACGAGGCTTTGAGCCTGCTTGGACCGATCCGCGATCGCGTTTAATAGCATCACAACGCCTTGCACCGCCATTGTGCTTGAGCAGACCATCCAGAGCCAATTCGCCATGACTCAACTCGCCACAAAAGAGGTCAACAAGAGACCGCGATGACCCATAACGATCGGATTCGTTGCCAGTTGTCGGTTGAGTCTACCTTGATAAGCATTCTGCTGGGAATCACAGTCGGCCAGAAATGCACGGCTTCATTCAGGCCGCACAGAGCCGGGCGAAGCGGCCTCCAATTCCAAAATCGCCCTCAACACCCGTTCGATGCGTTCCAGTTCGGCGGTTCGGTCGACGCCCGGGGCTTTGAGCAACTGGACATGCACGGCGAGTTCGTCGATGCCGGATAGGCTGCGGTCGAGGGCCTGTTCGGTGGAGTGCTGCATGCGTTGGAGTTCCTCGATTTGGGGAGTGTTTGCTGCCGTCACTCCAGAGGTCGCTGGGGAGTGGGTCGTCTGGAGTGTCTGCATCAGCAGGCTGGTTTCGGTGAGCCAGGCCGCGCGCTCCGACCAGAGGGCCTGAATGCGCGACACCTGTTCCGGAAGATCGGGGATGCCCAGCGCGGACGAGGTCGCAGCCAGACGGTCTAGCAATTCCCGTCCTCGTGTGAGGCGAACTGCGAGCGCCTCTGCCGCTGAAGGAACGGGGGCGTCCGGCTCCTCTTCATCCGCCGATAACAGCAGCGGCACGAACAGCGGCCAGAAGACATAGGCGGCCAGAATCGTGGCCCACGCCCTGCCCTTGTCGGAAGTCCGGGCCGCGAACCCAATGGCGACACCGGCCCCGATGAGCAGGTACAGCAAGAGTGTTTGGCGGAAGTCCATGAGGTGCCTCGATTCGTTGAGCAACCCGTGAGCGGCACGGCGCTAGCCGCCGGTTCTTCGTACGCCAACTCGCATTCGCAGAACCGGCGGCTAGCGCCGTGCCGCTCACTATCAACTTTCGCTCCGCGAAGGACGACACCCTACTACGGCTGCAGCCGTTCCCAGATCGTGAACACCATGATCGGAGCGATCACGCTGTAGCACGCGCTCCACGCCAACACGAGTCGATCGAGGAAGCACGATCTGTTGTAACGGGCCTCCATATTCAGGCGACCGGGCAGCGTGTCGGCCAGCCCTTGGAAGCCTCGATACAGAGACTGCGTGCCCCATAACCCGCCGAGGAACGGGAAGGCGAACCCGATCCACTGCACGATTCGAATCCAGTATTCCGAGAGGTCGAACACCATCACGGTGAGACAGATCACGAAGTAGATCGGCAGGATTCCGATCAGTCCGATGGCCGCTGTGGCCTTCGACTTCAGGGAGTGAATCACCACGTCCCGCATCGTGAGCTTGATTCCACTCAGCAGCCCGTAGAAGTACAAGCTCGGCAGGCAGATCCCCGTCGCGGCAATCATCCCGAGGGCATACGCCACGATCAGCGCGGGGGCCGTTCCATCCGTCCAGGGAGCCAGCGGGCTGGCAGCGGAGTGGAACTCAATGAGTGGTCCCCCGCTGGTCAGCACCTCGCGCGGGGAGTTGAGATGCGGCGTCCAACCGGAGACTCCGATGAGCAGCCCCATCGTCAGTCCGTACAGCACGAAGCCGAGAAACGCGATGAGTAGTAGCTGGGGGATCAGGACCGCCTGCTTTGCAGTCGACCGGATCAGCCTCTCCAGCAGAGAGTGATTCTGGAGGATCATCTCGGTGAGCGGGAGGACGCCGGTGAAGGCCGGGAGTGGTTCGACGGGTGGCGGGGTGGCCGGGGATTGGTCCGGGATCCAGGCATCGTCGATGGTGTCGACGCGGGTACGGCCGAGGGTCTGTTTGAGGGAGTCGAAAGTGTTCATGATGGGCTTTCTGGAAGTAGAACGGAATTCATTCCGTTCTCTGCGGGTGCGGGCATGAACGGAATAAATGCCGTTCTACGTTCCGAACTGGAACAGGCCGACGAAGTAAAACAGCTCGCCGCCGGTGAGGCCGACCAGCATGATCCACCAGATCGGGGCCGTTGGACGCTCCGGTTCCAAGCGGTGCATCACGCGGGCAAACGTGTCGGTCATCGCAATCCCGACCCCCGTGAACACCACCAGATTGACCGCCAGCACGAACCCCGGATGCGGCACAGCTGCGGTGAGGAACCAATTGATCGGGATCGAGGCGACCATGGCCAGCCCACCCCAACTGGTGGTGACCATCGCAGCCAGCAGCGTGGAGGACGCCTTGAGTCGGGAGCCGTTGAGGCTGTTCAGAATGTAGAGGGCGGGCAGCGGCAGGCCCCAGGCGACCCCTGCGCAAAAGGTGCAGAGCAGCGCCTTGCGAAGCATCTGATCGGGACCACCCAGCAAGCCCATCGTCAGGCCGTAACTCATGGTCCCCAGGACCGCCGTTCCGAACAGCGACGCCCAGACCCACCAAGGGTACGCCGCCTGGCCGGTGTGCCAGCGAACGGCGAACTCCTCGGGGTCGCGAAGAGCGATCTGGACGTGCTGGATGCCTTCGCGGAGAGAGGCGGTGGACATGGTGGGAGATCCCGGAGATTGGTTTTGATGGGAGGCGCAGAGACTGGTCACGGCAGTGGATTTCGGTGTCATGAGAGCCGTAACTCGCCCTGCCTTTGACCGCAACCGGGAGTGCCGGATAACACGAATTGTCCAAAAGAAATGAGTCCGTCGAAACGACCTGGGATAGTAGACATTTCATCCTGGGAGTAGGCTGCGATCATCTTGATGATGAGCGGTCCGGGAACTCCTCCAGGATCTGTAAATCCCCCCTTTCTCTCTCTCCCTGGAGCTTCTCATTCATGAGTTTGATCAAAGAGTTCAAAGAGTTTGCCATGCGAGGCAACGTGGTTGATCTCGCTGTCGGCGTGATCATGGGCACGGCATTCGGCAAGATTGTCGGGGCGCTGGTCAACGATGTCTTGATGCCACCGATCGGCTATTTGGTGGGCGGGGTCGATTTCAAAGACCTCAAGTTCAAGCTGACCGAAGCCAATGTTCCGAACCCCAAGGATCCGTCCAAGATGTTGGACGCAGTGGCCATCAACTATGGCAACTTCCTGCAAACGGTGTTCGACTTCCTGATCGTCGCCTTCTGTATCTTCATGATGGTGAAGCTCATGAACTCTCTCATGAAGAAGAAGGAAGAGGCACCCGCCGTCCCTGCCGAAACGCCAGCGGACATCAAGCTGCTCACCGAGATTCGGGATGCGCTGGTGAAGAAGTAATTCAATTGATGAGGGACGAATGCGAAACGGACGAGGTCGGCCACCTCGTCCGTTGGCGTTTGTTAACACCGCCATTCGTAGCTCACGTCGCTCCGCGACTGAGACTCGTCCGGCGGAAACTTGGCGACGGAAAGAGTGAACTGCTCGTCATGTGGAATGCGAGTCGCGGAGCGACATCGCCTACGGGGTGGGATGGGCCCATTGGCCCGTCCCCGCGCGACACACTGCCACCAGAAACCGCCCCGATGGGCCGCCAAACATCGTCCGGCCACCGCAACGCCCTCCTCGGGACGGACGGGCAAGTGTGCCCGTCCCACGAAATGCGAGTCGCGGAGCGACATCGCCTACGGGGTTATTCGAACGTGGCGTCATTCGGCGTGGTGGCGGTCTGCGGAGCTGGGCCGTAGATCGGTGAGCGGGTGGCTTTTCCACCGACGGTGCCCTGCTCTTTTCCGAACAGCAGAATCGGGATCTTGATGCGGGGGGCCTCGGGGTCGTCGGTCGAGATCACCAGCCAGCCGTCCATGCGGCCGGGAGCCAGGTCGGGGCTAATGCTCACCTGAATCGGCCAGGTGGCTTCCCCGTCGGCTCCCGTGGTGATGGCACCGAGTTCAACCGTCACACCGGCCAGCGGTTTCGCTTCAGCGGCCTTGCCAGCGGTCACGGCCTCCACACTCAACACTCGCGCGGGCTGGTCGCGGAAGTCACGGACCATGACGACACGCGAATCCGGCTCACCGCTCAGTTGATAGAAGTAGAGCTCGTTCGGTTCGATGGTCAGCTTCTTCTTGGGCAGCGTGATCCGGAACTCCAGGGTCTCGGTCCGGGGCTGGCCGTCGTCGTAGCTGACCGCCACGGAGTAGCTCTTCTCGCCCGGTTGTTCTTTGGCCGGGCGAATCCCCATCGCCAGAACGCCATGCTCGCCGGGAGCGAACTCGGTGCGTTCCTCGTGCTTCCTCTGCGTATTGAACCCCACGAGCTTGGGAGTCAGACAGCCACAGCTGGGCTTGACCCCGGTGATTTTCACGGGTCGCGAGCTGTGGTTCTCGAAGTGGAATTGAGCCTCATGAATGGCGCGCGGTTGAGGCTGGCCGAAGTTGATCATGTATTGGTCGAAGGCCAAGGCCGGTCGATCGGGTCCGGCGACTGCCGCCTGAGTCCGGCTGGAGGCCATCGAATGGAACAGCGACAACATCGCCGGGACCAGCAGTGCCAGCACTCCCACCCAGCGCGTGACGCCCCGAGATGCAGTCGGTGAAACAGCGGGAGCGGTCATGGGGCGATCCATCCGTGAGGGGGCCTTCGCGCGCACCGGGTCCGTCCGGAGCGATTCCGAGAGGGGCGATATATCAGAGAGGTTTTCCCGAGGGCAAGAGCGATTGCGGCAAGAAAGGCCGATCGATCTTGCTGGAAGCGAACGGGGTGGAATACAACCCGGCCCCGCGAAGCTTGCAACTGGAAAACGGAGTTTCCAGGTGGGCATTCGTGATTCTGCTGGGGCACTCCCCCGGCTGCGACAGGTACCTTTCCCATGCTGCAAGCCACACGGACGTGCGTCTCGCGAATCTTGAATCATCCGCACACGTTATCGTTGACGTGCGGAGCGGCTGCGGGGACGGCGTGGGTCGCTGTCTGCGCGGCGTATTGGACGGCGTTCGAGCCGGTGCCAGCGGCGCGAATCACGTTTGCGTGGGCGTGGGCGCTGACGCTGGCGTGCGGCTGGTGGCCGCGCGTCGCGGGGCTCTTGAATCGTGTGCCGCACTTCTGGCGAGTGGGCGCGGCGAGTTGCGGTTTGGCGCTGTGGCCGACCGTGTGGAAGGTTGTCCTCTCTCGTCGCGAGGTGATCCCGCTCGACTGGTATGCCGGGGAGTGGACCTCGCTGGCGGCGATGGCGATACCGGCGGTGCTGACTCTGGTGCCAGCGGTGGGACTGGGCTGTCTGCTCTGCCCTGCCCCCTCGGTCGATTCCACGGGCGCGCGGAAAGATCCCCTGCCCTCGTTCTGGCTGGGCGTGGCTCTGTGCTGGTGTGTGCTGCCGACGACGCTGTTTGTGCGCGCGAGTGCGGATCAGGTGTTGCTGGGGTTGTCGGCGTGCTTGCTGGTGGGCGCGGGGTTGTCGTTGTTTGTGCGAGGTGAGGCCAGCCGTAGCGTGGGCTTTCGCCCACGTGTCGTGGATGAACGCACTCGCGCGTGGGCGAAAGCCCACGCTACGGCGAACGTGGCGACGGCGTTGCTCATCGGTCTCACACTCGAAGCGGCCAATCGCGCGGCAGAACAGCTTGTGCTCGAGTCGCTGCCGCTGAAGCTGTTCGGCTGGGCCGGGTTTCTGATCGGGGCGGCGGCCTGCACCGGTCTGGGGCGGCGGGACGAGGATCGCCGCGTGGGACTGCGGCGTACGCTGCTGCTCGTCTCTCTGGCCTCGGTCGCGGTGATCGTGTTGTTCCCGGTCTGGATGCGGGTCGGGATCTGGTCCTCGGCGAACTTGAGTACGCTGGCTTGGATCATCCTGGCCAAAGGGCTGATCCCCTTTGGAATCCTGCTGCCCATTGGGTGTGCGACTGGATCGCTGCTGAGAGGCACTTGTGGGTCTAGTGTCGAACGGACGCCTACGTCCGTTCCGCCCGGACCTGGGGGTCCAGGCTACGGAGCCGCACACGAAGTCGTCATCTCTTCCAGCCGCAGCCTCATCGCCGTCTCGGTGGGAGCTGGATGTGTGCTGGCGACCGTGGTCACGGTGCCGATGGTCGGAACGCTGATCGCGGTCACGTGTGCCGCCACCGGGTTGTGCCTGGCACTGTGGCCGGTCGCCGATTGGAGAGCCGTGACCGCTCATCGGGGCTGGAATCGCCACGCAGCGGTCCTGGCCACTTGTGTCTGTCTCATCGCGACAGCACTCGGTGGCCAAGGCTGGCTCAACCCGGCCCGCTCAGCTCGCTTGCTGTTCAGCGGCGAGGCGTTCGCCGCCGCGGGGAGCGGGCATGATCTGCTCACGATCGAACGTGCGGACCGCTCGCGCTGGCTCAAAACGATCGAGGGCGAGAACGGTGTCTGGACGGTCTGGCGGCAACGGGCGAACCAACTCATCGTGCGAAGAAATGGTTTGTGCTCCGGTCAACTGAGCCTCGACCCGACGCTGGGACCGCAGAACTTCTGGTCGGTCATGACAGCTGCGGTGCCGCTGGTCGTCCATCCTCATGCACGCGATGTGCTGTGCCTGGGCACGCCGGGAATCGTGGAGATCAACACGCTGCTCGGATTTTCCGTGCAATCGGTGACGTGCGTGGAGTCGGACCGCGATGTGCGTTCGCTGCTGGAGTACGAAGCCTGTTTGAGTACGACTCCCTCCCGGTTGCAGGACGGACGGCTGGAGTGGGTCCACGCGACGCCGATGCAGTTCGCGACCTCTCAGGCCACGCGGACGTATGACGTGATCGTCTGCCCCGAGGTGTCCGCGATCCCTCTGCATGCGCAACCGCAGTTCACGCGAGAATTCCATGCGCGGATGGCGGGCCGCCTCAACGAGGGCGGTCTGTTCTGCCAGCGAATGAACATCGTCGATTTCGGTTCCGCGCCGCTGCTCGACACGTTGCGGAGTCTGCGGTCGGCGTTTGAAAAGACCTGCATCATCACGACCGATGGATCCGAGGTGCTGCTGCTGGCGACGAACTCCCCTGCCCCGCTGATGACCCCCGACCTGCTGACCCGGTTGGAGAGGCCGCAGGTCCAGCGGTTGTGTGCCACGCTGGGGACGGATTGGTCGGTGTTTGCTCAACTCGTGTGCGTCTCGTCAGAGGACATCGACGAGTTGCTGGTCGGGTCCGGAGGCTCGACAAACAGCTGCGCAAACGCGCGGTTCACAATGAGCCTGGCCTCGGAGGTTCTGCGCTGGAGTCCGAAGCCGATGGAGAAGCAAGCCGTGTTTGCGAATCGGGCCGAGCTGGTCCTGACTGCGATGCACCTGGAGCCGGAGGCCGAGCAAACGCTGGCTCGGCGGATGCAAGATTCCCAGGAGCGAGTGCGCATCCTGACCGAGAAGGCCGATGACCAGTGGAGCTACCGCCGGGTGCTGAGGGACTCTCTGAAGGATCGGCCCCGGACTTCGATTCAGCGGGTCAACCACGAGATTCGCCAGGCGCTGACCCCGGAAGACCAGCACCGCAAAGACTATCTCGTGGCCCTCGGTCGCGCCGCTCGCGAAGAGGCCCCGACTCTGGAAGCGATCGCGAAGCTCGAGTCGTTCGCCGAACCGTACGATCCGCTGGTGACCGACTTCTTGTCGTTCGAGGTGGCCCACCTGCTCGGGCGGGCCCAGGCATCCGACCCGGCCCGCGAGTATGGGCACTGGATGCACTGCATCACCTACGCCCCCGGCCACGACCAGTCGGTTCGCCCGGTGGCAGCGGCCCTGGACTTGCTGCGGCGCAACCCGGAGATCGTGCCCGACCCGGCCTGGCGCTGGGACCAGTTCAGTCAGCTGCTGGATGTGATGCGCATTCGATGGGCCGGTCGCTGGCAGGCGAAAACTCCGTCGAAGTATGAGGCAGCAGACATGCAGAATTCCATCGACGCCGTGACGGCGACGCTGTCCGCGATGGATGATCTGGCGTCGGAAGCGGGCGTGGATCGTGCGACTTGGAAAGTCCAGCGGCGGATCTGGGAGGAGTCGCTGGTCACTCCGACTCGGACGCGCCAGGGGACCGGCGAGCCGAAGAATCCGATGCTCGAATCGGTCAGGCAGGAATGGCTGCGGCGGAATAGTGAGCTGGCGGAGCCGAAGTGAATGTGGCACGACGCTCCGCGTCGTGAGTGACGACGCGGAGCGTCGTACCACAATGCGATAGCGAGCGGCAGACATCAGTCCGCCGTGTGGCTCGACGTGGTCATGCCGACCCGCTCGCGCTCCGTCGGTCGCGTCTCCCGGGCACGGGGGACTGACATCCGCCCGCTCGCTGTCGGTTCTGCGGGTCGCGTCCTCACTCCTTGACCTTCGGCTCGACGAAGTCGCCGAGAAACTTCATGTCCAGTTTGCCTTCTTTCCAGTGGATCTCTGCGGTGAGCTGGTTCTTGGCCGTGATCGTCCCTCGTCCGGAAATGGCTCCGACCGGTTCCAGATCTTTGTTTTTTATTTTGCTGCTTTTCTGGATGCGGCGAACCTCCAAGAACTTGAACTCATCCGGACTGGTTAAGGTGGCATCATATTCCCAGATGACACCGAACTCGCCTTTGGCTTGAAACGTGATCTTCTTCCCCTCCCGAGCGGTCACCGTCCATTCCCAACCCACACCTTCCCCCCGCTGGTTGACTTGCCTTCCTCTCCAGGTCGTTCCGACGGGGGCCACGGTGGGATCGCCCATGGCGGACGCTTCCGAGTCCGACTTCTGCTTCAGCTCCGCCCGAAGTTCGTCTCGCTCCCGTTCGACCTTCGTGAGGTCGGCTTTCAGCGTCGCGACCTGCTCCCGCAGCAACTCCAGTTCGCTCTTGAGCTTGACCAGGTCGGCCTTGTCGTCGGCCTGACAAGTGGCAGGCATTTGCCAGCACACTCCCAGCAGGACCATTGCAATCCAGCACTTCATGAAGGCACTCCTCGATCATCCAGGTGACGAACAATTCATCCCCAGAGTGTACGAGGAGCGGTCTCGGGATGCAATTTTCACCCAGGCGAACATGAATATGGAGTGGCATTGCCAGAATCGTCTTGTCTCGAATGATTCTCGATGTTGACTTGCCCCATCCGCCGACTCCGTATATCGAGTCGCCCGGGCACGGGGGACTGACGTCCGCCCGCTCGCTGTCGGTTCTACAGGCGAACGTGGTTACTTCGCAGGCAGGACGAGCAGTCGCCCGTTGCGTTCGATCTCCCAGCGGCGGTCGGGTGAGGCTGCCCCTTCCCGGACCTCGTGAATCCGGTCGCCAGAGTGGAAGCCGGATTGGCTGGCGAAGGAGGCACTCGACACTGAGGTGAGAATGGCAATCCCCGGCTCGGCGGAGTCGCTGGCAGCAGTGGCCCCTGGCGGGAGGGCGGACCCGTCGAGGTCGAGGGACACGTGTTCCTTCGCCCCGGTGTCGGCGCGGAGGAGATCGACCTCCAGATGCTTCGGACTCTGCCGGACCCAGGCGATGAAGTCCTCGACCTCTCTCAAATCCTGGCCGTTGATCGCCTGAATTTCGTCCCCCGGCTTCAGCCCGGCCCTCTCGGCAGCCAGGCCCGGCTCGACTTTGGAGAGGGTGATCGTCTCGCCTCGCACACGAGCGGGAGACCAGGTACACCCCAGTCGGCTCGGCAGCGGAGTCCCCGGCGTGTGTGGGGAGAGTTCGTAACGGCTGGCATCTCGGAAGACGAGCGGCTCCGGGTGGTCGGCCAGCTGAGTCGTGTGACTGACCAGCACCGTGGCCACCCGTCGCATTCCCTCGATGTTCAGCTTCTCGATGTCATCGCTGGGGCGGTGGTAGTCGTTGTGCAAACCGGTGTAGATCATCACGTATGGAATATTGCGGAGGTAGAAGCTGTAGTGGTCGCTGTCGTCGCGCTGGGCCCAGTCGAATTTGAGTTGGAGGTCACTGGCATTGGATCGAGCGAGTTGGGTCCGCAGGCCGGGCAACGTTCGCACTCCGATCACCTCGACGGTGTCGTCACGCAAGCGTCCGACCATGTCGAGGTTGGTGTAGAACCGAATCTGCGGGCGGGCCGGATGCGTCTTGAGCCAATGCTCCGACCCGAGCAGGCCCTTCTCCTCGCCATCCCAGAACGCAAAGGCGACGCTGCGGCGGAGGGGTGGGCCGCCCTTCAGAGCTTCCGCGATTTCCAGCAGGCACGACACTCCGCTGGCATTGTCATCGGCTCCGTTGTGGATCTGACCGAAAGGGCCATGGCTGTTCGTGCGATTTCCGAACCCGACGTGGTCGAAGTGGGCTCCGATGACGATCCACTCGTCCTTGAGTTGGGGATCGGTCCCCACCAGCAGTCCGAGGACGTTCTGATACCCGGCTCCGAACGGCTGACGGTAATCGTTTTCGGATCCGATCGGCTTCAGGTTCAGGCGGCGGAGTTCGCCGGAGAGATAAGCGGCGGAAGCTTGGCCCCCGGCTGTGCCCGCTTCGCGGCCCTGAAGCGTGTCACTGGCCAGGAAGGCGGCGTGCGCCTGGAGTTCCGGAACGGTGATGGGGGACTCGTCGGGCTCGTCAGCGCTGGCTGTCGAGCGACATGCGAAGCAGAGCAGTAATGCGATGAGGAGAGTGAAACGTCGTCGAAGTTTGTGTTTCCACACACTGTTGTTCGACTTCACAGCCCAGCGGGAGTCTGTTGGCATGCGGCCCTCACCTCCCACCCCTCTTCCAGGAGGGAGAGGGAAGCCAGAGGTCGTTCGGCGAGGTCAGGTCGGGTGGCAGGCGGAGCCTGCACTAAGCTCAACCACGACTGATGGCTGTGACCCCTCCGGAGTCAGGCTCAGGAACGTTATCGGATACTCCCCAGACGGTTGACCACTGAGGGGTGGAGACAGCCCCCTTCTGACCCGCAATTTACGGGGACGCGCCCGCTCAACCGCCAATCTCCCGAGGAGGCTCCGGCTTGTCGTCGTTCTCACCTTCTTTAATTCCCTTTTTGAATTCGGTGATCGACTTGCCGACGGAGCGCATCGTCTGCGGCAGGCGACTCCCGAACAGCAGGAGCGCGATTCCCAGAATCAGAGCCAGTTCCCAAACACCCATTCCAAACATGTTCAGTCTTCCTTCATCGGGGAACGAACTCATGCGCGATGCCCGTTCATCGCCCGATTCAAGTCAAGGAGAGCAGTTGCGGCACACCGCCGAAGCCGGACCCCTTGATGATGAGACAGTTCAGTCTAACCCGGCTGGTCGGGAATCTCAAACTGGCTGGAATCTCAACCCCCGCCTCCCCCGCCTCATCCATTCTACCGCAGCCCCCGCTTCAGAGTTCGAAACAATCATGTCGCGAAACTGAATCAGTGTTGTTTCGGGTCGACAGTGCCCTGTGGTGACGAGCCCCTTCCAGCATGGCAAACTCGTGACAGACTTCCCAACTGGCCGAGAACATCCAGTCGACGCTACGCCCCCAGACGGGGTGATCGACAAATGCGGGGCGAATCAAGTCGAATGGAGGAAGAAAGACTGAAGTTGTGTTGCGACAACCGCCCGTCGAGATGATGATTCCAAAGCTGACAGCGGCGTTTTTTCCTCAAGGAAGGACCACACCTATGCCGACGCCTGACTCTTTCGGCCTTGAACTTCGCGAAGACCCGACCCTGCCTGCCAAGACCCTGGTGGCCCCGATCAGCGTGATCCGGGACATCCGGGCCGCTTTGGGCGAGGTGGCCATGAACATCCAGGTCGGCTGGGACTCCCCCGCCGTGATGGTGTCTTCGGATTTGTACGAGGCGTTTCACGCCTGGAGCGAGATGCAGGAAGACTTCGAAGAGGAGTCGGAGCCGATCGACGAGGGGTTGTATAACTGAAGGCGGCTCTCGCGGCGGGTTCGAAATCGGCCACTGGCGGTCCTCCAATCCACGCACAAGCCGCGTCCTCTCCCCCGTGGGGATGACGCGGCTGATTTTATTGACACGGCGACAATCGCCTGATTTCGCACACACACTGTAGGAGTTGCGGCTCAACGACGGCGGTAAACGAGCCGCCGCCAAGAAACTGTAATTTCAAAAAACGCGTCATCAGCGGCTTCGGTTCACCGCTTGGTTATGCCACGTTTCCGGCGTCGTCAACCTGAACCACCCTGGATTCTGATTCCGGTCGTTGTGGGTATAGTGTCATTCGAAATGAAGCGCCAGATTCTGCAATGCGACGGAGGATTTCGTTCGAGAGTCCCTGATTGAACGCCCAAGGTTCTTCGCCACAATCGTAGCCAACATTGAATTCACGTTTTGAGCATCGTTCCCAGATAATGCGAGATTTGTCAGACAATGAGTCGACGGCATCCAAAAGCCGTTTGATATTTGGTTCCGGTTCTGTGTCGTTGTTGTCCTCGCACAAAACATAGAATGAACCATCTTCGCCGGGTGTTACGGGTGCGACCAAATCGCGATTTCCGAACTCGCGAGCAAGTCCTGATGGATCGACATCGCAGACCAAATCGAGGTCGGTATTCAAGTATTGGATTTGAGTCTCATTCACGCTTAGAACTCAGCGAAAGTGTAACAGTTTGGGGCATAACAGTCGTGTAGAGCGGTTCCAACACTACGCCGCTTCGCCGCTGAATTGCTTCAGCAGCTTCTCCAGGCTCCCCCGGTCAGCAACGCAGACGAAGACGTACTTCTCGTCGCTCCAGCTGGCGAACTGATAATTCGCCGCAACCGGCACCGGTGACTCGGGGACATCCGAAATCCGCGAGACGGGGACCAGCACCAGCCAGCCGCTAAACCGCTGCGACGGGATGTGTACGGCATAGACAGCCACATCGTGCCCGGCCCGCTGGTCTAAATCCAGGCCCCTCGGCTGGGCCGAACAGACCTTCCCCCAGCGGGAATCGGTGATCACCGCAGTAAACGACCCGTCAAACGCGGGCTGTTGATCGAACGGACGAGCTCGGAGTATCTTTTCCGCGGAAGTCTCGACTTCGGCAGTGAGCATCTGCGACGGAGCGATCCACCAGAACACCATCCCGACCGCCAGAGCCAGCGACAGGCTTAAACCGATGACGCCCCACTTCAGCATTCGCCGCGAGGCAGTTCTCGCCTTCAATCCGGTGGCCACCTCGGGAGCCGACTTCGACAACTGTGACAGCAGCCGCTCGCGGACCCCTTCCGGCACCGGAACAGCGGTCATCACCGCCTGCAACCGCGAATCCCACTCGCGAATCTCGGCGGCGGCACTCTGGCACAGCGGGCACTCGGCCAGATGCTCCAACACCGCATCTCGGTCAATCGACCGCCAGCCCGGCACCTCATGCGGGTGCATTTCGATCATCTGCAGTGCGGTCTGACAATCCATGGCAGTTTACGCTTCGTGCGAGGGGCTGGCCTGTGGTTCCAACAGGTATTTCTCCAGCTTTCGTCGCAGCTGCGACTTGGCTCGGGAGAGTCGGCTCATGATCGTGCCGATCGGCAGATCGAGTTGTTCGGCGATGTCGCGGTAGCTCAGGTTCTCGAAGTAGAACAGCACGACGGGCACCCGAAACTCCACCGGGAGTTCGTTGAGGGCATCCTGCAACCGTTCCGAGGTCAGCTCGCCATCGAGCCACTCGGTTTCCGCCTCGGGAGAGGCGATTTCCGGAGCGTCCTCCAAGGCGATGGAGGTCGACATCGGACGCCGGCGCAGGAACTCGTGCCGAGCAATCGTGTACAACCAGCCCCGCACCGCCCGTGGTTCCCGCAACTGGGTCAGATTCGCCTGGGCGAGCATAAAGGTCTGCTGCGTCAGGTCTTCCGACTCAATGACGGAACCGCTGAGTCGGTAGGCATAGCCAAACACCGCTCGGTAATGCTGGTCGACCAATTCCGCTGCCGGGGCAGCCAACGGCCTCTCCATCATGATCCCTCGAACAGGAAGAGTCCCTCCTGGACGTATTATTCCCCACTTTCCCATTCACCGGGAAAGAAGCGGCCACCCTGCCCCGCCACAGCATTCCCATTTGGAGGGACAGTTGCAAGCCTGAGCGGACCGAAATCGGTGGGGAGAGGGGGAGATGCGAGGCCGATCGCTTCCTATCCGTGTCGTGAGAACGACGGACAACCCGTGGAGCGATGCGTCGGGAGACGCACGAGACGTGAAAAATGCCAAGTGCAAAATACACCGTGAACAGTGAGAGTGCGCGAGACGCACTTTGCAAACTTGGCGCATCGACAGGAAAACAGTGCATCCGACCATGCAGTACAGCGGATGCGAGAAGCCTCTTCATGATTTTGTGATTCATGATTTTGTGACCCTCCTCTGCCTCTCCGAAAGAAGCTGAGGTTCACAAAATCATGAGCCACAAAATCATGGGGAGACTGTGAATGGGTGGGCCAGTGACAATCACAAAGTGCGTCGCACACTCCGGCGTGTGACGGTGGATCCACTGTACACCGGGAACTTTGCATTTTTCACCATGCCTCCGCCACACCTCCCGCAACCTTCAAATTGCGGTTGACCCATTTCCCGCTTTTCCGGTAAATCCTGCCGATCGCTCCACGAGGGAGCGGCAGGAGTCGCCGGTGCGACCACAGGTCCGGTCCACTTTGCTTTCCCAACGCTGACAGGGATTTCCCGTGAAAACCTCGATTTTCCTCTGCCTGAGTACTCTCCTGGCTGTGCCGACGATCAGTCGGGCCGAGTCCTCATCGCTCCCCTCCGCTGTGTTCGGGCCCTCGGTCTTCGAGCAAGTCCTCCGCGAAGAGTCGGATGGCCTGACCATCCGGGCGCAAAGCCCCGGTCCGGTCCTCCTGCCGCCGCTCGACTCGACGACGGTGTTCCAGCAACCGCCTTACGACCCGAACGCTCCCTTGTACGACCCGAACGTCGGCGGGGGCGTACCCTACGACCCGGCCTACCCGGCTCCGGTGCCCTATGACCCGTGGTCACCCGCGGGCGGTACGAATGTGTACCCGCCAGGCAGCAACCCTGGAGTCTTCGGACTGAATGGACCCCAGCCATACCGGTTCAATTCCTGGACCGAGCGGATCGACGCCTTCTATATGGCCGAAGCGGGGACGAGTACGCCCACAACGGGCGACTTCGGGATGTCGGGGATCGACCTCAACAAAGACTTCCCGGTCTCGGTCGCGGGGAACTGGGTCTTCACGACCAGCATGGACTACGGAGCCCGGTTTCTCTCCGGTCCATTCGGCGGCCCGACAAACAGTCACCTCCCTGGAAACCTGCACCGCTTCGGCCTGGGCTTCAAGCTGGCCTCGCCAATGACGTACGGCTGGGGCTTTGAAGCCGCCATCGAGCCGTGGCTGGCGACCGACTTCGGGGGACTCTCCCGTGATGCCTTCCTGATTGACGGCCATGTCGCCGCCCTCTGGCAATGGTCCCCCCAGTTGATGTGGATATTCGGAGTCAGCTACTGGGACCGGGTCGACGGCATCGTCCTGCCCTACGGCGGATTGGTGTGGACCCCGAATGAGTTCTGGGAATTCCGGCTGGTCTTCCCGAAGCCCCGCGTGACCGCTTTTATTGGAGCTCCGCTGGGAGTCCCGACCTGGGCGTATGCGTCGGCGGAATATCACGTCGAAGCCTATGAGGTGAATTCACTGGCGGGCGGACAAAGCTCCCGCGTGCAGTTCTCCGATTGGCGGGCCATGGGCGGCCTGCGCTGGGAGACCCCGCGTTACACCTCCTTCGTCGAGGCGGGCTATGTCTTTGACCGCAAGGTGAAATTCGGCCAATACGGTGGCAACTTCAACATCGACCCCGGCTTCATGACCCGTATCGGCGTGCGATTCTAATCGCACGGCCCCTAGTTGTGGGGCACGTTTCCGACAGAGCTGTGGGGTAGGCTTCCCGCTGGCCATCGTTCCTTCGTAGCCACGTTTCGCCAGAACGTGGGCGACTTGGCGTGTGTGCCCGCCCTCTGGCGAGGGGCAGCTACGACTCACTCGGGACCGCGCGAAGTATTACACCAGCCAAACCTCTGCCCCCTCTCGAGATCGATGGGCCAGGCGACTGTCGATGGCCTTACGGCTTCAGCATGTGTTCCCCGTCCGCGAACTGCGTGTGACAGGCATTGCAGTTCTGCAGCAGCCCCTCCCACTGCTTCCGAGTCTCGACGGTGTCCTTCTTCTTGGCAGCTGCATACAACAAGATCCCGGTGTCGCGGACCTTCTTCGAGTGTGCGACCCAGGCGGCAGCGTCCTTCTCCGGCGGGCGACGCAGCAGCAGGTTGCCCGCCTCGGCCAGAATCAGCGAGTCGGACTTGATCCCCTTCCACGCCGCGTTGTCCGCAGGAGCTGTGGCCAGGGCCGCCTTGAGCCGCTTGCAGGGCGGCTCGCAGACGTACTCCATGAACTCGTGCATGTCGGGTTCCACGGCCTTGTCTTCGGGAGCGGCTTCTTGGGCCAAGGCTGACTTCGCCACCTCCGCCGAGGGGCCAAACACGATACGACCCGTGACCAGCAGACCAAGGACCAGGAAACAGACGATCGACCACTTGCGCATGGGGAGTTCTCTGAGAGTGAGGTGTGAGAGGGCAGGGTTCGGACGCCCCTGATGATACCCTCACCGGTCCCAGACTTTCTGCCCCCTCTCCCCCGCTGGCGACTCGACCCCGCGAACCCGCGTCACTGCGGGGGAGAGGGCCGGGGTGGCCTGGTGAAACGGGGTTTTGGCGGCTGTCGAGTTTGTGAATGCGAGGGCTCAATCTGGCGTGGTCTGCCAGCCTCCTGCGAAGTCGCAGGCGAGC
>JAYWFM010000179.1:0-11546 GCA_043778825.1 Planctomycetota bacterium | reverse complement strand
GGCGCGGGCGGCGTCGAACAGGAACGGGAGGACGGTGTTCTTGCTGATATATTCGGTGATGTCCTCCTTGGTGTAATACGCCCCCATTTGTTTCTGGTTGATGTATTTCTCGAAGATGTAGCCGAGGACATCAGGGTTGATTTCGTTGTCGGCGCGGAGCGGGCGTTCGTCAAGATGCCACTGGTATTGGTCGAAGTAATCGAAGATGCGTTCGAAGGCTGTGTCGGGGATGGCGATGTCCTGGCCATAGCGTTCGGGCTTTTCGAGTTCATGCACGTCGAACAGGCCGCCGTTGAGATACGGGATGTTGCCGAGGAGCTGTTCGAGGTCCGGTGCGCGGTCTTTGCGGCGCTTGCCGAAACCTTCGTGAAAGAGCCGGAGCAGGAAGTAGCGGTAGAAGGTGTAGAACTTGTCCTGGCCCTGCTCCTGTTGGCAGCGGTCGAGGCGATGGCGCAGGTAGTCGTGGTCGCCGTCGAGGAAGCCCTTGCGCTGGATGAAATAGACGAACATCAGGCGGTTGAGCATGACGGACGCATACCATTCGCGGTCGGCCACCTCGCCGATCCCATCGATGAACTGGAGAAACGCCATGCGGTGCGCGTCGAAGTCCTTGTAAAACTTCTTGGTGACGCGCTCGATGTCGAACGCCGCGCGAGCGCGCCCCGCGACGGCCACGGTGGAGAGTCCGGCTTCCGCTTCTTCGAGTGAGACGTACAGGATCTGGAGTTTCTGGAGCAGCGAGTCGCCGGGCTGGCCAGTGTGATACTCGTGGGTGCGGGCCGCGAGCGGTTGGCCCGGTTCGCGGCGGACCCACATCCAGGACTGGCAGGCGCGGTCGCGGGTGACGAAGACGAGGAGATGCTCGAAGCTGGTTTCGGAGAGTTTGCGGTCGAGCTTGAGCCGCGTGGCGTGGTCGGGCAGGCCGCCAGTGGGCGATTCGCAGAGCCAGGCGGTGAACCCGCCCTTCTCGGCAATCGCGGTGAGGGCGTAGTCGGTTTCTCCGGCGCACAGGGTGAGCTTTTTGCGGCACGGTTCCCAGCCGAGTTCCTCAATGAAGAGCTTGGACAGGTTGCAGCTTTGCAGGAGTGGGCGGGCGCTGGGGAAGTCGAGTGGCATCGGTCAGTCTCTGCGGATTCCGAGGGAACAAATAATCCTTGGTTCGCGGGCCTGGACATCGTCCTGGGGCACGCACAGGCGGTCTTCCTCGTGGAGTGAAAGGGCCAGATCGACCAGCCTTTCAACATGAATGCCGGACTTCATCTCGCGGTTGAGGAGATCACGGGCAGCCTCGGTCAACGGGGCTTCATAGATGGCATCAATGGCTTGATGAAGCGGCTTCGTGTCGAAGAGGCTGCCCTTCACATGGTCGGCGTAGTCCTTGAGCCGTTCGTAAGCGCGCCGGCGGGTGCTGGCGGGTTTGCCGAGCTGGCCGCCGGTGGTGGTGTGCTCCTTCTGGATCCCCGCGACGGCCTGCTGCACCAGAGAATGATGGCTGGTCAGGCGCGGCAGCGCGGGCGTCGTGGGTAGGCAGGCGGCAGCGCGAAGGATTTCATGCTGGCTCTCGGTGACGATGCCGCCTTGTTCATCCACCCAGGCGAGAGCGTCGTTGTTATCCGCGGTGCGGACGTAGACCATGACGCCAGAATCCGGCTTCGCGCCACCGGCACCCGCACGCTTGGGCGGCACGGCGGACAGGCCCTTGGTGGAATAGACCACGTCTTCCATGTCTTCGATGGTTTTCTTGAGGGTCGGGTCGGTGTCGCAGGCGTTCTTCCAGATCTGGTAGGCGAGCGAGGCGAGGTCCACTTCGTCGTCCTCGGGGTCATCCAGGATGCCCGATTTCTCGGTGAACAGGTCACGGACGACCGTGTCGTGCCTTTCGTCCTCGAAAAACGTCTCATCGGTCCCCACGACCTCTGCGTTTTCCTCAAGGCGTTGGCGGACTCGGGCACGCAAGCGGATGAGGCGTTCGACGCCATCAGCAGGCAGGAAGGAGTAGCAGAGGATTTTCTCCGACTGCTGACCGATGCGGTCCACCCGGCCAGCGCGCTGAATGAGCCGGATGATGGCCCAGGGCAGGTCGTAGTTCACGACGATGGAGGCATCCTGAAGGTTTTGGCCTTCGCTGAGGACATCGGTGGCGACGAGGACGCGGAGTTCGTCGGCAGCGGAAACCTTGTCCCGCACCTTGTTGGATTCTGGACTGAAGCGGCGGGCAAAATCCGAAGGGTCTGCGGTGTCGCCGGTGACTGCGGCAAACTTCTTGAGGCCGCGCGAACGCAATTGCTCGCTGAGGTAGCCCACGGTATCCGCGAACTGCGAGAAGAGCAGCACTTTTTGTTCGGGATGCGTCTGAGTGAGGAGCTTGTGGAGTTCGGCGAGTTTCTCGTCCTTGGTTGGTTGCCAGTCTCCGGCGAGTTGCAGGATGGAAAACAGGCGCTCGCCGTCCTGACGCAAATGGTTTGCCAGCTCTTCAACGAACAGGTTCGGGCGCAGCCATTCGAAGTTGGCTCCGTGTTCGGCTTTCAGTAGGGCGTAGCCGCCAGCGCCCGCCTTGGCGAAATCGGCGAGGGACTGAGCGGTAATCTCCGTGGGTTCTTTGGCTTTCATGTCTTCGTCGCCAAACAGGGTGCTGTCACTGTCGTGGTCGTCGCTGCGGGTGTCGAAGAGCGAGGAGTCCTGCGTTCCCACGGGCACGGGCAAACCATTGTCGAGCGCGTGGAGAAAAATGAAGTTGCGCAGGATGTGGCGGCGGACGGAAAGCAGGAACGAGTGGCCGCTGCTTTCGAGGCGTTTGAAGAGGTTCGTGCGGCAGAATCCGATGAGCCGTTTTCCCGCGCGGGAGAGGTTTGTCATGACCTCGGCCTCGCTGGCCGTCGGCGGCACGTCGAGCGTGGCCTTGAGGTAATTGGCCAAGCCGTAACGCGGCAGGTGGAGAAGCCGGACGGTGTCTACCACGGTGTCCGAGTAAAGCTTGGCATATTGGTCGTCGGGGTGCTTGTCGCGGATGCGGAAGTGCAGCGCCTTGGGCTGGCGTTTGGGGAAATAGAATGGCTTCCCGCCTTCCAGCATGAGAAATCGCCGGTCGGACTTGGCCTTGGCGCGGGCACAACTGGGGCAGGCTTCCTGGGTGGCCGTCACGATGGTCTGGCAAGCCGGGCACTCGGTGAAAGCGTAGTTGCGTTCCACAAAGCTGCGGGTGCGGCGGACCATGAACAGGCGCATCATCTCCCTCCAGTCGTCAGGATGCAGGCTCTTCTCAAAGGCGGCCAGACAATTCAATGGGCACTGGTGGCGGAGTGTGAACTCGTCGGGGCGGCCATCGCAGTCGCGGCGCAAGTATTCCTCGGGCCGGATGCCGACAACCTCTTCGGGGGCGAGGAAAAGGCGGAGTTGATTGGCCAGATCGAGGTACGCCTTATTGTACGGCGTGGCGGACAGCAGGATGCACTTGCTGGAGTTGCGGGCGATGTAGTCACGCACGATGGCCCAGCGGCGTCCCTCGCGGTTTCGCAAGTTGTGGCTCTCGTCAATGATGACGACGCGGTAGATGCGCAGGTCGGGCAGGATGTTCTGGGCCTGAGTCATGGAGACAACTTTCGCAATCAAGCGATAGCGATGGGCGTAGTCTTCCCACATCCCGACGAGATTCTTGGGGCAAAGAATGAGTGTTTCGAGGGAGCGTGGCGGGTCTTGAAAGACACGGGCCAACGCCGTGGCCATCAGCGTTTTTCCAAGGCCGACGACATCGCCAAGAATGACACCGCCGCGTTTTTCCAGATGCTTTGCTGCGATGCGAACCGCCGCCGACTGGAACTCAAGCAGGACACCACGCATATCCGCCGGGATGGTGAATTCTGAAAGGCCCGCTCGCGCTTCCTCAGCCAAGTGGTAAGCCATCTTGACGTAAATCTGATAGGGCGGCGGACATTCGGATCTCGCCCAGCTCTCGTCGATGACCTGGATGAGTTCCTTGGTGATGTCGATACACCACTTGTCGCCCCAGCGGTCGTTGAACCACTTGGCGAGCTTTTCGGTGGCGTCATGGTCGAGCACATCCACATTGAGTTCGCCCTGTTTGGACAGGCCGGAAAGCGTCAGATTGCTGGAGCCAAGAAAGCCTGTAATCGGATTATTCGGGTCGGGGCGGAAGCACAGGTAGAGCTTGGCGTGGAGCGTGTGCCGGAGATGGAGCTTCACGATGACTTTGCCTGCCTTGAGTTGCGCCGAAAGCCTGCGCAAACCCGCCTCGTCGGCGTCGGTCGGGGCACCAATTGTGAGCTGCGCGCGGAACTCATCGGCCAACCGGAGCTTCAGGCGGATGACCGCCTGATTGCTCATTTGGTCTTCGCTTGGAAGGAGACTGTACGCTGCGCGCAACTCTTCCTGCGGTAGCCGTTGCATGCCGACAAGAAGGCGGCATTGCTGGCCCGCGCCGCCTGCCCACTGTTCGATCAACTCATCGATAGATTTCCACCCGCGAAGATTGAAGTAGCCGACGCAGAAATCGGCGCGCTGGGAAATATCGAGCGTTTCCCGCAGGGCTGGCAGGAGGGCGAGGGCGATGTTGTCGAAGATGCGGGGCATGGCATTCAGTTATTTGAGAAGTGAGAAGCAGGCCGTGTACTGAAGTCGAACCGGCTCGGCAGGGCGGCTATGCAGTCCTGGAGATCGGGGTCGATGAGAGCCTTGCGGATGTCGCCTACGCCCGACGGGTTGGACGACATGCTGTCGTTGGCGAGGACGAACCCGCCCGGATTTCTTCCTGCGGGTGATGAAGTCGGCAGGGGTCATGGGGAGATCGGGGACGGAAGGAATGGTCTGGCCTGGCGAGTGAACCGCCCGATCCCGGACGTTACGGGCGATTCGCACGGGCCGTCAAGGCGGGGGCTGTCACTGGCTTCCGCTGGCCTGATGGGATTCCCAATCATGTGCGGACGCTTCACCCTGCGAACCCCGGCAGCTGAACTGGCCCGGTTGTTCACCGACCTGCATTGCCCGGACCTTGTGGGTACGGGGAGGGGCTGTTCCGGCCACGGTACAATAACGCCCCGACGCAGAGTGTGCTGGCGGTGCGGATGGCCTCGCATGGTCCCGGCCAGACAGGCGACGGCTGCGAGTTCGTCACGCTGCCTACGCCCCTCACACAATCGAAGCCTCCCGACCGGAATCAGTCGGGAGCAGAGACATTCCGACTCCCCCCCCTCAACGGATCCCCTCCCATGCTTCACAACACCACCCCGCCCGCCCCCGAGAACGCCGCTCTGGCCAACTCGTTGCAACGACTGCTCGACGGCCACACGCTGGCCGAATCCTGCTCCGATCCGGAAACATTGCCGGAAGTCGGGGGCCAGCCCCCCAACTCTCCTACGACCACGCCGGACGAACCAGCGGACCCGGCCCGGTGAGCCAGCCCTGCGCGTGCTGGCGGATGTTCCCGGCAGACTCGCCGGGGACGTTCCCCTGACCGACGACGACGAACTGGCCATGCGGTCGCCGACCGTCCATTTTGGTGTTTTCGAGACTGCTCGACATCGCGGAAGGGAGTTCGGTTGAATCCAATCCGATAGACACAAATTCCGTTGAGTCCAGCGAATGATGGGTTATTGGACTCAACGAGGGGCAGGTCAGGCGGACCGTTCTGTGAGGGAGATTTGTGGATGGCCGGTGATACTCAAATCGAGTTGTGTATCACCAAGGGGCGAATTTCCATCCACAAACGAATTGGTGGATGGCCGAGCAGACACCAAGAACGCCCGCTCACTCGCCGGACTGGATCGACGGCGAGACGTTCGGGCCATCCCGGTGTGCCACCTACCGCCCCGCGTCCCGCAACAGCCGCTTGACCGCTTCGGCCTTGTCGGCATCCGACAGAGGCAACCCGGCAATCATCATCAAGGCCGCTGCGAAGCCATCCGAACCGGTCGAGCCAGCCCCCGGTTCCGAGCCGCTCAAATGAGCGTTTTCCGGTGAACTGGTGCAACCAGTGGTGCAACCGGCGGAATCGTTCGGCGTAAGTCCAGACGGGTTGTCACTTGGAACCGTGGACTGATTGCATGGCATGCAAGAGGCCACCGGTTCAAGTCCGGTATCCTCCACTTGTTCATAAGACGTTACTGAATCGTAAGTTGCGATACCTGACGGCGTTCGTCAGTGCGGTGAGAAACCCATTTCAATCGTGGAACTTGTTCCACGAAATGATTCGGAGTCCCGCACATGGCACGCAAACCCAATGTTTTTCCATCGTACCTGCACCACAAAGCCAGTGGTCAGGCTCGCGTCCGAATCGACGGACGTGACTATCTGCTCGGTCCCTACGGATCGGATCAGTCCCGAATCCGGTACGGCGAACTCATCGCCAAGCAGGCCGGGGGCATCGCGATTGACCCTCTGGCTGATTCCAATCGTGGAAAAGTTCCACGAAATGATTCCGAGGCCGATCCCGGTCCCACGGTCGGGGAACTGTGCCTTGTGTTCCTGCGACATGCGGAGAGCCACTACGTCAAGAACGGCAGGCAGACCAGCGAGGTCGACATCCTCAAGAGCGTGATGCGTCCGCTGAACGAATTGTACGGCATGCTCCCTGCGAATGACTTCGGACCGTTGGCACTCAAGGCCGTGAGGGTGAAGCTCGTGGAATGCGGCTGGACCCGTTCCACGGTCAATGACTCAATGAGCCGGATTCGGCGAATCTTCAAGCATGCCATCGCCAATGAACTGATCGAACCCAGCGTTCTCCAGAAACTGCAATGCGTGGCTCCGCTGCTCGCTGGTCGGACAGAGGCACACGACAACGCCCCCCGCACTGCGGTCGAACCCGCCGACATCGAAGCCGTGCGGATGTTGGTCACTCCCGTGGTGCGTGACCTGATCGACGTGCAACGCCTCACCGGGGCACGCTCTGGCGAGTTGCTGTCACTCACCACGGGGGCCATCAACCGGACGGGTGAAGTCTGGACGGCGGAACTGAGCGACCACAAGACCCGCCATCATGGACAAAGTCGAACCCTGCACTTCGGGCCGCAATCGCAGCTGATCCTGCGGAAGTATCTGTCTGCTGATTCTGCGGAAGTGGTGTTCAGATACAGTCGTGCCGCCTACTGCCGAGCGGTCACACGGGCCTGCGAAAAGGCGGGGATTGAACGCTGGATTCCTCACCACAGGACTTTTGCAATCTTCGATTTGTTCTCGGAAGAACAGGGGGGGGAGTCACAATTGGGGGGGATATTGGAGGGCGCACGACGACCAAGGAGGGTGAGTCATGCCGGGGATCATGGAATTGCCTCAGGTGGTTCAGGAAGCGACGCGTGAGTTTGGCGACCTGTTTGCGTGTGAGCCGCAGCGGCGGTACTTGGGCGAGTACCTCACGGGGTTAATTATCGCGGAGCGGAAAAGCGTGTCGGGGATCAATCGCGGGTTTGCGGAGTCGACGGACCAGTCGTGCCTGAACCGGTTCTTGACGGCGGCGGAGTGGGACGAGGCCGAGTTGAACGAGCGGCGGTTGCAGTGGCTGCAAGAGTCATCCGACACGCGCTATAGCAGTCACGGGGTGATCGCGATTGATGATGTGCTGATCGACCACGACGGCCAACGGATCCAGGATGCGGGTTGGTTCTGGGACCATGCGGAGCAGCGGAATAAGATCGCTCACGATTATCTCATCGCGAATTATGTCTGCACGAATGGCAAGCATTATCCGCTGGAGTATCGGCGGTTTAAGAAGCGGGACCAGTGCGAGGCCACGGGAGAAACCTTCGAGGACCACACCGTCCTGTTCTGCCAACTGGTGGACTGGGTCTGCGAGCACGGCATCCCGGGCGACTTCACCTTCGACAGCGACTTCACCAATGCCGAAAACCTGAACCATATTCACGCACAACAGGACGGGGCCGGTCGGGCGCGCGGCTACGTCTGGGACTTGAAAACGAACCGCAAACTGGAATGGAAGGGGCGCACCCTGAAGGCCACCGAACTGGCCACCGAGATCCCCTTCGAAGACCGGAAGGAACTCCGACGCGGCGACAAACGCCAGTGGTACTTCACGTGTACCGTGCGTATCCCGAACGTGAACCACAAGGTCCGCATTGCGATGATCTGGAAGCATAAACGCGACGCTGAACCGTGCAAGATATTAGTGACCAATCGCAAGCAGTGGGAAGTGAGTCGAATCTTGGGAGTCTATCGGTATCGCTGGACAGGAACGGAGACCTTTCATCGGGACGGTAAGCAAGAGTTGGGCATGGGAGACTGTCAGCTGCGCGATGGCCAGGGCCAGACCCGGCACATGGATCTGGTCATGCTGGCGCACAGTCTAATAATGCGACAACTCGGGCAGAACCGTGCGCAAGATTGGGCTCTGCAAAAGCTGACGACCATCGGCGAGCCTGTCGCGCGCTGCTGCGTGAGACTCTGAGAACGACGCTGTCCTGGGCCATCCAACAAGTCACCGAAAAATGGAGCAGCGATGAGCAGGTGGTCACAAAACTCGGTTTGACGTGAATTTGCAAAAAGTCCAGTTTGACGTAGTGGCGTCGTGGTCATTGTTCCGGTGGGCTTCAATGGATCGAAGAAGGGACTTCAGAACCGCATCCGCAGTAAGCCCTTGTTCTCGACAGGCGAACTCCAGCGACTTTCCTCCGCAGCAATAGTCGATGCCCAAGTTCTGGAACACCGCCAATGTCTCGGGATGATCGATGACCCAATCGGGAACGCTGGAGTCGAGGGTGCATTCCATCATCACGATTTCTCGGTCTTCCGAAATGAATGCCCTGTCTTCAGCCCTGCGACGAACAGGACGAGAGCCACTGCTCCGAGAAAGAACACCGTGTCGCCCGGAACTCGCATCCAGCGGAGCGTTTGCAGCAGCGGCGTCTGCATGAACTCGGGACTGCGGGCATACCAGTAACCGTGTTCCACGGAAGCCCATGTCTGCATCAGGCCGACCGGTAGCAGGCTCAACACGCACATCATCATCAGACCGCCGTTCATCCCCCAGAACGCGAACTTCAAGAGTCCATCCTTCCATTCCACTCCGGGCACCAAGGCTCGCAGACAAACCAGCATCAGGCCGATGCCCAGCATTCCGTACACGCCGAACAAGGCGGCATGTCCGTGGAGCGGTGTCGTGTTTAGACCCTGCATGTAGTACAGGGCAATGGGCGGGTTAATCATAAACCCGAACAGTCCAGCCCCGATCATGTTCCAGAAGGCGACCGATACAAAAAAGTAGATCGGCCACTTGTACCGCTGAACCCACGGCGTCGCACGAGAACGACGCAAGTCTTCCATCGCATCGAAGCCCACCAGCACGAGCGGCACAACTTCCAAGGCACTGAACACCGACCCCCAAGCCAACGCCAACGTCGGCGTGCCAGAGAAGTAGAGGTGGTGGCAGGTGCCAACGATGCCGCCCGACAGGAAGATGGTGGCCGATAACAAAGCAGCCGACGCTGCGATGCCGGGGCGAATCAATTTCAACCGCATGAAGAAGAAGGCGATGACCGTTGTGGCGAAGACCTCAAAGAACCCTTCGACCCACAAATGAACCACCCACCATCGCCAGTATTCAACCATTGAGAGATGGGTGTGCTGTCCCCACGTCAATCCGGCCCCGTAGAACAGGGCAATGGCTGCGGTCGCCACGGCGAGCAACGTCACAAGCTGCCTCGATTCGCCCGGCTTTCTCAGGGCTGGCAGCAAGACTCGGATCATCAAGAACAGCCAGAGCAACAGCCCAGCGAACAGGGCGATCTGCCAGACTCGACCTAAATCAACGTACTCGTAACCTTGATGACCAAGGTAAAACGACACGGTGTCCGACATCTTGTTGTGGATGCTCATCCACTCCCCAGCGAGCGAACCAACGACGACCAGCAGCAGTGCCGCAAACAGGATATTCACGCCCAGCCGCTGGCCCTTGGGTTCGTGCTCACTGACCAGAGGGCCGATGAACAACCCGGCTGCCAGCCATGCGGTCGCGATCCAGAACAGACCCATCTGCACATGCCATGTCCGGGTCACGCTGTAGGGCAACCATTCAGAGAGCGGGAACCCATAGAACCCATCCCCTTCGACGCCATAGTGGGCTGTAATGACACCCAGCAGCATCTGCACGAGGATCAGAGCGGAGACCGTACAGAAGTATTTGACCGTGGCTTTCTGGGACGGTGTGGCGACCCATTGTCCAAGGGGATCAGCATCCGGGATCAGCGGTGCCTCTTCTTCAGACTTGCGAGCGGCATACCACCAGACCATCGCCGAAATGCCCGCCAGCAACATGATGATGCTGACGCCGGTCCAGACCACTGTTTCGCCGGTGGGACGATTCCCGACGAGTGGTTCGTAGGGCCAGTTATTGGTGAAAGAGATTGTGTCGCCGGGGCGATTCGTGCTGGCTGCCCATGAAGTCCAAAAGAAGAAGGCCGACAGATTGCGAAGCCGCACACTGTCAGTCACAGCCCCTTTCGGTATCGCATACTCGGTCTTGCCATTGGAGAACACATCGGTGTAATGCTCGAAAATCACTTGGAAGGCTTCCGCACGGATCGGGGCGAGTGTGATCGTTTTCGTGGCGGGGTCATACGTGTTGGTTCGCATCAGTGTCGCCAGCCGACCTTGGAGTTGAGCTTGTTGTTCTCCGTTCAACTGGGCGTAGTCCGTCCCGAAGTCGGCGTTTGACCACTTTTCGAGGATGAATGTCGCTTCCCGGTGAAGACAATCCGCAGACCAGTCGGGGGCGACGTAGCTTCCATGACCCCAGATGGAGCCCACTTCCATCCCACCCATCGACTGCCAGACATTCTGTCCGGACTCGATCTGTCCCTTGTCGATCAGCACGGTTCCTTCGGTCGTCACGACACGCTCCGGGATGGGCGGCTTCTCCGCATTGATGCGGGTGCCGATCCAGCCGAGGATCATGAAAGAAACCAGTAAGACCAGGACAAAGGCGATCCAGAGTCGGTGCATGACAATCCTCAGTTGTTGATACTTGGTGCTTGCAGTCTTGGGGGCGTGAGTCCGTACAGCAACGGGCAATCGTCGAGCGTTCCCCGTTTCTGGCATTGGTCAATCAGCTTCTTCAGCGAACGCTTCATGGCTTGCAGGGCCTGGATTCGCCCTTCGATGTCGCCGATTTTCTGCTCGGCCCTGCGGCGGACGTCGCAACAGGTCGTCACAGGATCGAACCACAAGGCGAGTAGCTCCTTAATCTCGGACAGCGTGAAACCCAGTCCCTTGGCCCGGATAATGAAGGTCAGCCGTGCAATCGCCGCTTCGTCAAACTGGCGATAACCCGACGACTGTCGATCCGGTTCGATCAAGAGTCCCCGTCGCTCGTAGAAGCGGATCGTCTCGATGCCGATTCCAGTCCGCTTCGCCACTTCACCAATTCTCATCGCCGACATCACTGCGACTCCTGACCGGATGTGATTCTAAACTCCGTACTATACTACTGCACTTTAGGCGAACTCTGACAGGTTGAGTTCGTCCGATTGGGATTTGGAAAACCTTGGCTCTCGGCGATGCTGTGTGTTGTGAGACAGCACCTC
>JAYWFM010000178.1:0-4905 GCA_043778825.1 Planctomycetota bacterium | reverse complement strand
GACGAGTTACTCGATGCCGCCGCCCACGACATGATCGAGCGGGTGGTCACGGTCGCGAAAACGGTCGAAGGTGTCTGGGAAATCGAGAAGGTTTTCGTCCGCAAAAGCGGCCCCGGCTACCACCTCGACATGCATCTCCATGTCGATCCTGAGTTAACGATCCGCGCAGCCCATGCCTTGGCGGGGAAGGTCAAAGCGACCCTCAAGTCAGAAATCCCTCGCTTGACGAGCGTGCTGATACACGTCGAGCCGGGCGAGACTGCCGGAGATTCGTGAGCGGGGGCACCGGAACGGAATGAATTCCGTTCTACTTCGCGTCAGTATTCAAACACGCCGTCCCGATGAGGCGGACCATGCGGTTGGAAAGTTCGACCAGGGTGGCCACGTCGATCTCCTCGGCGCGGGCGTTCTCGCCGAAGCCCATGCCTTGCAACAGTTCGACGATCTGGGCCTTCTCGATGTGGCCCTTGTAGACCGTGGCCAGCGCCGCTCGCAGGTGCTTCCGCCGCAGCGTAAACACCCGCCGCAGGAAGTCGTGGAAGAACTCGCGGTGCTCGATTTTCGCGGCCAGCTCTGGGTCGGGCGTCACGAGGACCACAGCGGAGTCGACCTGCGGGCGAGGCCAGAACACCTGCGGCCCGAGCTTCTTGAGGATGCGAATCTGGCACTGCGATTGGAGCCAGATCGCCATCGCTCCGTACTCGCCGGTGCGGGGGGCGGCCATCATCCGCTCGCCCATTTCAAACTGCACGGTGACGACCATCCGCTCCCACGGAATGTCGGTCGCGATCAGGTTCCCGATGATCGGAGCGGCCACATGGTACGGCAGATTGGCGGTCAACTTCAGCCGCCGGTCGGGTTCACGGGCCAGTTCGCGACGCACCGTTTCGAGGACTTCCGGGTGCAATTGGTTCTTATTCTTGAGGGCATCGGTGTGGAGCAGCGTGACGTTGTCGAGTCCGGCTGTGGCCTCCAGCGCGAGACCGTAGACGTGCTTGTCGATCTCGACCGTGACCACATGCCCGGCATGTGCGGCCAGGAAGGTGGTCATGCCGCCGGTGCCGGTGCCGATCTCGAGGGCCACATCGCGGGAATCGAGTTCGGCATGTCTTACCACAAACTCGATCAGGTTCAGATCGATCAGAAAATTCTGGCCGAGGTCGGAACGCGGGTGAATCCCATGGGACTCGAAGAGCCGCATGAGATGAGTCCGAGTCTGGCGTTCCGAAGCGTCCACCGGCGTTTACTCTCCGAGGTAGCTACGTTCGCCAGAACGTGGGGGACTTAGCGAAATCGGACGATTGATCCAGTTCGCCCACGCTCTGGCGAGCGTAGCTACGAGTGAGCCCCTCCAACAAAAAAACGCCCAGTGACTGGGCGCTCTGCTTCTGCGACATCACCATGTTCTGAGCGGAGAGGGGGGGATTCGAACCCCCGGTCCCCTTTCGAGGACACAACATTTCCAGTGTTGCACAATCGGCCGCTCTGCCACCTCTCCGTTGTCCGTGTCTGCGACTGGACGAAGAGGACTACTCCGCAGCGTCCTTGGCCGCCCGGCGAGCCACCACCTCGGCTTGCAGCGCTTCCTTATCGGCACAGCGATTCAGCCGATTGGTGATCTTGCGGACTTCCGCCCGAGCCTCGCGCCACACCGGGCACTTGCGCAGGAGCTTTTCCTGAGCCTTGCCCGCAGTGCCCTCGGTGTCCATCTTTTGGGTGAGCTTGTCCAGCCGAGTCTTCGCCAGACCCACCTGTCGCTCCAACAACGCACGATCCAACGCCATGGCAGGCATTCCTTTCAGTCGATTCGGGATCCCATTGGGAAGCCAAGCATTTTGGCAAAGAGTCTCCGGAAATGCAAACTCGTCAGCCAGGACCGACAGTCCAGCAGGACGCGAGTCGCATCTGACGATGTGGTCGTGAGTTATGCTGACGCAAACCGATCGTGATGCCGCGAGACGATCTCCACCATCTGCCGGTGCAACAACCCGTTCGAGGCCAGGATGCTCGACCTCGTCAACGTCAGCGGCTCCCCGCGACCGTTGGTGACCTGCCCGCCGGCCTCCTGCACGATCAGCATTCCAGCGGCGAAGTCCCAGGCGGAAAGTTGGTATTCGAAGAAGGCCCCATAGAGCCCGCTGGCGACATGGCACAGGTCGAGGGCTGCCGACCCGAACCGGCGGATGCAGTGGATATTGAGGCCGAAGAGTTCGTCGATGGCTCCGAAGGTCGCCTGGATCTTGGCGTCGCGTTTGACGGGGAAGCCGGTCCCAATCAGCGACTCATCCAGCCGATCGGTCGAGCTGACACGGATGGGGAGTCCGTTGTGGGTGGCTCCGTGGCCTTTCAAAGCCGAGTACATGTCCTCGCGGGCCGGGTTCCAGACGACACCGCACACCGGCTGGCCATGCTCGAAGTACCCAATCGACACCGCGAAGTGCGGCACATCGTGCAGGAAATTCGTCGTGCCATCCAGCGGGTCAATCACCCACAACGCCGGGGAGTTCGGGTCGGTGTCGGTGGCGGACTCCTCGCCGAGAACCGCATGCTCGGGGAACGCTGCTTGAATGACGCGAATGACCGCCTGCTCCGCGTTGACATCGGCCTCGGAGACGAGGTCCGCACTCTCGCCCCCCTTGCAGCGGATCGACACACCCTGGCGGAAGTAAGACATCAGGACTTCGCCGCCCGCTTTCGCCGCAGCCACGGCGACATTCAACAGGAGACTTCCGGGATCAGGCATGAGGCTCTCGGGTGGGGGCTTCGGGCATTCGCGAGTCCACATTGTAGCACGACGCTCCGCATCGTGAGTGACGACGCGGAGCGTCGTACCACAATCACCACCCAAAGTCCGGTAGCGGTCCGATGAGCGTGCGTTTATAGTTCTCTGGAACGCGGTCGGCCCCCGAAGGGCCGCGACACCTATTCGCTGTGAGGCTCTGAAGATGACACGGAAGATTCATCGGTGGTGGCTGGGTTTGATGCTCGGCCTGTGCGTGCTGGGTCTGATCGGAACCGCCACCCAGGCAGCTGACCCACCCTCGACGCCAGGCGTAGAGCCGTTTACTCCGCCGACCCTGGAAGAACTTGACGCGAAGGCCAAATGGTTCTCGCAACCGGTCGAGGATGGCCTCGAACTGCTCCGCAAGTATCAGGCGGAACACCCCAGCCAGACTTCCCTCCAGACGGCGCTGACGCTGGAGAACAAGACCCCCGCCGACAACAAACGCATCCTGGATGGGATCGGTCGCCTGCCCAAGAACGACAGCGAGGTCGACTGGGATGCCACGCTCAACCAGCACTCTCCGATGAACGTGAACGGGTTGAACCCCCTGCTCGCCTCGTCGGTCGGGGACATCGATGTGCTGAGCCTGACCGGGCTGGGGCTGACCACCATCGATTGGACGATGCGCCCGTTCGCGGACAAGTCAGTTGTCAAGACCTGGCAGACCAGCGCGGACCGGCTGTATGACAAGTTCGTGATCCGCGACGACCTCAGCTGGACCGATGGGACGCCGGTGACGGCCCACGACTTCGCGTTCAGCTTCCAAGCGATCATGAATCCCAAAGTGCCCGCAGCTGCCATGCGCTCCGGGCCGGATCAGCTGCGGTGGGTGCATGCGTACGACGATCACACGCTGGTGGTTTTCCATCGGGAGTCACTGGCCACCAACGTGGGGAATGTCGGTTTCCCGCTGATCCCGAAGCACATCTTCGAAGCCTCGATTGCCGAAGACGCTACGCTGACCACCAGCCCCCGGCATGTGGAGTTCGAGGCCCATCCCGTCACCGCAGGCCCGTATCGCGTCGCCAAGTTCGAGCGGGACAAAGAGGTGACGATGGAGCGCCGCGAAGAGTGGTACATGAAAGACGGGAAGCAGATTCGCGACAAGCCGTATTTCAAGACGATCCGCCTGAAGATCATCCAGGACGACAACACCGCTCTCTTGGCCCTCAAGAACGGGGACATCGACACGCTCGAGCTGCGGCCCGAACCGTGGATGACACAAACGAACGACAAGTCCTTCTACAAGGGCCACACGAAATCGTTCGGCACCGAGTGGTCGCACAGCTACATCGGCTGGAACATCAAGCGGCCGTACTTCTCCGATGTGCGGGTTCGCCAGGCGATGTCCTACGCGATCAACCATGAAGAGATGCTCAAGAACATCTGCTACAGCCTCTACGAACCCGGCCAGGGGATATACCACCCGACGGCCTGGATGGCCCCGAAGCCGATGCCCGCTCCGTATCTGCAAGACCTCGACAAGGCCGAGGAACTGCTCGAAGCGGCGGGCTGGACCGACAGCGACGAGGACGGCATCCTCGACAAAGTCATCGATGGCCAGCGGGTGAAGTTCGAGTTCGCCCTGCAGTTCGGCAGCGGCTCCAAGGTGGCCGAACGCATCTGCGGATTGGTGGCCGAGAACCTCAAGCAGATCGGCGTCTCGTGCATCGTCAAGCCGACGGAGTTCACGGTCCTGCAAGCCGACGCCAAGAAGCACAACTTCGACGCCATGTGTGCGGGCTGGGGGTCCGGGGCCGACCCGGATGACTCGGACAACCTGTGGACGACCAAGGCCCTCAACACCGGCGGTCGCAACTATGTCCAGTACTCCAACCCCGTCGTCGACAAGCTGTTCGAGGACGGCAAGCGCGAGTTCGACCGGGCCAAGCGGGCCGAGATCTACCGCAAGATCAGCTTGATTCTGTGGGAGGACCAGCCATACACGTGGCTGTATTATCGCAGCTCGATGTACGCCTTCAACAAGAACCTGCGGGGTTACATGTACAGCCCGCGCGGGCCGTTCCACTATTCGCCGGGGATCGGGTCGATCTGGAAGGCGAAGTCGCAGTAGCCGCAAGAGTCTGAATCCGGCGAGCCGGGCGGCGTCAGCCCCCGGA
>JAYWFM010000177.1:0-11617 GCA_043778825.1 Planctomycetota bacterium | reverse complement strand
CTCAAGCGGTTTCTGGAAACCTTGAAGACCACAACCTGACAGCAATTCTAAGCTGGGCGCTTAGAATTGCAACACCAAGACGCCCTGAAGGGCGTGGTTTCAACCCAAAGGATTCTGATGAAATTCACCAAATCGAAGGATGGCGTTGAGCGTGCAGATGTGCGCGTCACGTTTCGCTTCACTGCTGAGCAGATTGATTACCTGAAAAGACGTGCAGCGGCATCTGGTCGTAATGGGTTCCATTCGGCTATTGTCGGGGCGTTCTGGGGGGTCACTGGTGGGATGGATGATTGGGCTGATGTGACAACCGAGCAACGAGGGGGTGTAGAGTGATTGGGATTGAAGTTGATGAGGCGAAACAGCTTGTGATTTGTCCGAACAACAGGGCGATTCCGTTCGATGAGATCAGGTGCGTCCTTCAGGTCTGTGAGCCGGAGGGCGTTCCGGAGTCGGCGTGGTTTCAACCCAAAGGATTCTGATGAAAACAGTCATCGCCATTCTCTGCTCTGACCTCCATCTGAGGCACACCGTGCCCCCTGCCCGTGCCGCTGAGCCGGACTGGTACGCGGCAATGGGCCGGGTGCTGGATCAACTGCGTGCTGCGCAAGCGGAGCACGGCGGATGCCCGATCATCATCGCGGGTGACATCTTCCATAAATGGAACAGCCCTGCCGAACTCATCAACTGGGCCATTGCGAACATGCCGTCAGAGGTTTATGCGATTCCAGGACAGCATGATCTACCGTTTCATAACCTGGACGACATCAAGAAGTCGGCCTACTGGACGCTGGTTGCGGCAGGGGCCATCACAGACCTGGATGAGATGCGACGGCCCACCGTTGGGCGGATGCCGTATGTGGAACTCTATCCGTTTCCCTGGGGGTCTGCGGTGGGCTTGGGGCCGACGAAGAGACGCGACGATACGATTCGCGTAGCAGTGGTTCATGCCTACATCCACAAGGGTGGCAGTTCGCAGCACGTCGGGGCCAGCCCAGACGACCACATCGACGCCTACGCCGAGCGGCTCAATGGCTTTGACATTGCCCTGTTCGGCGACAACCACTACCCATTCACTGAGAAAACCAGCACAGGCTGTACTGTCGTCAATTCAGGTGGCATGATGCTTACCAGTAGTGACGCCAAGAGTGGTTCGCCGGGCTTCTCGTTGCTGTTCAGCGACGGCAGCGTGGAGCGTGTGGCATTCGACACATCGGCTGACTTGTGGTCGGACGAATCGCTGGTGGGCACGATTGCTGATGACGCTGAGATTGGGCACGATCTGATTGAGTCACTCACGAATCTGGCGGCTGTGTCTCTGGACTACCGGCAGAGTGTGCGCGATTTCCTGAAGCACTGCCCACAGACTGCTGGCGTGTCGGAATTGCTGCTGGGGGCGATTGAATGATCCGGCGTGACTACAGCATGGGTTGCTTGATCGGCTTCTTCAATGATGCCGCTGATACCGTGGTTTGGCTACGAAGTGTGGGAAAATGCACAGAGGCCACTGAGTTGTACAACCGTCTCTACGTCCACAAGGTGCAGGACATCAGTCGACGTGTGGCAACTGCGATTGTGGATGCGATCCACGGAATCTCCAAGAAAGTGGATTGACACGCGGGTAATAGATGGTACAATGCACGCCCACAGACTGACCTCCAATGGTGCCCCTTCCGGCATCGGCAATCACAGAAAGCCCAACAGCATGTGAACTCTATCGAAAGACCGTGGCAAGATGCCCTGCCGCCACAGAGGAAGACCCGAGGTAGCGGAAGCCCCGCGAGTGGTGCCACAGGCGAACTCGTACATATGGATTCTGCGGCGTGGTAGGATGACGCGCGATATGGATGGCCTTGCAGATACAGAGGCACGACACGGCCCCAAAGAGCCGAAGGGGATGGAACAGTGCCGAGTGGGATCGAAACCCATCAGAATCCAATGCACTAGTGTCACTTCCAGTCTATTTGTTGCGGGCGGCGCATACCTGCCCTGCATTCGGCTACTGGGTCAGTTGGTGACTCCCAGCAGCACCCCCGGTGAGCTAACCACCATCTGGTACAAGTAGGCTGGAAGTGGCACTGTTACTCTAATCTGGGGAGGGGGGAATAAAACCAATGACCAATATCGTCAAACGTCTCTGGGATCGCATCCGTGGCATTCGTTACTGGGTCGTGTGGAATGACGATGGCACGAGAAGCGTAGTCGCATCACGCACAATGCCACCACGGGTAGGCCCGTACCACGCCAAACGGCGAGGCAGCGATACACCAGAGGCGGCGCAGTCACTGGCTGATGGTATGAACAGAGTGAATCGCCGGTTCTTCCAGAAGCAGAAAGCCAAGCGATTGGCTGCGCAGGAAGTGGGGGATGGGCAGTGACCAATCTCATCACCAGTGTCCTGGATCACGTGCTAGGCCCGGTGAGATACTGGGTAGTGGCACTGCCAGACGGGGCACGTAGGGCCGTTGCGGCTCGCTGGCAGCCTGCGCATTGTGTTAGGTTTTCCGCATCATGCGGCGGTCATGCCACGCAAGCGTTTGCACAGATGGTGGCCGATGAGATGAACAGCATGCAGATGCTGCATGGCTGGGAGGAATAACAGTGAACCATCTCACGCAAGCCGAAGTTGACGCCCTGCCAGATGGAACCCGCGTCCACGTGGGAAGGGTACGGCAGACATGGTGCAGCGGGCGCAGATGGCAGGTGTCCGTGTGTTGTTTGCCGGGAAACCGGATGTGCCGGTTAACCCAATCACAGCAATGTTCCGGGGTGTATAGTGGACGCCAACCATGCTCGTATCCGTGTAGACCACAGCAAGGACGCGCCACATGATACCACCCACCAAATGCCCCCATTGCGGCCATGCCCTGCAAGAGAAGCAAGACCGTCTCGTATGCGTGCGGAACAAACACCACTACTGGTCTGTTCTGGACGGCAAGTGGCACGACACGTCACCGTGGATCAGGCAGCCCGTAGAGGTAGTTGTGCCACCGTTCGTGCGGAAGTGACCATTTTTGAAAATTTGTGCATTGTTACTACCATTGCTGGCAATAGATGGTACAATGCACGCCAGCCCATGAGGACCGCCAGATGAAGACACTCGCTCAAATCCAACGCACCCTACAAGCCAGCCGTGACACACAGTCACGAATGCAGGGCCAACTCGACGCTTCGTTGCAGACCATGCAGACGGAGTTTGGCGTCAAAACCAAGCTAACTGCGACCAAACTTCAGGCAGAGTTGGACAAGGCTGCTGTGGATACCAGAGCCGCTGCGGACGATGCACTGGCCGCGTTCGCATCGGAGTTTCCGGAGATTGCCCAATGAGCATGCCATCACTCGACACACTTATTGCCACAACGAAACAGCAGATTGCTGCCGTCGAGGCCACGGCAGCCCCGTTGCGCGCATTGTTGCAGAGGCAGGAGGCCGCTAAAACCAGGCAACTGGCTTCTGGTCTCGTGGATTCTATGGGGATTAGGCGTAGTGAGGTGTGGCGATCAAATGAGGAATCGGGTGCGCCATTCTTCTCAAACGCGCATGGGTTTGCTGCGTGGATCAAATCGCAGCCGATACACAAGAGATTCACAGAGCGGAACGGTAGAATCTACCTGACTGATTCACTATTGGCTGGGCGATTCGAGCAAGTGCCATTTGTCATGTGGGAGGATATCTCAGAGTGAAGGCCATGAGCAAACCACCTGGTTGGCATTCTGACTTCTTGCATGCGATTGAGTATGCAATCGAATCGTTGGATTGCTGGGAATATGGTGGTGCTGATTCTGTGGCGGAACGAGAACAACAGAAAGACGCTGCCAGCGAACTGACACGGCGATTGAGGATTATGCAGACCCGGCACCTGATGAGGCATGGTGAGACGTGAAGACGCTACAAGCCATTCGAAAGGCAACCGACGCCTTGGTGGTCAAGCATGCGGCTGCATTGCAGCATGCGGATGCTGAGACAGTTGGCGTGGCCACGGCCCAAACCGAGTACCGAGATGCACTGGAAGCGAGGCGCATCGCGCAGGAGATCGCCAGGAAGACGCAGACCGAGGCGTCAAGGCCCATAACTGACATCGTGAATCGATGCTTGGCTGCTGTGTTCGACGACCCATACACGATGCGTGTTGATTTTGAACTTCGCCGGGGTAAGACTGAGGTTGATTTGCGATTTGCTCGCGGCGGAAACACAGTCGATCCCATTGGGGCATCAGGTGGTGGCGTGGTGGACATCGCCAGTTTCGCTCTCAGGCTGGCAGTGCTGCTTCTTAGCGTGCCCAAAGCCCAACGTGTGCTGATTTTGGATGAATCGTTTAGATTTGTGTCAGCAGCATTCAGACCACGGCTCAAGGCACTGCTCCAGCAACTCACTACAGAATTACAGGTGCAGGTGATACAGGTCACGCATATTGCTGATCTGGCAATTGGGAATGTGATTCTCATCGGTGATGACTGAAATCTGATTTGACACACCATGACAAACTGTGTAGGATGGCGACATGGATACACTTCTATCAATCGGTCAAGCGGCCAAGCGGCTGGGGAAGTCGACCCGTACACTCCAGAGATGGGACGATGCTGGATTACTGGTTGCTTTGCGAACTCCGTCTGGGCAGCGAATGTATTCGATTGAGATGCTGCGGATGGCTGTAGGATTGCCGGATGGCCAGGCGCAGCCAGAGGCGTTGCAGTGATCCAGAACCACAGAAAGGCATTGTGATGGAAGTGAAGATTCGACCATACATCGAATACACAACCGGCGATGATGCAATCAGTTTCCCGAAGCGTGACTTGAGCAAGGAACCGCCATTTGGGAAATGGATAGTGCTGTCATTTGCAGGTAGGGATGCAAGTTACGCAGCCCATTGGAATTGCTGCTGCGAATGCGGAACAGATAGGGTGGTACGCCAGGCTGCCCTGCTCAGTGGTAGGTCACTCTGTTGTGGTTGCGATGGCAGGGCCAGTTTGCGGGAGCGGGCTACTGTTCACGGCAGTAGCAGAATGGCTGAGCATGGAGTATGGAGGCATATGCTGAAAAGATGCCAGTACGAAGGAGATGCTGCTTTCCACAGATATGGCGGTCGCGGGATCACTGTCTGTGAACGGTGGCAGAAGTTCGAGAACTTCCTTGCCGACATGGGACTAAGGCCGTCACCAAAGCATTCAATTGAGCGAATCAAGAACTGGCTGGGCTACTCTCCAGACAATTGCAAGTGGGCGACATCCAAGGAGCAGGCAAACAATCGAAGAAGTAACAAGCAACTGGAGTACAAGGGTGTAACGAAGAATATAGCGGAGTGGGCAGAATATGCAGACATGCCGGTGACAACACTGTGGGTGCGTCTGCGTGCAGGGTGGTCTACAGAGGACGCGATTGGGAAACCTGTGCGTAAGTACACACACATAAGTCACCCACTAGCCAACCCACATCACAACAAGCAGGAGACTGAACATGGCAAGGCAACCTGAGAACTACACGCCACCCAAGGGTTGGCGTATCAAGGGCGACGACGAGATCGTGGAGCAAGGAGAGCGCTGGACACACTGGAAGAGCGGCGATCCCCACGTAATAGATTTTGTTGAGAATGGCAGAGTTGCCCCTTGATTTGCAGTAGCCGCCGTAGCTCAATGGCAGAGCTTCTGTTTTGTAAACAGAGAATGTGTGTTCGATTCACACCGGCGGCTTTTCTGTCCAATTTGCGAAGCCACGGAACACAAAGCGTGGCTGGTGGCACTGGCTATGGGGGCATTATGTCCGACAACGAAGTAGTCATAGAGCCTAGAATCCGTGTGACACGGATAGGCACTCGTTGGCATGCCAGGTTGCTTTGGAAAGGACAAATCCTTGACGAAATGTCGTGTGAACTCCAATGTGACATTGGCTGGATGTGCCGTGAGATGCTTCGCTGGTACTGTAAGCTGGGTGGGGGCGATTCTGCCTATGCAGACGCTGCAAGAACACGGCAAATGACAGCAACTCCACCACAAGGCGGCGTCTTGCATGAGATGTACGGAGAGCGGCGTAGGGTGGGTAAGACGCTATGACACCAACCTCGATCAACTACGTCACCGGAGACGCCACACAGCCAATTGGGGACGGCCCGATGCTCATCGCACATGTCTGCAACGATGTGGGTGCGTGGGGCAGGGGTTTTGTGTTGGCCATTTCCAAACGATGGCCACAGCCTGAAGTGGCCTTCCGGAAATCATGGCAAATGGAAGCCAGCCGTCTGGGCGATGTGCAGCTTTCTAATGTTGGTGGGTCGCTTTATGTCGTCAGCATGATTGCACAGCACAAACTACGATCACGCGGCAATCCCGTACCACTGAGCTACGCCGATTTGGCACGATGCTTGGGCCGTGTTGAAGAACTGGCGGCTCTGCTACACGCCTCGGTCCACATGCCACGCATTGGCTGTGGGCTGGCTGGTGGTACATGGGATAAGATTGAGTCCCTGATTCAGAAGCATCTGTGCGGGGCCGGAATCGCAGTCACTGTCTACGATTTGGGGGAATCATGACCACGATACCCGATGCGGAGAAACAGGCTGTACGCTCGATTGATGACGGCAAGCGACTGATTGCTGAAATGGGTGTCGGCAGGCAGTGGGCTATCTACTTGCTGGACGCCGAATGGACTGTGGACACGCGACCGTCACAAAACGGCTGGTGGCATGCGCTGGTTCGGGACGTAGTAGTCCTGCGGGAGGTATTCAGCAGTACAGTGGGAAGTGTGTAGGTTGACTTCTGTTTGATGCTGTGCTACAATACAATCCAGACAATAACCAAACCTCGACAGTGGAGAAGCGATCATGAGCAGTCATACAATCGCCAGCATCAAGCATCTGGAATCACTGTTGAACGACAAGCGAGAGCTTGTCGTAGACGGCAACCTCGACCTCGGAAGCCTCACTACCCTGCCTGAGAACACCACGCTGTCTGCTGGTGGCTACCTCGACCTCAGAAGCCTCACTACCCTGCCTGAGAACACCACGCTGTCTGCTGGTGGCGACCTCTACCTCAGAAGCCTCACTACCCTGCCTGATTCTGCGGAAATCAAGTGCGTACGACTTCAGTGTAACCAGCAACTGGGCACCTACAGAGGCCAGAAACTGCTTACTGTGGACGGCTATGCGATGATCGTTCACAAGGAATCACGGTGTGGAGAAGCCACAATCCTGCAATGCACATGGTTTGGCGGAGCCAAACCATGCGTCGTGGCCCGCATTGGCGATTTGACCGCGCACGGGGAAACAGTTCGGGAAGCTGTCACGGATGTGCGGTTTAAGTACGAACAGGCTACGCTGGATGTCTCTGAAGTGACTGCCCGCGTGCGTAGCACGCAGACAGTCACCATCAACGATTACAGGCTGCTCACGGGCGCTTGCCGATTGGGTGTGCAGGGTTTCCTGGATTCGCACAAGCTGGGAGAAGCAGAAGTGCTGCCGCTGGAAACAGTGACGGAACTTGTGCGCGGCCAGTACGGGGGTGAGAAGTTTCTGGAATTGGTTGGGAAGTGTGTAGGTTGACTTCTGTTTGATGCTGTGCTACAATACAATCCAGACAATAACCAAACCTCGACAGTGGAGAAGCGATCATGAGCCTCAGTGACGACGAACGTGTACGGTACATGTACCAGTCGATCAGCGCCATCATGGATGTGCGGCGTGATTGGATTGCGGATGAGGCCATACCGGACTACCAGCGGAAGAAACACCAGCACCTGTTCGATGCCCTTGGCGGCATGTGGCACGCCTTCCTGGGTGGGCAGTCTAATGGAATGCACTGGATTCTGGCGTCGAGTGCCACATCGACGATTCACACAGACATTCCGCGATCCCCGTGGGAAATGGCCATCACGGGGACGCTGGAACAGGCAGCCCCCAAGAGCAAAAACGAATTCGTGCCTTCCGGAACCAATCCGTTTGATGGTCGAGACATGGCCAACATCCCCGCGTTCCTGAAGATCGATGGGGATGAGTCCACGGCACACGTATTCAGGGCGTACATGCTGATCGAGGGGCTGGTCTACCCGCTGCGGCGATACGACGATGCCTTTCTGCGGAAGTACAACGATCTAAGCAGACTGGTCAGCGATTTCATGGGCGATGCCTATGTGGTGTTCTGCTGTGAATCTGTAGCCAAGGCATACGTCTTGTTTGAGATTCTGAAGCTGCTGTATGGCCCACTCTATCCGTATCACAAGGGACGCGGTGACGTTGTGGCCGATTTCGCAGGGCTGGACTGCCTGCATGGCTGCATTGGGAAGGCCATGAAGCGTGAGATGTCCGATTTGGTCAAGTGGCATGTTGGCCTAGTGCGAGACATTGCCGCTGCCAAGGCACTCGGCGTGCATGCACAGCATGAGGCACATCTGACAATGCGAGTGCGGCTGTGGGCGTTTCTGGAGTTCCACACAGGACTCTACGAATATGCGCACACTCGAAAAGCATTCATTGCTGCCGTCCGTAAGTCGTGCCTGCGGCGATGTGTGCCAGAGTTGATTGCCAGCATGGATGCCAAGGCTATCGTCTACAAGGCTATCGTCTACAAGGCGTCCGTTGCATCAGCGGTTGCCAAGGAGAATGCGTCATCCGGTAGCAGTGCCTTGAATGCGTACGGATTCGCAGGCTACCGTCTGATGTCTGGAAACGCCGACGATGAATAAGACCGTTCGTACCCAACACATTGGAGCGGGTCACCCGACTGGGATTCGGTGAGGCATTTGCGCAGCAAGTCCTATCACCGGTAGGGCATCGGATCGCGGTGGGGTGAATATGGAATCGCCAATCCCCCGCCTCTACAACAGGCACCACGGAAATGCCCCGGTAGGGTGTGTCTACATTGGCAGGGGTTCGCCGTACGGGAATGACTACGTGATCGGTCGCGATGGGGATCGTGCCGAAGTCTGCCGTCTGTTCGAGCGTGACATTCTACCGCATCTCGATGTGGCTGCACTGGCTGAAATGGACTTGCTCTGTTACTGTTGGCCAAAGTGCTGCCACGGCGACAGCATTCTGCGGAAGGCCAATCCAGACATCAACTTCGATGCCCCAAGGCCAGTAGGTGACAAGCTGAGCGATTTGGCGATGGCGTGTCGAGCAATGCGACAACGGAAGCAGTGAGACATGGCCAAGAAGAAACCCGCATCCGTACCACAACCAGCCAATCTCATTCGTGACAGGGTGAAGGAGTTGCGCCGCGTCAAAGCATCTGATTTGCTGGTGAATCCGAAGAATTGGCGAACACACGACGAGACTCAACTTAACGCCATTGGGTCCATGCTCAATCAAATTGGGTATGCCGGTGCGGCGCTTGTCCGCGAGACTGCGGATGGGTTGATGCTTATTGACGGCCACGCCAGAACAGAACGGTCTGGGGACTCAGTTGTGCCTGTCTTGATCCTCGATGTGACTGAGGCCGAATCAGAGGCACTGCTGGCTAGCTACGACACCATTGGCGGCATGGCTGGTACAGACGCTGCCAAGCTGAACGCCCTACTGGCGAACGTCGAAATACAAGACGCTGGACTCGCTGCCCTGTTGGGGGGCATGGCATACGTCCCCGACATCGACAAGGACCAGCACGACGCCACAGAGATTCTGGAGGAGCAGAGCGAAGCGCTGAGGTCGTTCATCGAACGCCGGAAGCAATCCAAAATACGTGGTGCTGACAAGGCGGAACAGGCTTTTTATGTCTGTTTGGTGTTCCAAAGCCACAAACAGAAGCAAGAATTCCTTGCACAGATTGCCGATGTTCCTGTATTGTACGGAATGTACGCCGATGGGCAGACGCTGGCGACTCGAATCGGGATGCCCGTGACCCCGAACGAACAGCGGCCAATTCACAGTCCACTCGACAAGAAACTCAAGGCGATGGCGATGCTGCCGCCTGAAGACCTCACGTAAAGGATGACGGAACATGGCAACAGAACGAGCAAGTGAGCGGGCAGGTGGAGGTGAGCGAGCGCAAGATGCAAGGGAACGCCGATTTGCGGCGAGGCGAGCCGCAAAGCAAACGGACAAGAAGTCTGCCAAGGGCCGTAAGCCCGTCACAGTCACTAAGCTCTCCTCCAACGGCACACTCAAGCGTGCGGTGGGGAGCCAGGGTCGGAACATCCGTGCTGCTATCAAAGCGCGGGAGGCGGCAGGGGCCAAGATCAAGCCCAACGCAGGCCGCACCAAGGCATCTCTCGGCACTACAGGCTCTGCTGGTCGTGTTCGCGGACAGTCGATCACAGCGGCTGCCAAGACCGCGCCTGCTGGAAAGGGGGATGCCAGTCGCGGCTAGACATGCTTGTCGGAACACCAGAATCCAGAGAACTCTGCCAAAAAGTAGCACAGCGCACAGACACTGTGCTACTTGGCTTTTCACGGGGGAAAGACTCCATTGCCACTGTTCTGTGGCTCAAGGAGTTCTTTCCCCGTATCATTCTGTTCCACAAGGATGGGTGCCCCGGGATACCATTCGTAGAGCAGTCTCTAACGTACTACGAAGACGTGTTTGGAGTAGAAATCGACCGCTGCTATCCATCTGATCTGTTCACATACATCGGCAGCATGCGATACCAGCTCATTGAGGATGAGGACTTCATTGACGATCTTGATCTAGGTCAATTCACATACGAACATGACGACCTCACGGCATGGATGCGGGCCAAACACAAAGCCCCGCATGCGTGGCTGGCGTGGGGGCTAAGCTACAAAGACAACCTGATGCGTGCAGTTCGCAGCAATTTGCGAGATGGGTGGATTGAGGACAAGCAGGTGTTTTACCCGATATTCGATTGGGCACGTAATGACATCCTGGGCGCTATCGAGACAGCAGGTGTGAAACTCCCTGGCGACTATCTCTACGCCAACCGCAGCTTCAATGACACTGTGAACAGTCGTCACTTTGAGCGAATGGCCACACAGTCCCCAAAAGACTGGGACGCAGTTCGGCTGCTGTTCCCGTTGATTGATGCAGCCCGTGCCCGTCTTGGATTTCGCAAAATGCACTTCCAGGCTAAATCCGCTACTGACCCAGATGCGCAGGAACCAGTCGCCATAGAACCTGAACCAGAGTCGGTTTCCGATTCGGAATACTAGACACTCTGCGTTTACATATGGGCGATTTGCGGTACAATGCAGCGACACAGTACCCACTGAGATACCAATGACAGACATCTTCTCGTTCGGCTACTACGGCTGGGGCAGCTACACGTCCCAGCTTCTGCAAACCGTGGATGCTGTCGAAGCCTGTCGAGGCTTTCAGCCGCCCATCTTCGTGGACATCCGCTTCAGGCGGGCAGTCCGGGCGACTGGCTTCACGGGATCAGCGTTTGAGAAGCTGCTGGGGCCAAACCGCTACCGCTGGATGAAATCACTCGGCAACAAGCGCATCGAGACTCGCACTGGCCCACCGATCCAGATTGCCGAACCAGAGACGGTGAATGAACTGCTCAATCTCGCCATTGAATCCGCGAAGAACAAGCAACGCCTGCTGTTCTTTTGCAGCTGCCAAGTGCCCTGTTGTGAGGGCAGAGCCAACTGCCATCGCAGCACTGTCGCCAAGTTGCTCGTGAACGCCGCTAGACACCGTGAAATTGAGATTGGCGTCGAGGAGTGGCCGGGTGG
>JAYWFM010000176.1:0-1986 GCA_043778825.1 Planctomycetota bacterium | reverse complement strand
CCGCCGGTGATCTTTCGCCCCGGCTCCAGTGCCTCCAGCGTATACGCGATCATCGCCCCGCCGCCCGAGTGACCCACCAGATGCACCGGTCGACCCGGGTACTCGTTCTGATACGCGGCGATCTTGCCCGCCAGCAGCGTCGCCTGCTCCGTATGCCGACGACGAGACCGCAAGCTCCACAACTGCCAGAACCGTCCATAGGTCCAGTCGTAAATCTCGATCGCGTGGGAGACGCCTCCTCGGGCCAACCCGCGGGCGATGCTGCGATTGAGATAGCTGTACCCCTCGACACCGGGGAGGACAATCACCAAGCCCCGGTCGAGACGCTGCGGAGTTCGCAGTTCAGGCATGAAGTGATCGGGAGTCACACCAATTCCTCCTGCTTCTTGGCAAACCAGTTCGGGATCATCCGGCGACACAACCAGTTCCAGCCCCACGCCAACGGGAGCAGAATCAACGTACCCAGCCACGGTAGTTCTACCGCCAATGTGATTATGGCGATGGCGAACATCAACACCACCACCGCGATCAACCCCAGTCCGGTCAGTATCCCGGTGAACGAAAACGGCACGAGCGGCGAAAGTACAAAGAACGGCCCACTGGCCATTATCAAGATCGCCCCGCCGCAGACGATCGGAGCCAATTCCATCGGGTCATAAATCAGGCAGCCCACCAGGCACGCGGCATACAACACCAGATCCGGCTGCATCAACTTCCACGCCCCGCGCCCCCACCCATCGCAGAGTTCGAGTGGGGAATGCGGAGTCATCAACAGCGAGGGCAGGGTCTGGTCCTTGATCTCCTTTTGCAGGCAGGCGCTGACATTGCCGAGTCCGATGAACATCATCAGCCCCGTCGGAATGATGAGCAGCGCCATCCCCCACTCGCGATAGTTGGGTTCGTTCATCGAGACCAGTGCGATCACCCCCAGCAGGCTGCCCCCGATCAAGAGAGAGCGGGCCAGGACGTTGTGTGTTCCGTTGGTGTGTATGAAGTACGCCTGCCAGGCGAGCCCGTCGTCCCAGATCGGTCGGCTGGGCCGGGACATCGACTGCGAGGGGCGCAGCGGCTGGGGGGTGTTCTCCGGCGTGGGCGGCACCTCCGCCTCATCCAGGCAGGTGAAGTAGACCCGCCGCCAGGCCCACAGGCTCAGGGCTGCGATCCCGCATTGCAGCACCAGAGGGCAGAGATAGACCGACGACGGGTAGGGCGTCCGCAGTGAGTGGAACAGACAGGATGTCGCTCGCAGAGACCCGAGTCTGTCGATGCCATACTCCACCGACAGCGGCACATTGACCGTGGTGAAGTAATGCAGAATCTGTACCAGCAACGAGGGAATCGTCAGCCCGAAGTCGAGCAGCGGCGGTAGTAGAAACACCATCCGCGAGGTGGCCCGATCCGGTGCGTAATGCCCCACCAGCAGGCCCGCACTGACTGTCATGCCGAACAGCCCGACCAGCAAGGCTTCGACCTGCAATATCTGATGCAGCGTCGGCAATGCAATATTCTGATGCAGGGTTGGCCCTCGCATGGAGTACGCCAGCACCAGAATCGGAACCCGCACGACCCACACGCTGAGGAACGCCGTGGTCCCCTGCATCAGTCGCGCCAGCACCACCGACTTCGAATCAATCCCGGACAGATACAACAACCCGACCACACCCGAGGCCCGGTCCCCCGCCACATCGCCCGCCAGCCGCACCGCCAGTAACACCGCCAGCGCCGCATGCACCACCGTCATCGCCCGCAGCAGCGCGAGTCCCGCCTCTCGTGGGTCGAGTTCAGCCACCGTGAACAGGATCGACAGCGCAAATCCCGCATACAACACGCGGATCACCGTCGAGTCAATCCGCCGAGACTCGCGGGAGACCTGGGACGCGAACAATTGAATCGCTCGGGACAACATGCCTCGATCTTCACGATGCCACGACAGCGAGTCAATTGTCGAGTCGCCCCGCCCCATGGGAGGGTGCATTCGCCAATTGG